>JBJECI010000019.1:0-19564 GCA_051870915.1 Paludibacteraceae bacterium
CTAATTTTCAATAACTCAGGAAACATTTCTTGATTTTTTAGTGGACACTAGTGAAATAATATATGTTTCGTTTTGCCAATATAGACATGCTATGGTTGCTGGCAGGGGTGCCGGTGATGGTGGTAGCGTATATCTTGTATGCGCGTCGGAAGCGCCGCCGGTTGGAGGCGTTTGGCGACCCTGCGCTGGTGGAGGCGCTGATGCCCAATGCGTCGCGCGTGCGTCCTACAGTGAAGTTCAGCCTGCTGATGGTAGCGTATGTGCTGCTGTGTATTGCCGTGGCGCGTCCGCAATACGGACAACGCGAAGAGACCCGCAAAAGGCAAGGTATAGAGGCGATTATCGCCCTCGATATATCCAACTCGATGATGGCGGAGGACGTGGTGCCTAACCGTCTCGACAGAGCCAAGCAGATGTTGAGCAAGATGATAGACCGGATGGTGGACGACAAGGTCGGTTTAGTAGTGTTTGCCGGCGAAGCCTTCACCCAACTGCCTATCACTTGCGACTACGTCTCGGCAAAGATGTTCCTCTCTGCCATTGACCCGAGCCTTATCAAGACCCAAGGCACGGCTATCGGCGATGCGCTCTCCACCTCCATCCGCGCTTTCGGCGGCGAGGAGACGGACGCAGGACGAGTGATTGTGCTCATCACCGATGGTGAGAACCACGAAGACGATGCCGTGGCGGTGGCGACACGCGCCAAAGAGATGGGTATCAAGGTGATTGTGATTGGCATCGGCAAGCCCGAAGGGGCACCGATTCCCATCCCGGGCACCAACGACTTCCGCAAAGATAGACAGGGCAATGTGGTAGTGTCGCGCTTGAACGAAGACATGTGCCGCGAGATAGCGCAGGCAGGCAATGGTATCTACGTCCGCTGCGACAACACCAACACTGCCATGCGTACCCTTGAGAAAGAACTCGACACCCTCGCCACCGCAGAGTTGGAGACGCAGGTCTTCACCGACTACAACGAGCAGTTCCAGACCTTTGCCCTGCTGGCATTGCTGGTGCTCATCATCGACTTCTTTATCTTCAACCGCAAGAACAAATCGCTCACACGAATCAATATCTTTGAAAGACCCTCTAAATCTCCCTTAAAGGGAGACTTTAAATAGCCCTATGAAGAAGATTATCAACATATTATGCTTATCTTTCTTGCTGCTGACGGCGGCGAGTCCGCTGTATGCGCAGAAGGAGGCAGGCAAAGTGTTCCGCGGCAACAAGGAGTATGAGAAGCAAGACTATACCGCCGCCGAGGTGGAGTATCGTCGCGGCATAGAGCAAAACAGTGAATCGTTTGAGGCGCACTACAACTTAGGCAACGCCCTTTTCCGACAGGAGAAATACCCCGAGGCGCAAGCGGAGTTCGAGAAAGCCGCGTCGTTGCTTCCGAAAGAGGAAAAAGCCAACAGGGCTGCCACTTTCCACAACTTAGGCAATGCATTCTTTGCGCAAGAGCAATACGAGAAAGCCATCGAGGCATACAAAGAAGCCCTGCGCAACAACCCCAAGGACGATGACACGCGCTACAACCTCGTGAAAGCCATGGAGATGTTGAAGAAACAGCAAGAACAGCAACAGCAGCAACAACAGCAAAATCAGCAGCAGAATCAGAAAGACCAACAGCAACAACAGAAAGAGCAACAGCAGCAGCAAGAACAGCAGAACCAAGAACAGAATCAACAACAAGAGCAAGAGCAGCAACAACAGCAGCAACAGCAACAATCCGAGCCACAGGAGCAAGAGCAGAAGATGGACAAAGAGACCGCCGAGCAGATTCTGCAAGCCCTTGAACAAGACGAGCAAGAGACCCAAGAGAAACTACAACGCCAACAAGGCACCAAACGCCGCGTAGAGAAAGATTGGTAATATGAAACAAACGGCTAAAATACTATTTTTGTTGCACTGTGCGCTATGCACGGTGCTTCTCCCTGTTATGGCAGACGATGCGGTGGAGTTTCGCGCACAAGCGCCTGCCCAAGTCATCGTGGGCAGACCTTTTCAACTCACCTACACCGTCAATCAGCGTGCGCGCGACTTGAAAGCACCCGAGATGGCGGACTTTGAAGTGTTGGCAGGTCCCTACACTTCCTCGTCCAGTTCTACCACTTTCGTCAACGGCAAGCGCACATCCACCTACACGCAGACCTACACCTATACGCTGTTGGCGCAGCGCGAAGGCACTTTCACCATACCTCCCGCCGACATCAAGGTGAGCGGCGAACGTTACCAATCCAACGGTGTGCGTATCACCGTCCTGCCGCCCGATGAGCAAGGGACCACGAGCCAAGGACAAGGAGCCAAGAGCCAAGAACAAGGAGCCAAGAACCAAGCCGCCTCCGATGGGAGTATCACCTCAGAGAACCTCTTCATCCGCACCATCGTCAGCAAGACGCGCGTCCACGAGCAGGAAGCCATCTTGCTCTCGTACAAACTCTATTTTGCAGGCGTGGACGTGGCGCAGTTCACCAACAACACGAAGATACCGGAGTTCACGGGCTTCCTGAAACAAGACTTGGAGCAGGGCGACATCCAGACCGAATTGGAGCACTACAACGGCAGAAACTACCAGACGGCAGTGCTCTACTGCACGCTGCTCTACCCCCAGCACGCGGGCGACATACAGATAGACCCTGCCACCTTCGAGGCGGTGCTCCGTGTGCAGACTCGCGCACAGGTGCGCAGTATCTTTGATGATTTCTTCGGCACCTACACCAACGTAACCAAGACGCTTAAAGCCCCGGGTGCGACCATCCACGTGGAGGCGTTGCCCAAGGGAAAACCCGCAGGGTTTGCCGGCGGCGTGGGGCACTTCACCCTCTCGTCGAACATCTCGCAGACCGAGATGCAGGCGAACGAAGCGGTTACGCTGAGACTCACCATCCAAGGCACGGGCAACATGAAGTTGCTCAAGACCCCGACCGTGGACTGGCCCGAAGGCTTTGAGCCCTATGACCCGAAGGTGAGCAACAACTTCAAAGCCACCGCGGCGGGCATGTCCGGCAGCAAGACCATCGAGTATCTGGCTATCCCGCGCGCTGCCGGCGAGTACACCATCCCGCCGATTACTTTTGCCTACTACGACACGCAGGAGGACGCTTACAAGACGCTCTCCACGCCCGAATATACCCTGCACGTGCAGCGCGGCACGGGCGATGAGGCGGGCACTCCCGTGGTGAACAACTACGTGAACAAAGAGGACATCAAGACCCTCGGCACGGATATCCGCTACATCTACACGGGCGAACTGGCGGCAGCCAAGCCGGCTAATCCCTCCGCCCCGCCGGTGTGGCAGTATGCGTGGGCGGGGTATGTGTTGCCGTTGCTCATCGCTTGCCTGCTCTTTGCCGTCTTCCACAAGCGCATCAAGGAGAATGCCGACATCACGCGTGTGCGCTCGAAGCGGGCGAACAAAGTGGCGCAAAAGCGACTGAAGAAAGCAGCGCAACTGATGAAGACCAACAACAGCGAGGCGTTCTACACGGAGATTGAGCGGGCACTCTGGATGTACCTGAGCGACCGACTGAGCGTGCCGACGGCAGACCTCAACAAGGACAATATCGCCTCCATCCTGCGCGGGAAAGGCGTGGGCGAAGACATCATCGCCGAGGTCAATCGCGTGCTGTCTGATGCGGAGTTTGCCCGCTATGCACCTGCCGCCGCACAGAGCAAAGAGCAACTGTACACCGCTGCCACGGAGATAATCGACCAACTTGAGAGCAAAGCCTGAAAGGGATTTACGAATTATGAATTATGAATTATGAATTATGAGTGCGCATGCTCTGACCACTAACCACTAACCACTGACACTAAAATGCTTCAATTCCTAAAACATATTTTTCACACTCTCCCCCTTTGTAGGGGGAGCCGGAGGGGGTCTTGTGCCTTACTCTTGTCGTTCCTTGTTCTCTGCCCGGTATCGGCGCAGACCACCTTTGCCGATGCCAACGCACTCTATGCCGAAGGGGAATATGCGCAAGCAGCCGAGGCATACCGTGCCCTCATCGCCGAGTACCCCGCGGAGAGCAACCGCGAGGCGCTGGCGTTGCTGCAATACAACTTGGGCAACGCCTGCTTCAAGCAAGGGGAGTTGGCGCAGTCTATCCTCGCCTACGAGCGGGCACTGCGGCTCAAGCCCAACTACAAAGACGCGAAGTACAACCTTGAATTTGCCCAATCTAAGATTATCGACAACATCTCCGACACGCAGGCGTTCTTCCTGAGCAACTGGGCAAAAGCCTTCCGCAACCTGCTGGCGGAGAACACCTGGCTGTGGCTCAGCATCGGGTTATTCATCCTGTTCCTTGCGGGTGCGATGGTGTTCCTGCTCGGGCACGAGACATGGCTGCGCAAGACCGCTTTCTACATCGGTTGGATTGCGCTGCTTTTCAGCATCTGGAGCGGTGCGAATGCCACCTCTCTTCACCGCCGCGACGCCGCCCGCGCGGAAGCCGTCATCACGCAGGGTATCGTCAACGCCAAGTCGTCGCCCGACCGCTCGGGCACGGACCTCTTCACCGTCCACGAGGGCACAAAAGTGGAGATTCGCGAGACGCTCGGCACATGGTGCAACATCCGCGTGGGCAACAACGAAGGCTGGATGCCGCTCAACAACCTCGAACGGATATAATAACGGAGAACGGATATTATGTTTACTCTTCGAGAAATCCACACATCCGATGCGGCTTATTCGTGGTTGGAACGGTTATGGCTTGATTCTTTCCCCCGCAACGAGCGGCGAGACACCGATGCGCAGCGTTACAATACGGACATGCGTACTAACTTCCATTGTCTGCTGGCAGAGGACGATGGGAAAGCGGTAGGCTTCATCACCTATTGGCACTTCGGCGATTTCTGCTATGGCGAGCATTTGGCGACCGACCCTTCCTGCCGAAACAAGGGATATGGGGCAAAGATACTATCTGCTCTTGATAATCATCTCTTAACTCTCAACACTCAACGCTCAACTTTCAACTCTCAACATACAACTCTCAGCTCTCAACGCTCAACACTCAACGTTCCCTTGCCTTTCGTCTTGGAGGTAGAGATGCCGACCGACGAGCTCTCGCGACGCCGCATCGCTTTCTATGAGCGCAACGGGTTCGCACTTTGGCGCGATTGTGCCTATCAGCAACCTCCTTACCGCCCCGAAGATACGCCGCTGCCTATGCTCCTTATGGTGAGAGGAAGTCTTGATCCAACGAGAGACTTTGCGCGTGTGAAAGCAACTATCCATCGCGAGGTGTACGGAGTGGAAGAAAACGAGCAAATGCTCTATTGACGGCGTGCTATTTTTTTTTGCGATAATTATTTGTGTATCTCAAAAAAATGTAGTACCTTTGCATCCAGTTTTAGAAACGAATAGTAGGTATCAGGAGTAACGCCCTGATTGAAAAGGGAATACGGTGAGAATCCGTAACAGACCCGCTGCTGTAAGTCCGCACCATGGAGTAGCTTGTTTCCTGCAACTTGATACTTGAAATAAGAAACTACCGAGGTGTCTTTCGCAAAAATCCACTGATAGGGGACAACCTTATTGGGAAGGAGGCGAAATAGGATAAGTCAGAAGACCTGCCTATTGTTCCGTTCAGCAACCGCTTTCGAGGAATGAAGCGTGAACGAATAGGCTATAAGGGTGGAGGATGATAGTTTTGGGTTTAGGGTTGAGTGTTTAGGGTTGAGAGTTGAGTGTTTCCCGTCCCAAAGAAAGTCAGCGCATAGGCATATACGTTCCGCTTACTCGAAAGAGTAGGCGGAACGTTTGTTTTTATACTCAAATAGTACATTGTCAAATTATTAGTGATGCGTTTGCTTCTATCAGATATTTTATAAAGTATTAGTACACAATAAATTATGGGGGATTCTTTGATTTCCTTATTTGATTTGAATTTGCTATGAGTGTATGCTTCCAGCAGTCAAGGAGTAATTTAGTTTTTGGTAATTGTAAAATAGTAAATTGTCAAATAGAATATTTGTTGAATAAATAGGTTTTTGTTTGTTTTTGTCAAGTATTATTGAGCGTTTTTGTATATAATTCTTTTTTCGAGTTTACGTGAATGAGAGTTCGAAAAGTTAACGCATCAGTACTATTGTCAAATAGTAAAATAGTCAAACAGTAAAATAGCCAAATTGTTAAATCATGGACACTTACATCATCAAGCGAGACGGGAAGCAGGAGCCTTTCTCTATCGACAAAATTAAGAATGCCATCTCGAAGGCATTCATCGCATCAGGCACGTTTGCCACGGAAGAAACCCTTTCCGTTTTGCTATCGCGCCTTCGTATTCACAGCGGCATAAGCGTTGAGGAAATCCAGAACCAAGTGGAAGTAGCGCTCATGGCGGAGCACTACTACACGGTGGCGAAGAACTATATGATTTACCGCTACCGCCATACCAAAGACCGCGAGACCTTGGAGAAACTCGACTTCCTCATCCACTACTGCTCCGCCACCAACGCCGCTACGGGCAGCAAGTACGACGCCAACGCCAATGTGGAGAAGAAGAACATCGCCACGCTCATCGGTGAACTGCCCAAGAGCAATTACATCCGCCTCAATCGCCGCATGCTCTGCGACCGCATAGAGAAGATGTACGGCAAGGAGTTGGCGGACAAATACATCACCCTGCTCAAGCAGCACTTCATCTACAAGAACGACGAGACCTCTCTTGCCAACTATTGCGCCAGCATTACCATGTATCCTTGGCTGCTGGAAGGTACGAAGCCCATCGGCGGCAACGCTACCGCACCCACCAACCTCAAGTCTTTCTGCGGCGGGTTCATCAACATGGTCTTCATGGTCTCCTCTATGTTGTCAGGCGCTTGTGCTACGCCTGAGTTCCTCATGTACATGAACTACTTTATCGAACAAGAGTACGGCGACGACTACTACCTGCGTGCGGACGAAGTGGTGGACTTATCGAAGAAAAAGCGCACAATAGACAAGGTCATCACCGACTGTTTCCAGCAGGTAGTCTATTCCATCAACCAGCCTTCGGGTGCCCGCAACTTCCAGTCCGTCTTCTGGAATATCAGTTACTACGACCGCTACTATTTCGAGAGTATCTTCGGCGAGTTCCGTTTCCCGAACGGCGAGCGCCCGCATTGGGACTCGCTCAACTGGTTGCAGAAGCGTTTCATGCGCTGGTTCAATGCCGAGCGTACCCGCGCCGTACTCACGTTTCCCGTGGAGACAATGGCGCTGCTCAGCGAGGACGGCGATGTGAAAGACAAGGAGTATGCCGACTTCACCGCGCAGATGTACGCCGAGGGGCACTCTTTCTTCACCTACCTGAGCGACAATGCCGACTCGCTCGCCTCCTGCTGCCGCCTGCGCAACGAAATCACCGACAACGGCTTCTCCTACACCCTCGGCGCGGGCGGAGTCAGCACGGGCTCCAAGAGTGTGCTGACCATCAACCTTAATCGCGCCGTGCAATACGCCGTGCGCAACCATATCCCTTACCAACAATATATAGAGGAGGTGGTTGACCTCATGCACAAGGTGCAACTTGCCTACAACGAGAACCTCAAACAACTGCAGCAACAGGGCATGCTTCCCCTCTTCGACTCGGGCTTTATCAACCTTAGCCGCCAGTACTTGACCATCGGCGTGAACGGCATGGTGGAGGCGGCGGAGTTCTTAGGCATACCCATCAACGATAATCCCCGCTACGAGACCTTCGTGCAGACGGTGCTCGGCACGATAGAGCGCCTCAACAAGGCGTATCGCTCCAAGGAGATTCTCTTCAACTGCGAGATGATTCCCGCCGAGAATGTCGGGGTGAAGCATGCCAAGTGGGATAGGGAAGACGGCTATGTCGTGCCGCGAGACTGCTACAACAGTTATTTCTACATCGTGGAAGACACCTCGCTCAACGTGCTTGACAAGTTCCGCCTACACGGCAGGAAGTATGTAGAGCACCTCACGGGCGGCTCTGCGCTGCATTGCAACTTGGAGGAGCACCTCTCGCAGCCCCAGTATCGCAACCTCCTCCGTGTGGCGGCGCAGGAGGGTACCAACTACTTCACGTTCAACATCCCCAATACGGCTTGCAACGATTGCGGGCATATAGACAAGCGCTACCTGCACCAATGTCCCGTCTGCGGCAGTCAGAATGTGGATTATCTCACGCGTATCATCGGCTACCTGAAGCGAATCAGCAATTTCTCCGAGCCTCGCCAGCAGGAAGCCGCCCGCCGCTACTACGCGAAGAACGTTACTGGGGACGCAGGCGTCTCGCCTGCGGACAGTTCGGAACGAACTGCGTGTGTAAGCAGTGTTGATGCAACCAAGGCCTCTGCCTTGACCGCGGGCGGGACGCCCGCGTCCCCAGATGCAATACGCCCTCTTAATTCTTAATTCAAAATTCTTAATTAAAAATTGCGTTTCCTCGATTACGACATAGTCTTCCAGGAGGTACCTGACGAGACCACCTTGGCGCTCAATATAAGCCGCTGTCCGCACCATTGCCTCGGGTGTCATAGTCCCCAACTATGGCTTGACCAAGGCGAGGTGCTGACCGCGCAGGTGCTGGATATGCTCATCGCGCGTTATCCCTACATCACTTGCGTAGCGTTCATGGGAGGCGACGCCGATACAGACGCGTTGCACCTGCTTGCAGACCATGTCCATGCCTGCCACCGTCTGCGCACGGCGTGGTACACGGGCTTCACGTGGCAACATCTGCCTGCCTCCCTGCGACAAGCCTTCGATTATATCAAAGTTGGTCCCTATATCGAAGCCTTGGGAGCACTGAAAAGCAAGCAAACGAACCAGCGCTTCTATCGCATAGACCGCGCCACAGGCACCGTCCTCGCCGACCTGACTTCCCGTTTCCAAGACCGATAGCCCATAAAGGAGTTGCGGTCTCCAAACAACTCCCCTGCCCCGCGATTGGTGTCCCCACAAGTAAAATGCAGTGGGGTGAACTTCGGGGAGGGGGTTAGGGGTGCGGGGTAGGTCAAGGAGGTGAGGTCTCTATACCGCACCATAAAAGAGGTAAAAATATGCACTCTCTATTAGAAATGCCGCCAATAACTTGCGTATCTCAGAAAAAAGCAGTACCTTTGCACCCCCGAATATGGTATAGACTATGCCCTCAAGAAAGTACATACAACACATTCCTGAATTAGACCTTTTTAGTCTTCAACAAGACTATCCGAGACAAATTGTTAGCAATCAAACGGATGCACAACAATGCGAAGAACTGGACTTCTCTAAGAATGTCCTTATTTGCAATGTCAAAAAAGATAATATACTGCATTTCTTAGACCGATCTGCAAAAGTATATTATACAGGCAAAAAATTTCCAAGCACGATTGCACTCAATAAGTTATACTACTTCATACCCTATATTGGAAAACAATGCAAACTTGATTTTTATGGGATAAGAGACCTCTATTTGATTAAAATTGCACGAGTCGGCACTAAACGCGAGGGAGAACAAGACAATGACCCAAATGACCTACGCATTGTCTTTGAACTGCAATTCGTCAAACAACTCTATGACCACTATCAACCACATCGGCTGCAAATATGGGATACCTTCACGGATACAAATCTTTCTGCTCTTGAAGATAGTGCTATAGACCTCACTAACACAAATATCTTCAACCAAGGAGATTTAAGACTACAACAAGGAAAACTTACTCACATTGATTGTTTTGCAGGTCCCGGAGGTATTTGTACGGGATTTCATGCTGCAGGTTTGCAGACATTGATTGCTATAGAATATATCAAAAGTTGCTGTCAAACATATACTGCTAACCATCCCGAAGTACATGTCATACACTCCGATATTCGAAAAGTAACCAAAGAGGATATACTTCCATACATACCACAAAATGGTGTTGATGTGGTAACATCAGGAATGCCCTGTGAAACTTTCTCTACGGCAGGAAACACCTCTCGCTCTTTCTATGATGACAGACAATTTCTCTTCCGTGAGGGTATCAGAATCGCACAAATTTCCAATGCAAAAATGATTCTCTTTGAGAATGTACCTGCCATCACATCTAAACGAGAAGAAAAGAACAAAGGAGAACTCATTGTTGATATTCTTAAAAGAGAACTGACACAAGCAGGGTATGGAAACTATATAGAGGTCGTTTTGGATGCCACTAAATATGGAGTTCCACAAAAAAGAAACCGCTTCTTCATACTTGCATGCCGCTATCCTGAATGGAAACTACAACCGCCGAAATCCATTGATAAACCACTTGTAACGGTTGAACAAGCATTTGCAGGGCTACCAAATGTCATTGCTAATTCGAATCAAGAGGGAAAAATATATACGGAGCAACACTCCGATTTTGAGCAACTTATGCGCAATGACACTTTTTGGCATCGGGAAAACATGAGTGCAACTGGAATCTTGAACCACATGCCCATGAAACACCGAGACTGTACGCTCAAGCGGTTTGCGTTGCTCAAACAAGGAGATAGCCTGAAAACACTATTTGAACGCTTTCAGGGCGAAGAAAGAGAAAAATTGCAGAAAGAAAGAGTACTTCCCCGCAAAATGTTCATCAAACGAAATTTTAGACTTATTAACAACGAACCTGCACCGACCGTTACAAGCCACTGCTTGGATGAATTCGTACACCCGCTCTATGATAGGGCTTTGACGGTAAGAGAGTGTGCACGGTTGCAATCGTTCCCTGATTCGTACAACTTTGTCGGTGGACCTTATATTGTTCCGCACATTGATAGAACAGTGCAAGATAAGTATGAACAAATTGGAGATGCGGTACCTCCGTTATTATCCTATGCTTGGGGAGTGCAAATAAAACATATTTTCGATACCAATGATTGATATGAAAGATACATACTACCAATTCTGTCTTGATACCTACCAAGAAGAATATAATCGTTGTTTTCAGGCGTGTGAAAATGAACATAAGGGAGATATATCCCCTAAATTGTACGATGATTTTGATAGGGATGCGCAAAAGTCTGCTATTCGTCTAACTTTTGTAAAAGCATTGAAGAAGTTTCCGAATCAATCAGTAGCAGATTTATGGAGTGCAATATATAGAGCACATCTTTTCCGAAAATCTGGTATTGCAGACTTAGATACAATCAACAAAGTTATCAGTGCTGACCAAAGTTGGAAAAAAGCAAGTGGACATGCTTTTGAAGAAATGATTAAAGAATTAGCCTCAGTCGCTTTGCATGGTACCGAAATACAAGTTATCTTGCAACGCGACTTAAACACACTGATTAAGGCAGATGAATTGGCTAATGAGCCGAGAGATATCAGTTGGCTCAAAGAGCAAATAAAGGCTAATATCTTTGACCTATATGGCATTCTGAGCATAGATAGTAAGAAGTATTGTTTTGGATGTATTCAAGCAAAAACAAGTATTCGAGACCGCGTTACAAGAGATAGAGAACCTTCTATTCATGCTATGCAATCTTTCTTCTGGAGCGTTGTTTTTGTTCTGGATGGGGATTTCTTACGTTTGCCGAAATTCGTAAGCATGATTAACGGAGGTTCTGATGAGTTCCCCGAAAACGGATGGCACGGAATGTATGTCCTTTCTGCAAGAAACGAGAATAAGCGTATTTATCCTATTACTATGGATTTTGATGTTTTCAAATCACATGCACTGCAAGCCGCAGAGCAATGGAAAAAACGTAGACAATGGTTTGATCAAAATTGGATGGCACAATGATGCATCCTACAAATACGTAAAGAATCAAACTTGTTGTTTAGTGTTGAGAGTTTATGGTTGAGTGCTCCATATAGCATCTGCATATAATATAATTTGTAACTCGTAAATTGTAAATCGTAAATCACATGTTGTCTTGGTTTCATGATTTGTTCTTTGGCGCGGGCATTGCACACTCCATCTTCGTGCTTACGTTGGCCATTGCGCTGGGTGTATTCTTGGGTAATCAGTTGAAGTTCAAGGGTATCACGCTGGGCGTTACTTGGATTCTCTTCGTGGCGATTGCCTTCTCCCATTTCGGTATGCACCTCGACCCGCAGGTGGAGTCGTTTGCCAAGGATTTCGGACTTATCCTCTTTGTCTATTCTATTGGTTTGCAAGTCGGTCCGTCGTTCTTCTCCTCTTTCGGAAAGGGCGGACTCAAACTGAACTTGTTGGCGATGGGCATCGTCCTCTTGGGCTGCGTTACCGCCTATGTGATTCACCTTGTCAGCGGTGTGGACATCGCTACTATGACCGGTGTCCTCTTCGGTGCTGTTACCAACACGCCCGGTCTCGGTGCGGCGCAGCAGGCGTATGCCGACATGCGCGGCGTGGCTAACCCCGACATCGCCAGCGGCTACGCGATGGCATACCCCCTTGGCGTGGTAGGTATCATCTTCGTACTGATGCTCATGCGTTGGGTGTTCCGTATCAAACTCGACAAGGAAGAAGCCCGTGTAGAGGCGGAGAAGGGCACGCAGAAAGAGATAGAGTTCATTGACATCACGCTTACCAACCCGCAGGTGGAAGGCACGCTCATCAAAGACCTCGGGCACCTGTGCAATATGAAACTGATTGTCAGCCGTTTAGTGCATCCCGACGGCGAGGATGAGATGCCCGATGTGAATACCGTCTTGCACTGCGGCGACCGCGTGCGGGTGGTTACCGATGCCGACCACGAGAAGAGTGTGCTCCTCTTGGGAGAGCAGACCACGCTGCCGGAGCAAGACAAACAGACGGCGCACCTCGTGTCGAAACACATCACCGTTACGCGCTCCGAACTCAACGGCAAGCGTATCGGCGAACTCAATATCCGCGCTATCTACCATGTCAGCATTACACGCATCCGCCGCGCGGGTATTGAACTGTTGGCTACCCGCGACCTATACTTGCAGTTGGGCGACCGACTGACCGTTGTGGGCGAAGAGAAAGACGTGGAGAAAGTGGCAAAATACGTGGGCAACTCCACCAAGCGCCTCGATATGCCGAACCTTGCTGCCATCTTCTGCGGTATAGGTATCGGCGTAGCATTGGGCATGCTGCCTATTATGCTGCCCGGTCTCTCTCAGCCTTTCAAACTCGGACTCGCAGGCGGTACGCTCATTATCGCTATTCTGCTGGGTTACTTCGGACCCAAATGGCATATCGTTACCTACACGACTAGTAGCGCCAACCTGATGATTCGCGAGATAGGTATCGCCATGTTCCTTGCGGCAGTGGGCTTCGGCGCAGGCAAGACCTTTGTGCCGACCCTGCTCGCGGGCGGCTACATGTGGATAGGGTATGGCGTTATCATTACCTTGCTGCCGCTTCTCATTGCGGCACTGGTGGGGCGTCTTTGGCTCAAACTCGACTATTTCACCCTCATGGGATTGATTGCAGGCAGCACTACCGACCCGCCGGCATTGGCGTATGCCACCGCCCAGTCCTCGGTCAACGACCGCGCCGCCGTGGCATATTCCACCGTTTACCCATTGACCATGTTCCTACGCGTGCTCACAGGACAGATGATGATACTCTTCTTCTTGTAGTTGAGAGTGGGTTATAGTTGAGAGTTTAGTGTTTAGTGTTGAGAGTGGAGTGTTTAGGAGTTAGGTTTCGCATAAACCATAGAATACGAAATAGGACTGCCCGCGGGCAGTCCTATTTTGATGAGATAGTTATCTATCTGTTGCTTTTTAATAGCAATCGCTTTGGCTTTTGCTGGTGCGCTTTGCTGTAATCTCGATTGCATCCTTGGGAATACCCAATGCTTCTTGTCCCTTGAGAAGTTTGTCTTTGTACGCGTCTAATTCATTGGAAGTTCCCCAAAAGTGAGTAGTCGTGGAGGTAGGATTACCTAAAATGGTTACAGTGGTAGTTACCTCATAGCAATAGTTGGTGTCGCCACAGGACGACAAGCAGGCTGCTAATACCACAGCACATGCGATAATCATTTTCTTCATAAGAATAAATTTTATTAGGAGATAAAATAGTGTATTTATTTAGTCTTGTTCTTGGCTTTCCATTTGCTCACCATCGTCTTGAGACGGCAGGGGCGGCGCGCAGGTGTCATCTGCTCTTCCGGCAGGTGGAGGACAAAACGCTTGTAGTAGGAGACGAGGAGCGTGGTCAGCGGCAGGGCGATAATCATACCTACCACGCCGAGCAATGCGCCCCAAATAGACAGGCAGAGCAGGATAGCCGCCGGTCCCATGCCCGTTACGTTGCCCATGATTTTCGGCGTCAGCACCAAGTCTTGTATGCTCTGCACCACGATGAACACCGCGGCGATACTCACCATCACCACCCATACAGGGCGACCTGTCTCAAACGACTGTATCAACCCGAGGAAGATACAAGGCGGTATGCCCAATGCCTGCATGTAAGGGATTAGGTTCAGCACACCCACTATCAGCCCCATCGCGATACCCATTGGCAACCCGATAATCTGGAAACCAATGGCGAACAGTATGCCCACGCATAGTGCTATCAGCGACTGTCCGCGGAAATAGCCGTTCATGTGGCGGTCAAGGTCGCCTATGAGCATCACCACCGGCTCACGCCAGCGGGCGGGGATATACGTTGCCCAGTTGGCGCGTATCTTCTCGAAGTCTATCAGCAGGAAGATAATATACAGCAGGCAGATGAACACCACCGCCAGCCCTGTGAGCGAACTGAGGCCGCTGCTAATCCAGTTACCCAACTTCGGGACAAGAGCTTTGATGGTTTTCTGCACGTCTTGGTTTTTGAGCAAGGTCTGCACATCGAGATTCGCCACGGCTTCTTTGATAGCCTCGTTCATGCGGGGGGAGAAGTAGTCGTTGGGATTGAAATTACGCACGTACTCTGTAACGCTGGTGGAGAGAGTCGTCATCTGCTTGCTGACCATCGGCGTGAGAGCGGCAAAGGCGGCTGCTATCACACCGACGACCAACGTCAGCGCCACAATCACCGACAGCACCCGATTGCGCAAACGGCATTTCTTCTGGAAGAAATCCACTATCGGTGCCAGCATGTAGGCAATCACGAAACTAATCAGGAACGGCAGCAGCACTCCGCTTAGGTGCCTAATCAGCAGGTACAACGCCACCAATACCGCCACCGTGATACAGGTGCGGACGATACGGGGTTTGTCGAATGTGATAGGCTGATTGTCCATACGTTGGGAACTTCGTGTTGGGAACTTCGTGTAAGGAACTTCGTGTAGGGAACTTCGTGTAGGGAACTGCATGTAATAGGTCTTGGTTCCCGGTTCCTTGTTCTTGGTTCCTTGATTCTCCAATCGCTTGCAAAGGTACTGCTTTTTTTCGATATACACAAGGTTTTGGAAAAATAAAGCATAAGAAACTTTGAAAGCACCTTAAAAATTTGCGTATGTCCGCAAAAAGCATTATCTTTGCAAGCGCAACGCGCCAAAACGCAACGGAAAGTATCGAAACTCGTCAAAAAATGAATGTATTGAATATGCAACGACTAACTAAAGAAGAAATAGACGCTCGCGTGGAGCGGGCAATGGCATTGTTTCGGCAGGGATTCAACTGCTCGCAGTCGGTCTTTGCCTCTGTGGCAGACCTATACGGTATCGAAGACGAGGCATTAGCCCTGCGGCTGAGCGCCTCTTTCGGCGGAGGTATCGGGCGCATGCGTCAGACTTGCGGCGCCGCATGCGGCATGTTTCTGCTGGCAGGATTGGAGAACGGTAGCGCCACGGCAGGCGATGCCGAGGGAAAGAAACAGAACTATGCGCTCGTGCAGCAGTTGGCGCAACAATTCAAAGCAGAGCACGGCAGCCTTATCTGCGCGGAGTTATTGGGACTTGCACCCCGCCAACAGCCGTCTGACCCCACGCCTGCCCCGCGCACGGAGGAATACTACAAGAAACGCCCTTGCGTGGAGATGGTGGGAAACGCCGTAAGAATCTACTTAAAAACGCTCAATACGCAGCCATAATTTGAAGTAATAATGTGAAACCGATATAGGCAAATACTTTCAGCAGTCAAATACTAATTTTGTTTTTGGTAATGAATTTAACGAATTAACGATTAATTATGCGAAAATTACATGTTAAAGAAAAAATATTGGTAATGATTACAATTTGACCAAAATTGTTTGTCAAACGAAAGCCCCGAAGGGGCGAAATAGATTAGCGTAGGGTGAAACCCTACGTACACGAGACGTCTCCAAACAACACAAGCCCCGAAGGGGCGACATAACTCAATCTTGAGTCGCTGGGGCAACAGGTATATCATTGCCAAAATATTTGTATAATTTTTGGAAGTTTTTGTTGAAATAAAAAAATAATTGTGGTTGTTTGGGTGTGTAAGGAATGCTGATTATGATGGAAGAGAAACTTTGGAATAGCAACTATATTAAGGTGTGGACGGGCAATTTCCTCATGTACTTTGCCTTCATGCTGCTCACGCCGCTGTTGCCGCTCTACCTGAGCGACACGTATGCGGCGGATAAGCAGATGATAGGTATTGTCCTGTCCGGCTATGCCTTGGCGGCGCTGCTGATACGCCCGTTCAGCGGTTTCTTTGTGGACAGTTTCCCCCGCAAGATGATGTTGCTTATTTTCTACCTCCTCACGGCATCGTTCTTCGGCGGCTACCTCTTGGCGGGCAGCCTCACGATGTTTGCGGCATTCCGCATGCTCCACGGTGCGCCGTTTGGAGCCACGGGCGTGTCGCTCGCCACGGTGGCGATGGACGTGCTGCCTTCGTCCCGCCGCGCCGAGGGGGTGGGGTATTTTGGGCTGAGCAACAATATCGCCACTGCCATCAGCCCGGGCATTGCGATGTTCCTCTTTGCCCGCTACCAAAGTTACGAAATGCTCTTTTGGCTGGCGTTCGCCGTGTCGGTGTTGGGCGTCATCGTGGTGAGCACCATCCGCGTGAAAGACCGCCCGCTGGTGCTGGATAAGCAGCCGCTCTCCCTCGACCGTTTCATCATGCTCAAGGGGCTTGTCCCCATGCTGACCGTCTTCACCGTGGGCTTTGCGTACAGTGTGGTAACCACCTATGTCGCCATCTACGGGCGCGATGAGTTGGGTATCACCGCGGGCACGGGCTTCTTCTTCACCTTGTTCGCTCTTGGCTTGATTGTCTCCCGCCTGACGGGCAGCCGCTCCCTGCGCAAAGGACTCATCCTTCGCAACGCCTCGCTGGGTATTATGGTCTCGATAAGCGGCTTCATCCTCTTTGCTGCCGTGCACCATCCTGCCTGCTATTATATTGCGCCCTTTATCATCGGCTTAGGCAACGGGCACCTGTGGCCCGCTTTCCAGATGATATTCATCAACATGGCACCGCATAACCAGCGCGGCACCGCTAACTCCACCATCCTCACCGGCTGGGACTTGGGGATGGGCGTGGGCATGCTGGCAGGTGGTGCCATCGCAGAGCATTTCGGCTACCATGCCGCCTTCTGGTCGGGCATAGCCGTCTATGCCGTGGGCGTGCTCTTCTATTTCACGGTGGTACGGCGCTACTACCAACGCAACAAACTGCATGACTAAACTATCGTAATTTTCATACCATGAACTTTTTAGCAATTATCGGCGGAGGGCCTGCGGGCTACACCGCAGCGGAAATCGCCTCCAAGGCAGGCAAAGACGTAGTCCTCTTTGAGCAAACCGCGTTGGGCGGCACGTGCCTCAATGTCGGGTGTATCCCCACCAAGACCTTGCTCTATGGTGCCAAGCAGTATTTTAACGCAAAAAACGCTGCGAAGTACGGTGTAACCGCAACCGATGTCGCGTTTGACTATGCCAAGATGGCGCAGCGCAAGACGAAAGTGGTGCGCAAGTTGGTCGCCGGTATCAAGCAGCGTCTCAACAACGAGCATTGCACCGTGGTCAACGGCGCAGCGGAAGTGGTATCGCACACCAACGAGAAAGTGGTTGTTCGTTGCAACGAGCAGGAGTTTGAGGCGGAGAACCTGCTTATCTGCACGGGCTCTGTCAATTTCCTGCCGCCTATCGCGGGCGTGAAAGACAACCCCGCCGTGTGGGACAGCACCGCCGCATTGGCTGCCACGGCATTGCCCGAGTCCGTTGTGATTGTCGGTGGTGGCGTGATAGGCATGGAGTTTGCCACTTTGTACCACGAGTTAGGCGTGCCCGTAACGGTGATTGAGGCGATGCCTGCTATCCTCCCGAACCTCGACCAAGAGGTGGTCGGTATCCTGCGCGAGAAGTACCAAAAGGCAGGTATCAACATCCTCACGGAGACCAAGGTGCTGGAACTGCAAGGCAACCAAGTGCTGACCACCAACGGCACGTTCTCCGCCGAGCGAATCCTCATCAGCGTGGGGCGGCGTGCGAACCTGCAAGGGCTGGACGCGCTCTCCGACCTCGAACTGAACCGCGGGGCTATCGTGGTCGATGACTTCATGAAGACCAACCTGCCCAATGTGTATGCCGCCGGCGACGTAACGGGCAAGATTATGCTTGCGCACGTGGCGAGCCGTCAGGCGGAAGTGGCAGTGGGGCGCATGCTCAAGCAGTTGCCGCTGCAACGCATTGCCTACAATGCCATCCCGTCCGTGGTCTATACCAATCCCGAGATTGCCTGCGTGGGCATGAGCGAGCAGGAGGTGAGCCGTTTCTACCAAGACATGGAGGGAAAGTCCGCCGAGGAGGTGCGCGACAAATACGAAGTGCGCACGCTGCCGATGACCTACTCCGGGCGTTTCGTGGCGGAGAACGAGGGCGAGACGGGGCTCTGCAAGATGTTGATAGACAAGCGCCAACAGACCGTGCTGGGTGTGCACATGATAGGCAATCCCTGCTCCGAGTTCGTCGCCGCTGCGTCCTTTGCTGTCCGCATGGGCTACACCGTGCCGGAGTTCAAACAGGTAGTATTCCCCCACCCAACTGTCAGCGAGATACTGAAAGAGGTGATCGGTTAGTGGTCAGTGGTTAGTGGTTAGTGGTCATTCGCTAAAAAAACGCTTTTCTCTTGCGTAATTCAGAAAAAAGCAGTATCTTTGCACCGTATTTCTAAAAACAATTACTAAAAGAAGATGGAAAATCGTAGATTTGAAGAGAAGCGTGAGCCGGAAATCGTGTACTCGCGTTCGGTGAAAGCGGGTAAGCGTATCTATTATTTGGATGTCCGCAAGGCACGCAATGAGGATTTGTATCTGTGTATCACAGAGAGCAAGAAGCGACAGGGGGAAGACGAGTTTCCTCAGTTTGAGAAGCACAAACTCTTCTTGTACAAAGAGGACTTTGCGCATTTCACGGAGGGACTGCAAGATGTGATCGGCTATGTGCAACAGCAGTTGGGCACGATAGAGGAGCGTCAAGAGTGGCATCCCGAGGAGGAGGTCATAGAGACTGCAACCGACCAGTCGGAAACAGCGGCTGAAGAGCCGGAGAAAAAAAAATCGCTGTTCGGATTCCTGAAGAAGTAAACAAAGGTCTTGCGTAGTTTTTTTCTCGCAAATTGTTTATAAGTTAAGAGAGGCTGTTTAACAAGTCATGTTAGGCAGTCTCTTTTATATTATACACTTCCCTATCATACAACTGCAATCTATGATAATTGTCCTTTTTTCGCATAACCATACCCGCTCAGCCACCTTTATCAGTAGCCGGTTTTATCGGAACATTATCGGAACATTATCGTAACATAAA
>JBJECI010000020.1:0-3837 GCA_051870915.1 Paludibacteraceae bacterium
GAGTTGAAGTTAGTTTCGACTCTGAGGAACTCACAGAGGGAGGTCATGTGTCCTTGTGTTTCCATATTTATCCTCGTTGCGGCCGGATGCCGAGTCCTCCTCCCGCCCCCTTACCCCCTCCCCCCTCTTAGAGGGAGGAGGGGGAGCTGCCGGGCGGGTTTCTTTACGGTAATTCCAATACGTCAAAGATCAAACGGGCTTGTTGGGGTGTGCCCTTTCACCTGCGGCTTTTGAGCGGGCTGCTAAGGCAGATGCTCGTTTAGCCTATCTTTCAATAATGGTTATTCTTGCTTGGTGGCGAAGACGGCGTAGAACGTGGTATCTCCTGTGATGGCGGGTGAGTCGGCGGCCGTGGTGAAGAGGTCTGCGGGCATCACCTGCGCGGGCATCGTGCCGAGACGATGTGTACTCCAACCCATGAAGGTGTCGGCACATGCCAGCGCGTCATCCTTTGGAGGCAGCGGCAGGATGGTTACTTGTTGTCCGCTTGCGACCATGGTGGTGGGGTCTCCCGCGGAGTAGGGTTTGCCATCCAGCAACCACGTAACGACATACATCGTAGGCCTTTGCTTGTAGAGCACGCCTATAGAGCCATAACTCTTGTCTGTGTAGTTACGCCAATCGGGTAGGAGGATATCTGTCTTCGCCGAGAGGTAGCGATGCTTGTCGGCTGCGTTGTTGTACAGCACCACGCCATAGCGGCTGTCTGCCTCAGCATACCACAGTTTGGTAGCGTCGGATAGGTAGCTGAGGGTGTTGACGCGTACATCCCCGCTATTCTTTCCGCCATACACGTACACCTTGTTTTTGCTGTTGCTTTCCAGCCAAAAACCGCCATTGCTCTGTACCGCTCGCCACAGCATGTTGTCTTGCCATATAATCTCGCCATTGCTTTTGCTCACCACTTGTGCGAGAGGGGCTTGGCTTGATGTGGCATCGTTTGCCAAGAAATACATGCTGTCGTATGTGAGGATGGCGTATATCCCTCCGTCCACCAGTTCCTCCGCATCTGCCACTTTCTCCCATTGCTCGCCTCGTAGCGTGCCGACACCGAGTAGCGATGCGAGGAGTATCGCCGGCAGGATGGCTTTCCGCAGCCGGCAGGCAAAGCGATTATTCAACTCTATCAAGCGGAGGATGGACATATTATTTATTATCTATATTGGCTTATGCTATTTCGGTTAAAATCTTTTCCGGCGCGATACCCATTCGGGTGATGGCTCCTATCTTGCTTCAGGCTTTGCCCGCAATGGTAAAGCGTGTCGTCGATAATTCTTGTCGAACTAGTTCCAAAATGGAACTTGTTGCCGCTTGGCTCAATTCTTCCGTATCGTATATGTTCTTCAGATGCTTTGTTATCGCCTGCCGATTCACTCCGAACAACTTCGCCATCTGCTGTTGGTTCAGCCAGACGGTGTTGTCTGCTACACGCACATCCAAACTCAAAGTTTCGTTGGGGCGGTAGAGCACTATTTCATTTTGTTCGGTCATAATCCTTTTTGACGGTTTACTTATTTCGTCGGGTCAGTAGCAAAGACAGCGTAGAAGATAGTGTCTTGGGTGATGATGGGAGAGTCTTCTATCGTGGAGAAGAGGTCTTCGGGGGCAGGTTGCCCTTTCGCTGAACCGAGGTCAGTGCTGCTCCATCCCATAAAGGTATTGGCGCATGAGCCGATAGCATTGCCATCAGGGGGTGTTGGTAGAGTAGTAATTTTGCTTCCGCTGGCTACGCTGGTCGTGGGATTACCCGCGGTGTATTCATTTCCGCCTAACGACCATATGATGGTGTAGTTTTTTTGAGCAGTATTTACCGTGATAGTGGCTACATCGGAAGTTGCAGAGCCTGCGCTATTGGTGGCAACGCAGTAGTAATAGAAAGTGCCTGCTGTGGCAGTACTCGGAGTGTATGAGGCTTCCGTTGCACCCGAAATTTTCGTTCCGTTGGTGTTGCTATTCGAGGTATTGCTATACCATTGATAGGTTGGTGCCGGATTACCGTCTGCAGTAATGGTCAATGCAGTAGCCGTAGCCCCTTGGTTGTATGTAGCCCCTTCAGGTTGTAGCGTGATAGAAGGGGTCGTTTCTCCGCTGCCAGAAGATTCGTAAGTTACTACAATCTTTGTAACTTGCACATTATTTGCATTGTGTACGCTGATGTTAAAATAGTTCCTTCCCGAGTTATTATTGTCTGCTTTCTTTGTAGAACTTTTTGCAACACTCAATTGTACATCATAACCTGATGTGGCTCTTGTATTTTTTTCTGCATTGGAAAAGAAAACATCCAAATATCCGCTTGTACTAGTACCCGATGAATAGGTTACTGCAATAGAAGTGATATTTGTTCCTATAGGTGATTTGCAATATAACACACCAGCAGATTTCGCCATCATCAGGTATTTACCGCTAGTGTTGAAATAACAAGATTTATAACCAAAAGTAATGCCATCAACTGAGAATGTATTTTCACTAGTAGAAGCAGAAGTTACTAATGAATAATTATTACTTGTAAAATCCAATGTTACCTCCGCTCCCCACGCCGTAGTAGCGCAAGCCACACACAATACTGTAAATAAAACTTTTAGGTTTTTCATATTGCTTTGATTTTTAGTATTTTCGTATATCATTATATCTAATCAACATAGAATATAAATCTCAAAATAATTGACATATGAAACGGATTCATTTTGTTAAATTGCTTTTAGTGGCGGTACTTGCAATTGGTAGCCTTAATGCGTGGGGAGAAACTCTTACATTTACCAATGTAGGTGCTGGCTTATCCACTACGGCCAACACTGAAGCAAAAACCACGACCATAAATGAGTATACTTTTAATTACTATCAATGCAAGAAACAAACAAGTAGCACAAATAGTTATGTGTTTTTAACTAAAAGTGCAAATCCATATTTTGGTAACGCAACTGCAATCCCTGGCACTATTACTTCAGTGTCTGTTACTATTCCATCTGGTGCATCCACAAAGACCGCATATACTATTGGTTTTAGTACATCGCCCATAAAGAGTGCTGATGAATGTAAAACAACTTTGGGAACGGGTGCTAATACAACCTTTAGCGCAAACAATTCAGTTAGTGGAGCTACATATTTTGCTGTTTCTTTAGGAAATGCCAATAATGGTCAAATCTATTCCATCACCGTTACCTACGAATCTTCCGGCTCCACAGAAACGACCGTTTATTTCCATCCTTAATCCTCGTTGCGGCTGGATGCCGAGTCCTTCTCCCGCCCCCTTACCCCCTCCCCCCTCTTAGAGGGAGGCGGGGGAGTTGAAGTTAGTTTCGACTCTGAGGAACTCACAGAGGGAGGTCATGTGTCCTTGTGTTTCCATATTTATCCTCGTTGCGGCCGGATGCCGAGTCCTCCTCCCGCCCCCTTACCCCCTCCCCCCTCTTAGAGGGAGGAGGGGGAGTTGAAGTTAGTTTCGACTCTGAGGAATTTATAGAGGGAGGTAATGTGTTCTTTTATTTTCATCCTTAATTCTCGTTGCGACCGGATGCCGAGTCCTCCTCCCGCCCCCTTACCCCCTCCCCCCTCTTAGAGGGAGGCGGGGGAGTTGAAGTTAGTTTCGACTCTGAGGAACTCACAGAGGGAGGTCATGTGTCCTTGTGTTTCCATATTTATCCTCGTTGCGGCCGGATGCCGAGTCCTCCTCCCGCCCCCTTACCCCCTCCCCCCTCTTAGAGGGAGGCGGGGGAGCTGAAGTTAGTTTTCGACTCTGAGGAAGTCACAGAGGGAGGTAATGTGTCTTTGTGTTTCCATCCTTAATCCTCGTTGCGGCTGAATGCCGAGTCCTCCTCCCGCCCCCTTACCCCCTCCCCC
>JBJECI010000021.1:0-19307 GCA_051870915.1 Paludibacteraceae bacterium
CCGCATACGCCAGCGCGATGTCCACCGTGTCGCCTTTCACACGGAAGCGTCCGCGCGTCAGTGCAAGGTCGTTGCGGATATACTGCGCCGCCACCAGCATCTTCAGGAAGTCGTCCATCGGCAGCAGGTCGCCCACGCGCAGGTGGATACTCTGCGCCGACATATCCTGCGGCGAGCCCAAACCGTAGATACAACTCACCGACGACACCACAATCACGTCCTTTCGCCCGCTGAGCAACGCGGCGGTAGCCGACAGACGCAGGCGGTCTATCTCCTCGTTGATACTCAGGTCTTTATCGATATAGGTGTCGGTGGAGGGGATATAGGCTTCGGGCTGGTAGTAATCGTAGTACGAAACGAAATACTCCACCGCGTTGTGCGGGAAGAAAGCCTTCATCTCCGAGTACAACTGCGCCGCGAGGGTCTTGTTGTGGCTCATGATGAGCGTGGGGCGGTTCAACTGCGCTATCACGTTCGCCACCGTGAAGGTCTTGCCGCTACCCGTAACGCCCAGCAGCACCTGCGCATCAGCACCCGCCTTGATGCCGTCCACCAAGGCACGTATCGCCTGCGGCTGGTCGCCGGTAGGCTTATATGCACTCTCTAACTGAAACATGCTGCAAAGGTACAAAGAAAATATGATATGACCAAATGTTCATGCTAAGGAAACAATCGTAAAACACAAATAGACGTTTTTCTATCGGTCAATCAACCTTTTGACAAACAGATATGAAGAAAAGACAACTTTTTCCGAAATGCGGATATTGCTTAGGCGGGGAAAAGGCAGTACTTTTGCACGGAATTTGCTACGCTTCGGGAAGAAGTAGTTTTATTAACAAAAAGGCTCACTCCTAAACCTTTATTGGTTTTTGCGCCTTTGTAATGTCAACAAGATGAAAATTTTATTAGTGATTGACGATTTCATATCGTCCAACAACGGCACGACTATCAGTTGCCGCCGATTTGCAGGAGAATTGCGTAGGCAAGGGCATGAGGTGCGGGTGCTCGGCACCGGTCTGCCCGATGAGCCGGAGATGTTCCGCTTGGAGGAGTATCACCTCCCCATAGTGGACGGCTTGGTGCGTGCCAACGACTTTCATTTCTCCCATGTGGATATGGCGGTTATCCGCGAGGCGGTGGCGTGGGCAGACGTGGTGCACTGCATGATGCCTTTCATGCTGACCTACCGCACGGAGCAGGTATGCCGCGCGTTGCACAAGCCCGCCACCGCCGCCTTTCATATCCAGCCGGAGAACCTGTTGAGCGCGGTGCGGTTGGGGAAGTTCTCGTTGATAGTGAATCTGCTCTATTGGGCATGGCGCGTGGGGATATACAACAAGTTTCGGTATATCCACTGCCCCAGTCCCTTCATGCGGCAGGAGATGATAGCCCACGGCTACACAGGCGACATACACGCCATCTCCAACGGCATCAGCAGCGCGTTCTGCCAACAAGAAAAGAAGAAATGCGTGAAGACAGAGGGGAAAATTGTCATCACTATGGTGGGGCGGTTGGCGCGCGAGAAGCGGCAGGATGTGATACTGCGGGCGGTGAAGAAATCGAAGTATGCAGACAAGATTCAGGTGGTGTTTGCAGGGAAAGGACCGTTGGAGCGTTGGTACAAACGATTAGGAAAGCGATTGGCGAATCCGCCGATGTTCGTCTATCTGAATCAGCATGACCTGATTGAGTTGCTTGCAAACACCGACCTCTATGTGCATGCGAGCGACATGGAGAGCGAAGCGATATCGTGTATCGAGGCGTTTGCGACGGGGCTGGTGCCTGTCATCTCCGACAGCGACAAGTCCGCCACACGGCAGTTTGCGCTGGATGAGCGGAGCCTGTTCAAGGCAGGCAACTCCGATGACTTGGCGGCGAAGATAGACTACTGGCTTGACCACCCTGCGGAGAAACGGCGCATGGAGCGAGCATATGCGCAACAGGGATTAGACTACACGCTGGAAGCCTCCGTGCGCAAGTGCGTGGAGATGTTCGAGGAAGCGATTGCTCACGCTTAACGTATAATGGTCGTTATATGACGCTTAACGTATAATTATCGTATAATTATTCATATAATTTCGTAAGGAGAAAGTTTTACAATGAATAATTATATGGTTAATTATACGATAATTATATGTTAAAATTAAGAAGGCACGTGCAATGACGTTTAACGTATAATTATCGTATAATTATTCGTATAATTTCGTAAGGAGAAAGTTTACAATGAATAATTAATGGTTAATTATACGATAATTACATGTTAAATGGGACACGTTAATTATATGTTAAAGGGGACACGATAATTATATGTTAAAATAAAAGGTATTCATGTTCATTAGATGTTTTATGCGGAGAGAGCGAGGATTGGTGTTGTTTTTAGGGCTCGTGATGGTTTGCGCGGGAATGCGGGCGCAGGGGAATATCATTGAGATTGCGGCGGGGGACGGGCTACCTCCGATGAGCGTCTATTACCCCTCGGAGCACTGCCCGGAGGAGGGTTTCCCGATACTGTACCTCTTCCACGGTATTCGCGGCAACCATACGGCATGGGTGCGCAACGGCAGGGTGCGCGAGGTGGTGGACAGCCTGATAGCCGCCGAGGAGATAGAGCCGATAGTGATTGTGATGCCTTATTGCTTCACGCGCACTCGCGAAGACCAAATCAACCATATCTTCACCCGCTTCGACGACTTGGTGAAAGGGCGGTTTGAGCGGCAGTTTCCTGCCCTGATGGCGCGTATAGAAGGGAGTTTCCCCATTGCGCAAGATTGTAGCAAGCGGTTTATTGCAGGCTTGTCGTCGGGTGCGCGGCAGGCGTTGAACTTGGCAGACACGGCGCGCTGCTGCGTGGTAGGACTGCTGTCGCCGGTGCTGGCGCGGCACGAATACCCCACCCCGCATGACCCAATGCCGCTCTATTGGATAGCCACGGGCAACGGCGATGCCTTCCGCGCGGAGACGAAGCACCTCGCGCGGTATTTAGACAAGCAGGCGATGCCTTATCGGCTGGAGTACGTAGAGGGGAAACACAACTGGCAGGTGTGGGCACCCGTACTGCCGGAGTTCCTGAAAGCTGTGGTGGGGAAAGGGGGAATAGAACAAGTAATGCCCATTAGATAGGCATATAAAAGCAGTGTCCAGGCAGGTGTATTGAGTTAGAGGGGATATATACAAACCTACCCAAAATAGACACAAGAAAATACAAAGAATAGTTTTTCTCGAACTATTCTTTGTACTTTTTTTATGATTAGATTACACATGGTTTGGAAAAGCATCTGGAAATTTGCATATATGAAAGATAAATAGTAATTTTGCGCTCAATTTTCAGTGCATACTACATCTGTTTCTTCATATAATCTTAATAATCGGCAACTTTTAGTCAATTAAGAATTATGAATTACGAAACAAAGGAGGTGCGGTCTCCATGGCGCACCAAAGATAATACAATAACCAAATAACATATTTTAGGTATGAAAAAGATTTTTACCTTATTAACCGCCTTACTATGTACGGTTGCCCAACTGAGTTGGGCAGAGGATTGTCCTGCGCTGAATGAAGCAGGCGAAAAGTCGTACGCTACTTCCGGTGGGGGAGGTAGTGTGGAATACACCCTCAATGGACAAGGAGCAAAACTAACCTTCCAAGCTAAGAAATCATCTAGTTGGTATGATTCACCCACGCTTAAGATAGAACAATATGTCAATGGCTCTTGGCAACAAATCAGCACATTCTCCACATCTAATGACTATGCAGACTATGGTCCTTACGATGTTAATCGGGAAGCAACTGCAATTCGTTTTAGTGGCAGTGTTGGAGTATATACTCGCTACATACGGAACGTCTATGTTACCCGTGCAACGTATGTGGATGCACCTGCTGACGGCACTTTGACTTTTGATACCAAGAAGGTCAACTCTGAGACAGGGAAACTTTCCACTACACTCTTCTGGGGAAACACTTCGTCTTTGAGTGCTAATATCACGGGAGATGGGGCTGCACAGTTTACGGCAACTATCAGCAACAATGCCACTACCTGTACGAACGGTACCGCTACCGTTACGGTTACTTACACTTACAACAAAGTGGGTTCTCATACTGCAAAATTGACACTTACGAACGGGTCGTTTACGCATGAGATTGCGTTGAGCGGGGTTACGGAGAAGAAGGACCAGTATATCGTGTGGGCTGATGAGTACAAGGGCGACCAGATTACGTTGCCTGTGGGTAAGGAAGTGAGCGGTGCGGCTACGGCTACGAGCGGCGGGGCTGTAACTTACCAGTCTTCCGATGAGAGCATTGTGGCGATTACCAACGGCGGTGCTTCGTTCAAAGCCCTGAAAGCGGGCGAGGCTGAGATTACCGCTACGCAAGCAGGCGACGAGGGTGAGTGGAACGCAGTGAGCGACAAGAAGACCGTAGTGGTTACGAACAAGAAGATACAGTCTATTCTCTGGACGGACAACCTGAGCCGCTTGAAAGTGGGCGGCGAGGACGTACCCTTGACTGCCGTTGTGCGTATCCTGACCATTAACGGTGACGAGGAGACCTATGAAGAGAGCAGTGTGCGCACGGCGCTGCTGAGATACAGCAGTGCAGACGAGAGTGTGGTGAAGGTGAACAACCTGACCAAGACGCTGAGCATTGTGGGCGAAGGAACGACCACCGTGACCGCTTCCGTGGAAGGCGATTGGTTCTATGAGGCTGCTTCGGTAACCATGCCCGTGAAGGTGCGCGGTGCATCGGCATTGTGCGACGCATATGCGCTGGACGACGCTGCCGAGCGGACGCTGAACACGATAGACAACGAGACCTACCAAATCAATGGTCCTGCGAGCCAGTTGGTCTTCACCGCTAACCGCACGGCTGTCTTGGGCTTCTCGGGCGGGAATTTGAAAGTGGATGTGTACTACGACGGCGGCTGGCACAACATCTTCGACGAGAGCGTGCCCAAGAATGACTACCAGACCTATGGTCCCTACACCATCCCGCGCAACACCACGCAGGTGAAGTTCTACACGGAGACCGGCGCCACGGGCGACAAACACGTGAAGGATGTGGCGGTAACGATGGCGCACTATCTGGAGACCACTACGCCTTCCGTCACCGTAGAGAAATCGATTATCGGCGATGCCGTAGCGTGCACGGCGAGCGTGCAGTTCAGCAACCTGCCCGACGAGGTGCCTGTAACCAACAGTTCCGATCATATCATCTTGGCAGACGAGAGTCTGGGCAATGTGTGCGGCGAGTTCGGCGAGAAGACTATCCGCTTCACCGCCTACCCGACCGCTATCGGCGAGATACGCGATACGCTGGTTATCAGCGAGCCGCTGACGGGACTGAGCCTGCGTATCCCCGTGCTGGTGAAGACGCAGCGTAACACACAGACCATCACGTGGGAGGGTGTGCCGAGCAGTATCTTGACGACGGACCACATCACGCTGGCGGCAAGCGCACAGACGGCAGTGTCGTTCAGCAGTTCGGACGAGACGGTTGCGTATGTGAACGCAGCGAACGAGTTGGTGGTAGTGAAAGCCGGCGAGGTGATTATTACCGCTACGGCAGCGCAAGACGAGAAGTATGAGGAAGCAACGCTGAGCAAGACCATCACCATCGAGTTGGCAACGCCGACGATTATCGCAGCGCCGACCATGACGGTGGAGAGCGTGGGCTACGGCGAGGCGCTGACGGACGACATGCTGACGGGCGGCGAGGCAGACGTGGAGGGTGTGTTCACATGGAACTTTGCAGCAGATACTGTGTATGCCCCCGGTACGCATAATGTGCCTGTGCTGTTCACTCCCACAAATACCAACTGGTACACTACGGCAGAGACGATGGTGTCGGTGGTCGTTACCAAGATGGGGCAAACGATTACTTGGGAGGATGTGCTCGAGGGGCTGAGTATCCAAGACACCGTTTACCTGACGGCAAGCGCAGAGACGGAGGTTACCTATTCGGTTGATAATGAGGATGTTGCCGTAGTGGAGGGCAATAAGTTGTACTTCCTCGCAGGCGGTACGGTCGTGGTAACGGCGACGGCTGTGGAGAGCGACCTCTACTACGAGGCGACGGCAGCGAAGACCATCGTGTTGGGTAAGGTGAAGGCGAACATCACCGTGGAGCCGGTAGCGGCAGACACGCTGACCTACGGGCAGACGCTGCGCGAAGTAGTGCTAATCAATGGTGAGGCGACTTGCGCAGGGCACTTCGAGTGGGCAGAGCCCGAGATGGTGCAAGTGGTAGGCGACTACTGGATGCAGGTAGTGTTCATCCCCGAAGATACCAACGCTTTTGAGGGCGACACCTGCACGGTGTATGTGTATATCGGCATGGCAGAACAAGAGATAGAATGGGATTTCCAGCAGAACTTTATCTCGGTAGGCGACACGCTGGTATTGGACGCGATGGCAACAAGCGGGTATGCGGTAACTTACACGATGGAGCCGAATGGATTTGCTATGCTGGACGGCAATATGCTGGTTGCAGTGAAAGCAGGTACGCTCACCATCACCGCCAATCAGGATGGTGTGGATGAAGACGGCAACCAGAACTATAATGCGGCTGAATCAGTATCGTTCACCATCACCATCGCTAATAGTTCAACAGACAACGGTTGGGTTATCACTGAGGTACACACCCGCAAGGCTATACGCAACAGAGAAGTGGTGATTATCCGAGGCGAGGAAGTTTACAACCTGCGCGGACTACGCATAGAGTAAGTAGTTGCTACCCAATCTATATCAAAGAGAGGGAAAAAAGAGGCTGCCTAACAAGTCGAGTTAGGTAGCCTTTTTTGCATATAATTCTACCTTCCTCCATCATACAACGTACAATTTGAGATAATTGTCCTTTTTTCGCATAACCTTACCTGAACAGACACCTTTATCAGTAACTGATTCTATCGGAACATTTTCGTAACATAAACGAGTCTGTAACCTATCGATAACAATTGTCCAAAACACGTATTCACCTTCCTTTTCTCTCAGCTGCCATATACAAAAGTTAAGTAAATACTACATGAAAAAACAAGAGATTTACGGAAAATGCAAGAGATATTTGCATATTTCATTTTTTTTATGTACCTTTGCGGGCTGAATAAAGAGCAGTATGCAGACGCCCTTACTGCTTTTGGAAACATAATGAGCCTTGCTAATTAACAAACAATTAACACATTATATTTTATGGAAAAACCTTATGTCTTAGGGCTTGATATGGGAGGAACGAACTCCGTATTGGGCATCGTTGACGCCAGAGGACATGTGCTGGCGCGTACCTCCATCAAAACACAAGCGTACACAAAGATTGAAGACTACGTGAACGCCCTCTACGAAGAGGCAATGAAGATCATTGAGCCGGTGGGCGGTATCGAGATGTTCCGCGGTCTGGGAGCCGGTGCACCTAACGGCAACTTCTACACGGGCAACATCGAGTTCGCGCCCAACCTGCCGTGGAAAGGCATCGTGCCGTTCTCGGAAATGATGAGCGCCAAGTTCGGTATCCCCTGCCGAATCACCAACGACGCCAATGCTGCCGCTATGGGTGAGATGACTTACGGTGCCGCACGAGGGATGAAGAACTTCATCATGATTACCCTCGGAACGGGCGTCGGCTCGGGTATCGTGATAGATGGTAAGTTGGTCTATGGGCACGACGGCTTCGCCGGCGAATTGGGACACACCAAAATCGTTCGCGGCGAGAACGCACGCCTCTGCGGTTGCGGACACAAAGGTTGCTTGGAGGCATACGCTTCGGCTACGGGCGTGGCACGCACCGCACGCGAGATAGTGATGAACACCAACGAGCCGACCCTCCTACGCAACTTGGAGCCCGAGAGCATCACCTCGAAAGACGTGTTCGATGCAGCAGAGCAAGGCGATGAAGTAGCAAAGCGTATCTTCGACGAGACCGGCAAGATGCTCGGACAGAAGTTTGCTGACTTCGTGGCATTCTCCGCACCCGAGGCAATCATCCTCTTTGGCGGCATGACCAAGTGCGGACACTATATCCTTGACCCTATCGTGAAGACCATGAACGAGGATGTGATGCCCATCTGGCGCGACAAAGTCAAAGTGATGTTCTCCGACTTGAAAGAGGCAGACGCAGCCGTGCTCGGTGCTTCGGCATTGGCATGGGGGGAATAAAACCGCGATTTGACCACTTCGTTGTCCGGGTGCGCAGGCGTCCCCGCCTGCTTAAAGACCACTTCGTTGTTAGACCACTGCGCTGTTTGACCACTGCGTTGTTAGATATAGTGTCATCAAACTTCTAACAGCGCAAAGGGCGGTCAAACTTCTAACAGCGCGAAGCGCGATCAGTAAACACAGATTATGCATGTATTTTATCAATTCCCAATGTGGTGGCAGAAGATGTACCGAACCGCGATATGGCGTATCCGCCCTGAGCGCAAAGCCGTCTATCTGACCTTCGACGACGGACCGATACCCGAGGTAACCCCTCGGGTATTGGACGTTTTACGCAAGTACAACGTCAAGGCAACATTCTTCATGGTGGCGGACAACGTGCGCAAACATCCCGAGGTCTATCGGCAAGTGGTGGCGGAAGGGCACGCCGTCGGCAACCACACCTTCCACCATGTGAAAGGCATGCGGCTCTCCACCGCCGCCTACCTCCGCGAAGTGGACAAAGCAGCCGCCCTCTTGGGCAACACCCGCCTCTTCCGACCGCCCTACGGCAGGACATGGGTCTGGCAACGAATAGCCCTGCTGCAACGGGGTTACAAGATTTACCTGTGGGACGTGCTCACGCACGACTACCACAAGAAATACTCGCCCGAGCGCATGCTCTCTATCATCAAGACGCTGACGCGCAACGGCAGTATCATCAATTTCCATGACTCCTTAAAGTCCAACGAGCGTATGCTCGAAGTCCTCCCCCAAGCCATCGAATGGCTCCAAGCCGAAGGCTACGACATACTGCCGATAGAACTATCCTAACCTCTCCGCAAAGGGAGAAAACCCTAATTGTGCATTGTAGAATGAAGAAGGTTCCCTATCGCTTATACAGGGGGCGTCCCGATAGTGTCGCGGACGGTAAAGGAGGTGCGGTCTCCAGGCCGCACCATAGAGACTATTGGGGACGCAGGCGTCTCGCCTGCGGTAATATACCATTAATCCTCCTGCTGACGTTTTTCTCCTCGTGTGCCAACCGAGGGATAGGACCGCAGGGAGGACCGAAAGACACTGTCCCGCCGCGGATTGTGAAAGAGCAACCGCTGAACCAGTCCGTCAACTTCCACGGTAAGAAGATAGAGATTACCTTCAACGAGTATCTGCAACTCGATAACATCCAGCAGAATCTGCTCGTGTCTCCGCCTCAGCAGGTGTCCCCTGTCGTGAAGGCAGTGGGCAAGAAGGTTACGGTGGAGATGCAGGAAGACCTCATCGACTCCACTACCTACACCCTTGATTTCGGCAGCGCCATCTGCGACTACACGGAGAAGAACCCCGTGCGGGGTTACGTGTTCGCGTTCTCTACCGGCGACCGCATCGACTCCATGGAGGTCTATGGGCGCGTTGCCAATGCCGAAGACCTGAACCCCGTGTCGGGACTGATGGTCGGACTGCAAGCCAACCTCCACGATAGTGCTTTCTCCACCCTGCCTTTCACCCGCGTGGCGCGCTCCGACTCCTTGGGCGAGTTCGGTATTCAGAACCTGCGCAACGGTGTCTATCGTCTTTATGCCCTCCAAGACCAGAGCCGCGACTTCCTCTACCAGCCCAGCGAGGGACTGGCGTTCGCCGACTCACTCGTCATACCCGAATACGAGACAGAAATCGTCTTCGACACAATATGGAAAGAGGTAGAATCTACTGGGGACGCCCCGACTGTGTCGCAGGCGGAAATGGAGGTGCGGTCTCCAGGCCGCACCATAGATACCACTGGGGACGCAGGCGTCTCGCCTGCGGACAGTTTGGAACAAACTGCGTTGGTATCCGATGCTCAAGGGGGTGCTGTCTCCCCCATCCCTAAAGAATCAAAACAAATCGACACCATCCTGACCATCCGCAACACCTACGTCGGACCCGCCGACCTCATGCTCTGGTTCTTCAAGGAAGACAAGCAGCGCCACTATTTCCAGCGTGCATACCGCGACGAGCCGCATATCATCAAGTTGCAGTTCTCCGCGCCGCAAGACAGCCTGCCCGCTCTGCGCGCCTTGCCGCCCTCTGCCGTGGACTCCACGCGCGCCGACAGTCTATGGACCGACCCGTGGGCATACACCCTCCTCCAAGCCAACCCCACGCGCGACACCCTTGTCTACTGGCTCACCGACTCCATCGCCATCCGCCAAGACACCATCTATTTAGAGATGACGTACCTCAAGTCCGACTCCCTTTATAACCTCGTGCCGCAGACCGATACCGTCTCCGCCATCTACCGCGCACCGCGCATGACGCAGAAAGCCAAAGAGGCGCAGGAGAAGAAAGCCCGCGAGCGCAAACTCGACCTCAAGAGCAATGCGAAAGACAAGTTCGAAGTGTACGACACGCTGTGCGTCATTGCCGCTTTCCCTATTGACTCTATCTACACCGACAGCATCCGCCTCTACGAGAAGCAAGACACCCTGCTCATAGACAAACCCTTCACGCTCCTCCGCAAGGACGTGATGAGTTTCCAAGTTGTCGCCCCCTTGCAGCAGGGCAAGCAGTATGAGTTGCACCTCGACTCCGCCGCCGTGCGCGACATCTACGGCGTGGCGAGCGACAAGAAGAAGTTCACGCTCAAACTAAAGACCCCCGAAGACTACTCCACCTTGCTCATCCGCCTGCCGGACTACGACCCGCGTATCCGCTTGCAGTTGCTCAACGAGAAAGACCAGCCTGTCCGCGAGTTGCCCGCCCGCGAGGAAGGTACGAAGTTCGAGTACCTCGCCCCCAAGACCTATTACCTGCGCCTCTATTTCGACTTGAACGGCGATGGCAGGTGGACGACGGGCGACTGGGCAACCAAGCGACAACCCGAGCCGGTCTATTATTTCCCTGCTAAACTCAGCCTGCGCGCCAACTGGGACTTCGAGGAGCGTTTCGACTACCTCGCCCGCCCCCAACTGGAAGCCAAGCCCCGCGAACTCCGCAAAGACGCCGCTGCTACCAAGAAATAACCTTTCTTTTAACATGTAATTGCCGTATAATTAACCATTAATTTCTCGTTGCAGAATTATTGGAATAGATACACATACAATGTACTATGAAAAATAATTAATGAATAATTACACGTTAATTATATGTTAAAACAACCCACGACTATTACATGTTAAACAGCAAAACAAAACTCTTCGATTACGCGTTTCTCGCCACGGGGTTGCTCGTGCAAATCATCACCTATTGCATTGCGCCAAGCGGCGTGTGGTCGCTCGTGAGCGGGCTGTGCGGTATCTTCTCGGTGGTGCTTTGCGCGCAGGGCAACATTCTCTACTATTTCTTCGGCTTTGCGCAGGTCATCACCTACACCTACCTCTGCGTCTTGGAGCATTTCTATGCCGAGATAGCGATGAACGTGTTCTATTTCGTTACCATGATTTATGGCGTGTTTGTATGGCGCCGCCAACTCAAGAGCGGAGCCGACGAGAAGAACAAAGTGCAGACGCGCCAGTTGAGCCGCAATACGTTTATCTGGATGTCAGTAGTGTGCGTCCTGCTGTCGGCGCTGTGCGGCTGGCTGCTCAGCCGTTACACCGACGACCCCCAGCCCTACCTCGACGCTTTCACCACCGTGCCCGCCCTCTTCGCGCAGATACTGATGATACTGGTCTATCGCGAGCAATGGCATCTGTGGATGGTAGTGAACGTGCTGGCGTTCTTCATGTGGCTGAAAGCGGGCGACTACTGCATCGCCGTGCAATACATCTTCTGGTGCGCCAACTGCATATACGGCTACTACCACTGGACGAGGCTAATTAAGAATTAAGAATTAAGAATTATGAATTATGAGGGCGCATGCTCTGATAATTCTCTGATAATTCTGAAAACTCAGAATACGCTGATAACTCCGAATACTCCGAAATTCGTAAATCGTAAATCGTAAATCGTAAAATCGTAAATTCCTCCGTGCCTACTCCCTACCTGCTCATAGAACACTTGACCAAGTCCGTCGGGTCGAAGGTCTTGTTTGAGGACATCTCGTTTGCTGTCAACGAGGGGCAGCGCATTGCCTTGATTGCCCGCAACGGTATCGGAAAGTCCACGCTGCTGGACATCATCGCCGGCAAGACCGACTACGACGATGGCAAAATCACCTTCCGCAACGGGCTGAAGATAGGCTACCTGCCGCAGTCAATCACTATACCGAGTGCGCAGGCGCATATTGGGGACGCAGGCGTCTCGCCTGCGGGAATGGAGGTGCGGTCTCCAGGCCGCACCATAGATATCACTGGGGACGCCCCGACTATGTCGCGGGCGGTAAAGAACACTTTGAAGTTCACCCAACTCCTCACCCAACTCGGCATTACCGACATCGATAGTAAGCCTTTCGACCAGCGCTCCGGCGGGCAGCAGAAGCGTATCGCCCTCGCGCAGGTGCTGGCGGAGGAGCCCGACTTCCTCATGCTCGACGAGCCCACCAACCACCTCGACCTCGACATGGTCATCTGGCTGGAGGAGTACCTCCGCAAGGCGCGTATCACCCTTCTGCTCGTTACCCACGACCGCTATTTCCTCGACCGCGTCTGCTCCGACATCCTCGAACTCGACCAAAACCAACTCTACACCTACCACGGCAACTACGCCTACTACCTCGAGAAACGCGCCGAGCGTATCGAGGCGCAGAACGCCGAGACCGATAAGTTTCGCAACCTCTACCGCACCGAGTTGGACTGGATGCGCCGCATGCCGCAAGCACGCGCCCACAAAGCGCAATACCGCATTGACAACTTCTACGAGATAGAGAAGAAAGCCAAGCGGACTATCCAAGAGACGGACATCCGCTTGCAGGTGAAGTCCTCCTACATAGGCAACAAAATCTTCGAGGCGCACGAGGTGAGCAAGCGTTTCGGCGACCTGCATATCCTGCGCAGTTTCTCCTATGTCTTTGCGCGCTACGAGAAAGTGGGCATTATTGGCAATAATGGCACGGGCAAGTCCACTTTCCTGCGCCTGCTCTTGGGCGAGTTGAAGCCCGACAGCGGACACTTCGACATCGGCACTACTGTCCGTTTCGGCTACTACCGCCAGCAGGGGTTGCCGTTCGACGAGGGCAAGAAAGTGATAGACATCGTCCGCGACATCGCCGAGACCATCGACCTCGGCAACGGCGGCGCCACCATGGAGGTGCGGTCTCCAGGCCGCACCATAGGGACAAGTACTGTCTCACCCGCTAATAAATCCAACACCCGCCTGACGGCAAGCCAGTTCCTACAGCATTTCCTCTTCTCTCCTGCGCAGCAGTATGACTATGTAGCCAAACTGTCGGGCGGCGAGCGGCAACGCCTGCACCTCTGTATGGTGCTGATGCGCAACCCCAACTTCCTCATCCTCGATGAGCCGACCAACGACCTCGACATACCCACGCTGCAAGTGCTGGAAGAGTATCTGCGTGCGTTCAAGGGCTGCCTCATCGTGGTGAGCCACGACCGCTATTTCATGGACCGCGTGGTGGACCACCTGTTCGTCTTCCACGGCGACGGCATCATCAAAGACTTCCCCGGCAACTACACCCAGTGGCGCGAAACAAAATGTCCGGGTGCGCCCCGACCCATCGGGGCTAAAAACACAGGGGACGTCCCGACAGTGTCGCGGACGGTAAAATCAAAGCAGTCGGATAGTGAAACGGTCGGACAGCAGAGCGGTCAGACAGCGAAGCGGTCATCCTCTGCTGCTCAGGGAGCAAGCAGAGGCAGAAAACTCTCCTTCAAAGAGCAGCGTGAGTTAGAGGAGATAGAGCAGCGTTTGCCGCTGTTGGAGCAGGAGAAAGCCGCCTTGGAGCAGCAACTCTCCGGCGGCTTGACCGATCCGCAGGCGATAGCCCAAGCCTCCGCCCGCTACGAGGAAGTGCAGACCGCCCTCGACGAAGCCGAACTCCGCTGGCTCGAACTCAACGAATAAAAGAACACAATACACCCAATATAGAGAATAATATCATGGCTAAAAAAGAAGTAAAAACAGATCTCTGGGTCTACGACCTCCTTAAAGAGGCGGACATACAACTCACTGCACAAGGTTCCGACATAATTGAAGTTAACCAAGCACTCACAACCGCTTCTAAATCACAGACCGGAAACTGTGGATTCCCCGAATACTGCGGAGCAGTACGCGACTTTCTTATCGTCATCGAGGACAAAGCGGCACTCGACAAGCATATCTTTCTCGACAGCAAACAACTCATCTCACAAGACATTGCACCTGTCAAGAACTATGCGGTCAATGGAGCACTCTTTTACGCTAAACATATTGCCGCACATACCAATTTCCATAAAATCTTTGCCTTCGGTATTTCGGGAGACCAGAAGCACCACCGAATTACGCCCGTCTTCGTCAATGAAAGGGGAGACTACCAACTGCTGGATGATATCGAGACTTTTATTTCTTTTAATGAGAATAACATATCCGAATTTTATCTCCGAGAAATCTTGAAAGAGAATACGGATGGAGAGAAAGAAACTTCCGAAATCCTTAAACAGGCTGCGGAACTACACGAAGCATTGCGCACATACGGAGCAATCAAAGATACTGACAAACCCCTACTTGTCTCTGGTATTATGTTGGCTTTGCGCGAAATTGAATACAAAACCTTTTCCATAGATTCACTCAATGGAGACCAATATAATACCGATGGACAAAAAATCTATGATGCCATACGCACGAATCTCAATAGAGCGAGAGTAAGTCCTGATACTAAACGAGACAAACTACTTACACAATTTGCCGTTATCAAAGACACGGCTAAAATCAATCAAATTGAACCCAAACTCGGAAAAACACCACTGCGATTCTACACAGAGTTCCTATACAACTCTATTTTCCGAAGTTTCCGATATTCTTCTTCGGAAGATTATATAGGAAGATTCTACGGAGAGTTTATGTCTTATTCGGGAGGTGATGGGCAAACACTTGGCATCGTACTTACACCCAAGCATATCACAGAACTCTTTTGTGAACTCGCGGAACTGAAACCAACCGACAAAGTCCTCGACCCTTGCTGTGGCACAGCAGGATTTCTTATTGCCGCGATGCACAAAATGCTGTCGCTTGAAGACGACAAACAAAGGCAAAGAGACATACGGCAAAATCAACTCTTTGGACTTGAATTGCAGCCATATATGTTCACTATTGCTACTACCAATATGATCCTGCGAGGAGACGGAAAAAGCAATCTGAAAAACGAGGACTTCCTCGCTGCAAATCCTGCTGCTCTGCAATTATGGGGATGCAATGTAGGAATGATGAATCCGCCATACTCACAAGGAAGCAAACAAGACCCCGCACAATACGAAATCAACTTTACCGAACACCTCCTCAATTCGCTTACAGAAGGAGCAAAATGTGTCGTTATCATTCCCCAATCATCCGTAACGGGAAAAAGCAAAGAAGAACAAGCCATCAAAGCAAGCATACTCAAACGCCACACGCTCGAAGGAGTTATCACACTCAACAAAGACACTTTCCACGGCGTCGGAACAAACCCATGTATCGCTGTCTTCACCGCAGGAGTACCGCATTCTAAAAATCATATCTGCAAATTTATCAATTTCCAAAACGACGGATTTGAAGTGCAAAAACATATCGGACTTGTGGAAACGCCGTCTGCCAAAGATAAAAAACAACACCTCTTGGATGTTTGGTTCGGAAGAACTGAAGCAGACACCAAATTTTGTGTCAAAACAACCATCGAACCCGAAGATGAATGGCTACATTCATTCTACTATTTCAATGACGAAATTCCCACGGATGCCGACTTCCAAAAAACTATGGCGGACTACCTCACGTTTGAGTTTAACATGATTACACACGGTAGAGCATACCTCTTTGAGAAAGGAGAACAAAATGAATCTGAATAACCATAATTGGAAAGTCTTTGCTTTCACAGACATCTTTACTATCAAAGACGGTTATTACAACAAGAAACCGCCTGTTGAAACAAATGGGAACATCCCTTTTCTCGGGGCTACACAGTACGACAACGGCATTACTGGATTTTATACACTTCCTACTATCCAAAAGTACGATAAAGTCGGTACCACCGTAATGAATGACCACGAGAAGCGAATGTTCAAGGGCAACTGCATTGCTATCACTAACAATGGTTCGGTGGGAAACGCTTATTACCAAGTAGTAGACTTCACATGCTCCCACGACATTACACCTATCTACCTCAAAAACTATACGCTCAATAGGTATATTGCCCTTTTTCTTATTCCTATGATTATGAAGAGTGGGGAATCTTTTGAGTATGCAAAAAAATGGAGACCTAAGCGCATGCGAAAGTCTCAAATCCTGCTCCCCGCAACCGCTGACGGAACACCCGACTGGCTGTTTATGGAGCAGTATATGAAGCAAACCGAACAACAAATACTAAAACCGACACTTGAACAACTATGCAAACAACTGATTACCAACGAGTTAATGGGGGGGGGGATAAAACAATACACCCAAATTGGAAGGAATTTGTACTTGGTGAAGAGTTCGCCATTGAATCAACAAGCAGCAGCATAGATAAAAATAAACTGCAAGAAGGAGAACAAAATTTCCCTTATATCACGCGTACTGACAACAACAATGGTATAGACCATTTTGTACCTGAGCAAAATTATGCTTTGGATGAAGGGAATGTAATTACTATTGGATTAGATACGCAAACTGTTTTCTACCAACCCGCAGCATTCTATACAGGACAAAACATTCAAGTTATCCGACACAAACAATTAAATAAATACAATGCCCTTTTTATTCGAGTGGCTTTGCAGCGGGTGCTTTCGCGGTTCAGTTGGGGAAGTTATGGCGCTACGCTCACGCGTTTGCGAAAAAGCCGCATCTACCTACCTGCCACTAACGACGGGAAAACCGATTTTGACTTCATGGCTACATTCATGCGACAGGTCGAGAAAGATATTCTCACTGCCACTATACCACTCTTGCAGCATCGTTTAGATACTGCAAAATCCATGGGGGGGGGGGTGAAAATCAATGAGTTACAGTGGAATGAGTTCAATTTGGACGACCTATTTACTATATCTTCGGGAGTTCGCTTGACGGTGGCAGATATGTTGAAAGGAAATATCCCGTTTATTGGTGCATCCGATAGTAACAATGGTATTACCGCATGGGTTTCCAACAACAATGCAAGTTTAGACCAAAATGTTTTAGGGGTAAACTACAATGGAAGTGTGTGCGAAACTTTCTTTCATCCATACAAATGTCTCTTCTCTGACGATGTCAAACGACTGCATTGTAAACAGAGTATCCCTCATACTGCAACAAAGTATATCTATTTATTCCTCAAACAAGCAATTTTGCAGCAAAAGTCAAAGTATGCTTATGGATATAAGTTTAATGCACAACGAATGAAACGCCAAACACTCCTACTCCCCGTTACTGCCGATGGTACACCCGACTGGCAATTCATGGAATCCTATATGCGCAATCTCGAATCGCAACAAATAGCACAATACCTTTCCCATAAACTAAAAACTACCTAATTAGGAATACCCCCAAGCCGTACTCACTGGTGCAGTTTCTTTCCTTTTTACCAAGTAAGTGGCACATATTACATCTATCGGCGCATACCCGTCTGTTTGATAGCCAACCAACAGCCCCCCCCTTACCCCAATCCCCCAAACGCGTACCTTGATTACAGATTTGATAGGACAAAATTTTGTCCTATCAATTTTTTTGTGTATCTTTGCATCGGGAAATGAGTTGTCAGTTGTCAGTGGTCAGAGCAGACGATACTAATCAGTCTTTAATCCTGCATCCTTTATCCTTTATCAAAACATATGATTCGAGATTTCAGTTATCAGAATCCTACGCGGATTCATTTTGGCAAATCGGCGATGGAGAAGTTGCCGATGGAGTTATCGCAGTACGGCGAGCGCGTGCTGCTGGTGTATGGCAAGTCGTCCATCAAGCGTATCCCCTGCGGTGCGGCGGGGCAGAGTCTGTACGACCATGTGTTGCAGGTGCTGCGCGCGGCGGGCAAGCAGGTGGTGGAACTGGGCGGCGTGAGTGCCAACCCGCGCTACAGCGAGTTGGCGGAAGGTGCACGCTTGGCGCGTGAGAACCGCGTGGATTTGATTCTGGCAGTCGGCGGCGGCTCGGTGATAGACTGCGCGAAAGGTATCTCCTGCGCGGCTTACGCAGAGGGCGATGTGTGGGAACGCTACTACGTGCGGCAGGAGAAGGTGGACAACCCGATTATCCCCGTGGGCAGTATCCTGACGATGGCGGGCACGGGCAGCGAGATGAACTCGGGCTCGGTCATCACCAACGAGGAGCAGCGGCTGAAGATAGGTCGCGTGTACCCGCTGGCGCAGGTAGCACCTCGCTTCTCCATTCTGAATCCGGAGTTCACCTACACCGTGCCCAAATACCAGATGGTGAGCGGCATCGCCGACATCTTCTCGCACCTGATGGAGCAGTATTTCTCCGACGAGGACGACTGCACGACCGACTACCTGATAGAGGGCGTGATGCGTTCGCTCATCTCCGCCTCGCGCAAGGCGTTGCAGAACCCGCAGGACTATGAGGCACGGAGCAACATCATGTGGTGCGCCACGGTGGCGCTCAATAAGTTGCTCTCGCTCAGCAAGACGGAGGACTGGGAGGTGCACATGATTGAGCACCAGTTGGGCGCCTACACCGACTGCGCCCACGGCATAGGACTGGCGATTATCTCGCCCGCGTACTACCGTCATATCTACCGCTACGGTCTGCCCCGCTTCGTCCGCTTCGCCCAACAGGTATGGGGAGTAGAGGGACCCTCTAAATCTCCCTTAAAGGGAGACTTAATGGAGGTCGGGGCGTGCCCGATAAACCAAGAGCAGATAGCCCTCGCGGGAATAGCCTGCTTGGAGGCGTTCTTCCGCGAGTTAGGCATACCGAGCACTCTGCGCGAGGTAGGTGCTACGGAGGCGATGTTGCCGCAGATAGCGCACTCCACCACCCTCGGCGGCGGCTACAAGACCCTCACCGCCGACGATGTAGAGACCATCCTCCGCGAATGCTACTAAGGATGAAGGATTAAGGATAAAGGATAAAAGACTGATTACTGTCGTCTTTGAGTTTCAGAGTCGGAACTAACTTCAACTCCCCCGCCTCCCTCTCAGAGGGGGGAGGGGGTAAGGGGGCGGGAGGAGG
>JBJECI010000022.1:0-19227 GCA_051870915.1 Paludibacteraceae bacterium
GTTGATTTTCTGTTAGTTACAAACGAATTTTAACTTTTTTAATGGACAGTAGTGGATAATTATATGTTAAGACGCCCTACACAACAATTATATGTTATGGGTTTGTTTCTTCCATTCCTCGGCAGTGAGGCAAAGTTCGTTGTACCAGTCCTGCCCAAAGCGCCTAATAAGCGGCTCTTTAAGAAACTGATAGACAGGCAGATGGAGTTTCTTGCCTAATTGCCGTGCGCAATGGCAGATGTCCCAGCGCTGGTATTCAAGCCCCACCATGTCGCCCACTTTGGAGAGACGAATGGGATAGAGGTGGCAGGAGATGGGTTTCTTGAAATCAATCTTCCCCGCGGCGTGGGCTTTCTCTATCAGGCAGTAGCACCAACCGTTGTGGTCAGTGCGCGAGAAGACGCAGTCCTTGCCGTTGACAATGGAGGTAACGCGCTCCCCACTCGGGTCGTTGTACGCCACACCCTGTTGCTCCACCACCGCCCGCGCCTCTTTGGTCATATCGGGCAGGAGGATAGGCAGGATATCTTGTATCTTGCGCTCCTCCTCTGCCTCCAGCGGCGCACCGGCATCCCCCTCTATGCAACAACAGCCGCGACACTTATCCAAGTCGCAGCAAAACTCTTTCTCGAGGATGTCAAGGCTGACTAATGTATTCTGAATAAGAAACACTGAGAAAATTACGAATTACGAATTACGAATGACTATTTGAGATGGCTACATCCACACACCTTCTACCCATATCTTAATGCCAATGAGTATCAGGATAATACCGCCTATGAGGTTGGCATTGAGGTGGAACTTTGTGCCTGCATACTTGCCTATCAGGTAGCCGCCTACGGAGAAGAGGAAACTCACCAGCGCGATAATCCCTACTCCCACCCACAGCCGTTCTGGCACGGGGATGAAGATAACACCCGTGGCGAGCGCGTCAATGGAGGTGGCAACCGCCAAAAGCAACAGAGTTTTCAAGGAGAAATCGTCCGCGCTATGGTGGTCTTCGTCCTCGTGGTACGACTCGTAAATCATCTTACCACCGATGAACACCAGCAAGCCCAAGGCAATCCACGGCGAGAACTTCGAGAAGAAATCGGCAAAGAGCGTGCCTGCGAAATAGCCTATCAACGGCATTCCGCCTTGAAACAAGCCGAAGAGCACCGCCATCAGTACCGCCTTTGGAGAGAAGCGAGCACAATGCTGCTCCCCCAGGCGCACCACGCAACTCGTTGCCAACCCTTTCGAGACCGAGACCGCAAAGCAATCCATCGCCAAGCCGATGGCAATCAGTATGATAGAAAGAATATCCATCGAAGAATGTACGAATGTACGAATTACAAATTACGATTTACTATTAGTGATGCTTTTACTTGCATCCCAGTTTATCCCTGTTTATCCCGACTTGTCGGGAAGTTATCGAGAACTTTTCGGGGAACTTGTCGGGAATTTTTTCGGGGAACTTCTATTAAATGTGTTATAAAGTATTAGTACAAAATTAATTATGGTGATTCCTTAATTTTCTTATTTGATTTGACCTTGCGATAAGTGTATGCTTTCAGCAGTCAAGAGGTAATTTTGTTTTTGTTAATATCAAAAAATATTTGTTGAATAAAAAAAGTTTTTGTCAGTTTTTGTAAAGTATTATTGTTTGTTTTTGTATATAAACGAGTTCATGTGAATAGAAGTACGAAACGAAAACGCATCAGTAATTACGATTTACGCATAAATACGAAAACTACAAAAACTACGTAAACAACGAAAACAACCCACAAGAAGCATTATCGTTTGGTTTTGTAGCGTGCGGCGGTTTTGCCCTTGGCGATATTGCCGAGTTTATTCTTGCAGAACTGGCGACGTATTGGTGAAATACGGTCGGTGAAGACATGCGCCTCCAGATGGTCATACTCGTGCAGGACGATACGCGCGGCAAAATCCGTCAGCGTCTCGGTATGCTCCTGAAAGTCAGCGTCTTGATACTTGATAGTGATAGTACGCGGACGCACCACGTTCTCCGAGATACCGGGCAGCGAAAGGCAACCTTCGGCAAAAGAGATAGTCTCTTCGCTCTCCTCGATAATCTCAGGATTGATAAACACTTTCTTGAAGTCTTTGCACTCGGGATAGTCTTCTGCCAACTCGTTGCCGTCCACGATAAACAGACGCTTCGACAAGCCCACTTGCGGTGCTGCCAAGCCGCAACCCTCAGCCGCTGCCAGCGTCTCCCACATATCGGCAATGAGTTGCTTCAAGTCCAACTCTCCCTCTGCCACTTCCTCCGTTGCTTTCCGCAACACAGGCTGACCATATAAATAAATAGGTAATATCATTGTGTATGTACGATTTACGATTTACGATTTTACAAAAACTATGGTAATGATATATGAGTTGACCCATTTTTTTATCAAATGAAAAGCCCCGAAGGGGCGATATAAAACAGCGTAGGGGCTCGCCCCTACGTAAATGGGACACCTCCACAATATTAGCCCTGTAAGGGGCGACATAACTCAATTTCGAATCGATGGGTCAACATGTATATCATTGTCTAAATTAATGAATAATTACACGAAAATTATATGTTAGAGAAAAAAATATTTGAATTATTTTTGGAAATTTTTGTTGAAAAACAATAATCGTGTGGTCGTATTTGTGTAAAAGATTCTTATTTCGAGTTCACGCTATTCACATCCTCTGCGCGTCTAAATACCCTTCCAAGATGATACAGGCGGCGAGTTTGTCCACTTGGGTTTTGTCTTGGCGGGTTTTCTTTTTCATGCCTCCGGCTATCATGGCTTGGTGTGCCAAGACGGAGGTGAATCGTTCGTCATAGTAGGTTATCGGTTTGTCGGGGAAGGTCTGCCGGAATCGTGCCACGAAGGGGCGTATATACTGCATAGACTCGCTGTCTTCCCCATTCATCTGCTTCGGGTGTCCTATAACTACCTCGTCCACCGTTTCTCGGGCGAAATACTCGGTCAACCACCCTAATAGTTCTTTTGTTTCTATGGTAATCAACGGATTAGCCGTTATGCGGAGCATGTCCGTAACGGCTAATCCTGTGCGTTTCTTTCCAAAATCTATAGCGAGAATCCTGCCCATTATTTGTTCAGTTCCTCATTGATAGCGTTGTATTTATCGGTCATATCGAAGCGATAGTACAATCCGCGGAGGGTAATCATATAGTCGCGGTTGTCGGGAGCCAGTTCGTGTGCTTTCTCGAAGAAAGGTAAGGACTGACGGAACATTGCGTTCATCTCCTCCAATGCCTTCTTATACTCCTTCGCGTCAGCAATCAGCGCCGCGTCTTCGTTCATCTTCACGGCTTGGTTGTAGTACACACGCCCCTTGCCTGCCTCAGCGTCCGCCATCGTCGGCTCGATAGCCAGTGCGCAGTCGAAATCAGCCAGCGCTGCCTCGTAGTTCTTCTGATTCTCGTTGAGGTTACCCTTAATCAAATGATACTGTGCCACATTAGGCTCGCGTGCAATGGCTTGGTCGAGGTAGTTGATAGCCTCCTGCTCTTGTCCGGAGAAAATGTAGTGGTTGATAAGGTTCTGTAGGAACCACGGCTCTTGCGGGAAACGAGCCACCGCGTCTTGCAGCACGCGCACGTAGTTGGCAGTATCCTTCACGTTCACATACTCTTGGTAGAGGAACTGGTTCACCGTGATAGCCTCGTAGTTGCCGTTTTTCATCTCCTCCAATACGGCGATAGCCTCGGGGTGCATCTCGGCTTGGATAGCAAAGATAGCGGTGTAGTACTTGTACTGGTCGTAGATAGTATCCTTCGGCATGTCTTTCTGCAGTTTCTCATCCTGCATCAGAGGCAGTTCGGGGATAGAGAGGTGGCGCTGGAACACGTTGTAAGCCGTAGCAAAATCGCGCTGGTCGTTGAGGTAGATACCATACTTCACCAGTTCTTGGTTTTTGTAGTACTCCAGCACTTTCTTTTGCAGCAAAGCATAGGTCTTCTTGTCAGCCAACACCTCGTTGCCTTTCTTGTCCAGCACCTTTTGTCCTGCCAAGTTAGCCGCCTGCATCCAGTAGTCGAAACTCTCTACCACCGCCTCGCCGGCACGTTTCTCGTCGCGCGCCTGACCGAGATAGGTCTTCTCGTTCTCTTTGCTAAGTTCTTGATAACCAATCAGTCCTGCGGTGTACCATGTGTCCGCCAAGTCCTTGGTCTCGTCGTTTTGCAATGCCTCGTTGATTGCGGCACGTGCACCGGAGAAGTCCGGCGACTCCTGCAAAGCGAGGTTCTTCGCTTTCTTCACGTTTGCCTTTTGGGCAAAGCAGCCTGCGCTTATCAGCACTAGTGCTGCCATAATAAGTGTCTTTTTCATTTTACTATTTGACAATTTACAATTTGACAATTATACTGTTTATGCCTCTTCCTCAGGCGCTTCGGTAGCAGTGTCCTCAGCGGTTGCCTCCGCGATTTCCTCCTCCTCTTTCGGCACGATACAGCCGGACATGAGGGTGTCGTTGCGCTTCTGCAACTCGATGAGTTTCACGCCTTGGGTGTTGCGTCCCTGCACACTTATCGTGTCGATAGCCATGCGGATGGCAGTGCCCGACTTGGTGATGAGCATGAGGTCGTCTTCGTCCGTTACGGCTTCCAAGCCCACCAGCGCGCCCGTCTTGTCGGTGATGTTCAGCGTCTTCACGCCCTTACCGCCACGGTTGGTGATACGATAAATCGGCTCGCCGTTCTCGTCATCCAGCGCGGTGCGCTTGCCGTAGCCTTTCTCGGAAATCACCAGCACGGTCTTATCTGAGTTAGGCTCTACACAAATCATGCCAATCGCGCGGTCTTGTCCGTCTTCGTCCAGCGAAATCGCTTTCACACCGCTCGCGCCGCGTCCCATCGGGCGCACAGTGTTCTCGGGGAAGCGTACCACCTTGCCGTTGTACGAAGCAATCAACATCTGGCTCTCGCCGTCGGTCAGCGTAACGCCAATCAGTTCATCGCCTTCACGCAAGCCGAGAGCGATGATACCGTTCGCACGCGGGTGCGAGTACGACTCCAGCGTGGTCTTTTTCATCAAGCCGTTTTTGGTAGCGAAGATGAGGTAATGCGAGTTGACATACTCTTCATCGTTCAAGCCCTTTACGTTGATGAACGCCCGCACTTTGTCGCCCTTTTGCAGGTTTATCATGTTCTGGATAGCGCGACCTTTCGACTGCTTGTTGCCCTCGGGTATCTCATACACTTTCAGCCAATAGAGCCGTCCCATCTCGGTGAAGAACATCATCGTGGAGTGCATCGACGCTTGGTGTACGTACTCAATGAAGTCTTGGTCGCGCGAGGCGGAGGCTTTCGAGCCGATACCGCCGCGGGTCTGCGAGCGGAACTCGCTCAGCGGCGTGCGCTTGATATAGCCGAGGTGCGAGATGGTGATGACCATATCATCGTCCGCGTACATATCTTCGGGGTTGAACTCCGTCGCCATCTTCACAATCTGCGTACGGCGCTCATCGGCATATTTCTCCTTAATCTCCAGCAACTCGTCCTTGATAACGTCGTAGCGCATGGTCTCGCTGTTAAGCAGGTCGTTCAGGTGGGCAATCAGTTTCTCCAACTCGGCGTACTCGGCTTTCAACTCGTCGATACGCAAGCCTGTCAGTTGGCTCAGACGCATATCCACGATGGCTTTCGATTGCAGGTTATCGAGGTGGAAGCGCGCCTCAAGGTTCGCCTGAGCGTCTGCCGGCGTGCGGCTGGCGCGGATGATACGCACCACCTCGTCGATGTTGTCCACCGCGATAATCAAACCCTCCAAGATATGCGCACGCTCTTGCGCTTTCTTCAACTCGTAGCGGGTGCGGCGCGTTACGACATCCATGCGGTGCTCGATGAAGGCACCTACCAACTGCTTGAGATTCAGCAACATCGGGCGCCCTTTCACCAGCGCAATGCTATTCACCGCGAACGACGACTGCAAGGCAGTGAACTTATACAATTTGTTGAGCACCACCTGCGCGTTCGCATCGCGCTTCACGTCAATCACGATACGAATATCGCGTTTCGACTGGTCGCTGATGTCGGCAATACCTTCTATCTTCTTGTCGCTGACCAGTTCGGCGATGTTCTTCACCAATTCGCTCTTCACAATGCCGTAGGGCAACTCCGTGATGATAATCCGCTCGCGTCCGTTGTCTTCGGTCTCGATGTCGGCGTTGGAGCGGATGACGATACGTCCCCTACCCGTCTCGTATGCATCGCGCACCCCTTGGTAGCCGTATATCGTGCCGCCCGTCGGGAAGTCGGGGGCTTTGATATGCTCCATCAGTTCATCCACCGTTATCTCCTCCACACTCGGATCGGCTATCCGCGCCTCGATGTTCTTGATATACGCCACGCAACCGTCTATCACCTCGCCCAAGTTATGAGTCGGCATGTTCGTCGCCATACCTACGGCGATACCGCTCGCGCCGTTCACCAGCAGGTTCGGGAATCGGCAGGGCAACACCGTCGGCTCGCGCAACGAGTCGTCGAAGTTCAGTTGCATATCCACCGTGTCTTTCTCTATGTCGCGGAGCATCTCCTCTGCCAGTTTGGAGAGGCGTGCCTCGGTGTAACGCATAGCCGCTGCGCCGTCGCCGTCCACCGAGCCGAAGTTACCTTGCCCGTCCACCAGCGTGTAGCGCATAGCCCACGGCTGCGCCATACGCACCAGCGTGCCATAGATACTGCTGTCGCCGTGGGGGTGGTACTTACCCATCACCTCACCCACGATACGTGCGCTCTTCTTCGTCGGCTTGTCGCTTGTATTGCCCAATTCGTTCATTCCAAACAGCACGCGTCTGTGTACTGGTTTGAAGCCGTCGCGCACATCGGGCAAGGCGCGCGACACAATCACACTCATCGAATAGTCGATATACGAGGTCTTCATCTCCTCGTCTATCTTCACCGGAATAATTCTGTCGTTATCTATCATAGGTTTATAATTATTTCCACATATTATCTATAATGTCCATAAGCAGCCACTACCAATACCTCCACTCTGTCATCATGTATCCGATACACCAAACGATGTTCCGCTGTAATGCGTCTCGACCATGTTTCCTCCTGATAATGTTTCAGTTGTTCACACTGCCCCGTACCCGAACGCGGATGCTCTTCCAATTCTACGATTAACTTCCGCAATTTTTTCAAGGCTTGTGGCGCATGCTTATGAAGAAGAGCAATATCTTTTTGAGCGTCTATGGTATATACAACCGAATACATATCAATCCCCCATTGCTATCAGCCGGTCAAGAAAAGCGTCAGCACTTTCCCCGGGCATACTGCGATACACTTTCCCTTCCGTTGCTTGCTGAAGAGAGTGGTCTATCTTATCGTAAAATTCTTTCTCTGTCATTTCTGTTTTCGGACATTCCGTCTTCACTCTCACAGAACGTACACCCTTCATCTGTTTCAGCAGGGTTTTCAAGTGAGTCGTAACAGACACATCATCTAACGTTACATCAATATGTACTTTGGGATATTGAATAGTTGTTTCCATAACAAATAAAAAATTTCATATACATTGCAACACATAGCCGCAAAATCCAGTGCAAAGGTACGACTTTTTTTTGGAATATGCAAATGTTTTGAGCAATAAATTTGCGAAATTTTGCTTTTTCTTATCTTATACAGACACCCCCTCGGCAGCAAACCTCCATCCCCGCAAATCGAAAGAAAACAGCCTTTGGAGGTAAATATCCTTCATAAGACCTCACACGCGCACACGAGTGGACGTTAAACGAATAGCAGCGTATATGAATATACTATGCCCACACATACACATGCACGGAGACGGGTTAGAGGTAGTAACATTTCTGCATTTTAGAACAAAACGAAAGGTTTTGCATTGATTTTCCCCAAGCAGTTCCCAAATAAACAAAGAGACTATCTAACAAGTCCGTTAGGCAGTCTCTTTTTAATGTAACGTAGCATCCATACGGTAATTAGTAGTCTTTTACCTTCCACTTCTTACCCTCCTGTTCCCCAGCAGTCTTAATCGGTTTCTGATCGGTTTCTGATCGGTATCTGGACGAGACTATACCGAGTCAAAAACGAAACTCCTACAGAGAATGAATGTCTATCCATCAGCGCATGATGTACTTGTTAGACAGCCTCTCTATTTTTTCGGTATGTAAGTTCTTAATTACCACGCACCACCGGTGCAGTCTTTGTGGGTAAAGAAAAGGTCGGTGGAATCGCCTTGCCACGTGAAGCGGTAGATGTCGTATTTTGTACGCGGCGGGGGAAAGGATAGCATTCCGTCTAATACGGCAAATGCACTGTAGTAGGTATGACCTTCCTCAAATTTTGTAATGGTGGTGCCATCATAGTCCCCATTGTTTTGATGCGATTCCACACCGTAAAATATCCTATTATCCAACTTATTTTCATAAATCACTTGGAACATCTCTATGAAGAACTTACCGAGAACCATTTCTTTGCCGGTCGCCTTCAAGTATTCGCTCAATGCCAAACTATCCACTGTTATACCCGTCCACGGCACATCCGAGATGATATTCCCCGCCGTATCCTTGGGATACACATAGTCCCACTCGCCGCTTACTCGATACTGAAAATCCATTGACAAGACCGACTCGCTTTTGGTGGTAACCGTTTGGAGGAAGAGCTTGCCGAAGGGCTTATTGCTCTCGGGGTCAACACCGAAAGCAAACACCCAATACTCGGTGTCGGGTTCCAAAAAGCAGAATGTGCGGTTGGTGGTACCGTACTGCAAAGAGTGGGAGGAGAAGTCCGCCACAAAGGGGGTATGCTTCTGCAGTTCCCCGTTACGCCACTCCAGATAATCGAGGTAGGCACTATCCAACGCCAGCAACATAAAGGTCTTGGCAAACTCCTGCGGGTTGACATTCTCTTGCGCCTTTTGAATGCTGATAAGATAGAACGCCTCACGGTTGGTACTGAACTCCACCTGCACGAAGCCCGCGGAAACATTCTGCACATTGATATCCACCTCTATATGCTTGGTGTACGCCTTCGCATTCGGGTCGCAACTGCATAATCCTATCGCTACAAACAGCAGCACATAAGTGCCTAATCGCTTCATATACTTAGAAACTATAGTTGCCATTTTCTTCTTTCTCTTCATTGATTAGTAAGGTACGTACATTCATCAGGAAGCGGAGCATGCCGGCGATGTGGTTGCCGTAGTGCCCGAAGTTATATTGTATATTGCCGTTCTGCCACTTGCTCTTGGCGAGCGTAGCATTCACGTAGGGCACTATATCATCGTCAATAGAATGGAAGATAAAGACCGGTGCATCGGGTGTCCACGAATAGGACAAGATAGAGTTGAGCGTCAGTGCCTTGTAGAGTTCGGATATTTCGGGGCTGGTTCTGTCCATGCCGATAGGCGAGAGCAGGTCGCTGGTAGTGTGCGTGTCTATCAGTTCATTGATTTGACCGGTGGTGTATTTCTTGTAGTTAATCCACTCATTCAGATTCTCGTAGATACGCGGCTGCAATATCTTCTGCAAGTCCAAATTCAGATGATTTCCCACGACCACGCCCTGTGTCATCAAGGGCACAGCGCAAGGATAAGAAGCGTAGTTGGTCTCGATGAACTTGTCGTAAGTGGCTTTGACGTCGTAGGGTCCGCCTCCTGCAAAGACGCGGCGCACCTTTATCCGGTCAGCATAGCGTGTCTCTATCATGTGGAGCACGCCCATAGTAACCGCGCCGCCCTGCGAATAGCCCATGAGGTAAATATCATCGTGCTCGGGTGCCAAGCCCGCTTTCTGCATGAACGGTAGCACTTGGAAATACATGTCCAGCACATTATTAGCGGTGGTCTCCATCACGAGGTAGGGATGCACCATATCCGCCGTAACGCCATAGCCGAGGTAGTCGGGGATAATCAGCGCATAGCCTAACGAGACCAGCAGCGCCTCGAGCGAGAAGGTCTGGCTGGGAGCCTCTTCGTTGGCGGTGATAGTATAGTGCGAAACAAGGATATAGCGCTTGAACTTCCCGTCTGCCGGCAGGATGACCTTGCCGGAGAGCGTAATCGGGTTCTTATCCGTATCCTCCGAATCATACACGCCCGCCAGTTCGATGGCTTTATGCCCATAGCCCCAGTCCACCAACTGCTGCACTACGGCGTTCATGTTGGTGGACGAAGCCCGCATAGGCGCCGGCACAGAGTCGTCGGGGTTTTGCGGCTGTCCGGGTGCGCAGGCGAACTCCCCCGCCCCGCTTGCGGGGAGGGGGCAGGGGGCGGGGCAATGTCCGGTTGCGCAGGTGCTTGAATCCCGACCCATCGGGGCGTCCTCGCCTGCTAAAATTGAAGACTGCGCGAAGAGTTCCCACTGAGCATCGCTCCATTGGATATTCCCCATGTCGGTGGTCTGCTGCGAAAACACATGGAAAGTACCTTCACCGGCATCTACTTTAGAGAAGTCCACCAAACGAACATTATCATTGTAGCAGCCTGAAAGGAGCAGGGGGAGGAGGAAAAGGAAGATGTGAGTAGGTTTGTTCATAGTGGTCAGTGGTTAGTGGTTAGTGTTTTTTTGAATTATAGAGTACTCTGATAACTCAGATTACTCTGATTATTCAGAGCATGAGCCCTCATAATTCATAATTCCTAATTATCAAAACCGTACGCCGATGGAGGCAGTGAAAATACGAGAGTCGCACATGTAAATCTCCTGTTTGTTCGCCATGGCAAACATACCGCCCAACTCCACGCCGCCGAACACGTGTTCATTGCCTACGCTCACGCCCAGCAACGTCAAGTTGAGCACACCCGAGCAGGCGGTCTCGCGCCCTTTGTAGTCCAACTCCGTACCCGTGTTGATATTCAGTCCATAGCCCAGCGCAGAGTAGAGACGCACAAGGTTCTTCTCGTAGTAAGTGAAGCGCACCACAGGCATCATGGAGATATTCGCGAACCACGCGGTGTACATTTTCTCTAACTCGTTGCCCGCCGCATCGCGCTGCACCTTGTCCCAATACACGCCACCATAGTCCACCATTCCGCCCACGCCGAACCAGAAGTTCACACGGTACAAATACTCCGCAAACCAATGCTGCGTATAACGGTAGTTCTTCTGATAGATGTCGCCGTTCATGCACGGCAAGAGTTTTCTCTCATGCCATACTAAGGTCTCGAACATCATATCACCCCACCCTATTCGCAGTTCATGGTGCTGATTGATAGTGGGATACACTTTCTTCTCCTTGCGCGTTTTTTGGGACGCATTGCCCACCGAATCCGTCTGCCCAGCCGCAGGCTCCGCCCAAAGCAACCCCGCCAGCAGCAACGTACAAGATATGTAATGCAAAATTGTTTTCATAGTTATATACCAATTTTTTCGCTGCAAAGGTACGATTATTTTAGGAAATATGCAAGTTTTTATTGATTTTAGATCTGAAAATCTTTTTATTTGTGCTACACACAAAGGCTGACTTTAATATAGAGGTCAGTCTCTCTGTGTAGTTTCTAATTGAGTATGCATGCTTATTGCTTACCTGTTAATAGGGCTAAACTCCTATCAAGATAACTACTCGTATTAGGCATGGGTTAGTGCGGACAAAGCGTTTAGCGTGAGGCGGGAAAAGGCATAGTCGTCCAAACGCGACCATGGGATGGTGAGTGTGTCGGGTATGGTGGGAAGGGTCTCTACGAGCAAGTAGAAGAAACGGGCATGCAAGCGCTGGTGGGACAACACGTGCGTGAAATCGCGATAGACCACGCCCTTCTTCCCGATAAGCCTGTCGGACAGGGAACTATTAAACGCAGGCGAATCGGGCGACAGTAGTGCATCCTGTGTCTCGCGCAAGGGGAACTCATACAGATGCTGCCATATATCCTTGCCTGTCCGCTGCTGAATCAGCGTCTGCGGCTCCTCTCCCTCGTGCGCGCGGGAAATATATATGTAATAGTTCAGATAGCGGTCTCGCAGTTGTGGTCGCGGCTTGCGCACGGGCAGTAGTTCCGCCGTATGGTGTTGATAAGCAAGACAATGCACCTGCAAGGGGCAGCGCGTGCAACGGCTTTCCTCATCTTCGGATTGAGACAACGAGGGCGTGCAATAGAGCGCGCCGAACTCCATCACGGCGGAGTTGAACAGTCGCGCATTCGCCTTGTCTAATATCTGCTCTATCAGTTGGTGAAAATGCTTCTTCCCTTGCGTGGTGTCGAAAGGCATATCGCAGTCGAAGAGCCGCGCCACCACCCGATAGACATTGCCGTCCATGGCGGGATAAGGCAGGTTGTAAGCAAAGGATGCTATCGCCCCTGCCGTATAATCGCCCACGCCCGGGAGGAGGCGTATCTGCTCGAAGGTCTGAGGGAAAGGCAACCTGCCCTGCTCCACCATCATCTTCGCCGCTTTGTGGAGGTTGCGTGCGCGAGAGTAGTAGCCGAGCCCCTGCCAGTAGCGAAGCACCTCATCCTCGCCAGCCTCAGCCAATGTTCGCACATCGGGGAATCGCTGCATGAACCGCAGGAAATAGTCCATCCCCTGCACCACGCGCGTCTGCTGCAAGATAATCTCAGAAATCCAGATGGCATAGGGGTCATCCGTATCACGCCATGGCAGTACGCGGTGATTGTGGTCGTACCACCGATAAAGAGAGGTATGAAGGAGAGAAGTTTGCATATTCTATATTTCCGGTTTCAAGTTTCTGGTTTCGAGTTTCAAGTTTCAGGTATCAAGTTTCAGGTTTCAAGTTTCTGAATGAAAGGTTACCATACCTAAAACTTGAAACTTGAAACGCTTTTATTCCCTTTTCGGGGCGCAAAATTACAAAAAAAAGCACATAAAAGCAATTTTTTTCGCAAAAAACTTTTGTATTTCAATAATTTATAGTAACTTTGCACCGTTTTTCGCGGGAAATAGACTAAAACACTTGGTTACGCACATAAATACTTTGAAATATTAACTATTAACTGTTAACTATTAACTGTTATGACAAAAGCAGAACTTATCACGGAAATTTCAATCAAGACCGGTTATGACAAGAAATCGATAGGTCATATACTGGAGTCTGCGATGAGCAACATCAAGAAAACAGTAGCAAACGGCGAGAGCGTATATCTCCGCGGTTTCGGCACATTCACTACCAAGACCCGCGCTGCCAAGATTGCACGCAACATTCTTGCAAACACCAGCGTAGAGGTGCCCGAGCATAAGATTCCTGCTTTCAAGGCTTCCCGCGATTTCGCAAAGGAAGTACGCTAATACGCAAACTTACGAAAACAACATAATAATTAACCATTTAATAACTAACAATTATGCCAAACGGAAAGAAGCATAAGAGACATAAGATGTCTACTCACAAGCGTAAAAAACGTTTGCGCAAGAATCGTCATAAGCATAAGTAAGACGATTTAGCGTGTGTGTTCAATATTGTTCAGGGTAGTTGCTCAATGATAGGAATTTGAAAATTTGAAAATGAAAAATTTGAAAATGATTTCCGCCGCATGGCACTTTTCAAATTTACAAATTTACAAATTTTCAAATTAAGAAAAGGGCACTACCATTGAACTCTATTGAACTAATTTTATTTATCTATGTAGTATGAAAAGCGAATTGATTGTGGATGTACAGCCACAAGAGATTGCTATCGCGCTAACAGAGGATGACCGCCTGCAAGAGGTGAACCGCGAAAAGCGGAATCAAGACAACTTCGCAGTGGGGAATATCTACTACGGGCGAGTGAAGAAAGTGATGCCCGCGCTGAATGCAGTCTTTGTGGATGTAGGCTATGAGAAAGAAGCTTTTCTCCATTACTTGGATTTGGGTGCACAGTTCCGCACACTGCGTTCGTATGTTACGAAAGCGGTGTCGGACAGAAGAAAAGTGCCGGCAACGGACAAAATCAAACGCGAGCCCGAAGTGGGCAAAGAAGGGCAGATAGCCGATGTGCTGAAAGTGGGCGACCCCATTCTCGTACAGGTTACCAAAGAGCCCATCAACACCAAAGGACCGCGCTTGACGGCAGAAATCAGCATTGCAGGACGCAACATGGTGCTCATACCGTTTGCGGACGGTGTGATGGTGAGCCAGAAAATCAAACGGGAGGCAGAGCGTTCGCGACTCAAGCAGTTGCTGCTCTCCATAAAGCCCCAAGGTTTCGGTATCATCGTACGCACCGTGGCGGAGGACAAACGTGCCGCTGAGTTGGACAACGAGTTGCGGCTGCTCGTGCAACGCTGGGAAGACACCGTCAAATCCCTCCAGAAGAAAGAACCCGTCAGCCTCGTCAGCGAGGAGATAGGGCGCACCATCGGAATCATTCGCGATGTGTTGTCGCCCGACTTCACCTCCATTCAGGTCAACGACCAAGGCGTTTACGATGAGGTGAGACAGTATCTGGAACTCGTTGCGCCGGAGAGCGCAAAAATTGTGAAACTCTACGAAGGGACACAACCGATCTTTGACAAGTTCGACATCACTCGACAGATGAAAACAGGCTTAGGGCGCGTGGTTGGATTCAAACACGGCGGCTACCTGATCATCGACCGCACCGAGGCACTCTTCTCTATTGATGTAAACTCTGGAAGCAAAAAGATTTTTGAAGACCAAGAGGAGAACGCCTACCAGTTCAACATGCTGGCAGCCGAGGAGTTGGCGCACCAGTTGCGCCTGCGTGATATAGGCGGCATCATCATCGTGGACTTTATCGACATGGACTCGAAGGAGCACCAACAGCAACTCTACGACTACATGCGCAAACTGATGGAGCGCGACCGTGCACGCCACAACGTGCTGCCGCTCAGCAAGTTCGGACTGATGCAGATCACACGCCAGCGCGTGCGACCCGCGGTAGAGATGGAGGTGATGGAGGTATGCCCGACTTGTATGGGCAAAGGCAAAGTGCAACCTACCCTACTCTTCACCGACCAAGTGCAGGAAGAGATAGAGCATTTCACCGAGCATTTCGGCAAGCGACTTCGACTGCATCTTCACCCCTTCGTCTATTCTTACGCCACGCGCGGACTCTTCAGCAGTTTAGCCAACCAGTGGCGGCGCAAGTTCGGCGTCAGAGTGATTGAGAACCAGAGTCTCGGCATGCTGGAAACTCGTTTCTTCGATGCGCAGGGCAACCCATTGCAACTGCCTAAAGAGGAGAAAAAAGACGAGAAGAAAGCCGACAAGCAGGAGGAGAAGCAAACAACTCCCGCAGAGGAGAAGAAAGAGCCGCAAAAAGCCGCTCCCGCTGCTCCCAAAAAGGAGACAACAAAGAAAGCCGCTCCTGCCGCGAAGAAAGAGCCGAAGAATGCAGTTTCCGCAGAACCCAAGAAAACTGCTCCTGCGGAAACAAAGAAGGAGACTCCCACAGAGAAGAAAAAGGCTACCGAAGAGCCAAAGAAAGCCGAAAAGAAGGCAAACAAAGAAAAACAACCCAATCCCCAGAACGGAGAAAAGTAACACTATGAACACAGCCGCCTAATCTAAAGTTAGGCGGCTGTGTTCATTATTATGATAAATAGTAAGCAGGAAACAACTTATTGAAAAAAGCTGAAATGCACACTCCCATACACTCGTTGCTCCACAAAATGCGGATGTGCTGAGAAATCATATCCTTTCCCGTGTTCCAAGACAAAATAGCCATCCTCCTTCAGCAACTGTTTCTCGAAGATGTAGTTCGGCAGTAAGGGTAGTTCTGTCAATGCGTATGGTGGATCGGCAAAGATAAAATCAAACCGTAACGCACAAGCATTCAGATACTTAAACACATCACTACGCACCACGGTCAGATTGTGGATTCCTAATTGCTTGCACGTCGAGATGATGAAGTTTTGTTGCGTATGTGCTAACTCTACTGCCGTTACGGAACGCGCCCCGCGGCTCACAAACTCCAAACCGATACTTCCCGTGCCGGCAAATAAATCCAACATATCTGCCCCCTCAAAATCTATGCGATTGTTGAGCAGATTGAACAAACTCTCTTTCGCAAAATCCGTGGTCGGACGTGCGGTGATATTTTTAGGGGGCATCAATCGACGCCCCCTAAATTGTCCCGAGATAATTCTCATTTTATTCCCAGTTGCCCGCGTTGTTGTTCGGAGCATCTATGCTACCTACTTTCAAACCTGCATAGTGGTCAAGTTTCTGCTCCTTGTCTATCAGGTTCACCAACTCTTGTTGGTTCAAATCGCCAAGATAGGTCTCGAATGGAGCGCGAGCCTCAAACAAGGGCACGCGAATACCTTGACTCGTCGTATAGCCGTTGTTCACCTCTACCTCAAAACGCAAACCATCCGTATAAGGAATATAGATAATTTGGTCGATATTCTCTGCCGTCAGAGCACCCTTATAGAGCGTCTCAATCATATCCTTCTCTATCGTATCACGACGGAAACCGCTCAAACCATTGTTCTTTACTTCTTTATCGTTTGCCCAAACATAAGCATACAATGCCTCTACACTCTCAAACTGCTGTTTCTTCATGGCTTTTGCTTTGGCTGCATCCATAATCTTCACTGCCTTATGTTCCGTCAAACCAGCCTCCAACTGCTTGTCCGTCAGGCTACCCTCTTTCAGCACCTCCTTCTTCGGAGTGGTCTTCAAGAATAGCACCAAACTGTCCAAATCTGCGGTGAAATGACCTTTCTCACGGTTGAACTCCACCTCGGCGGTACGAAGATAAATCAAGTTCTGAATGACTGCTACTTGGCGTGTCTCGCGAGTGTTCTCAAAAGAAATAGGCGTTACCACGCTCATCACGCAAAAATAGGCCATCACTACGGCTGCTATGCCCAGCAGGCTGACCATAATAATTTTTGTTGCTTTCATTTGTTTGGTATAGTTTTTGATTATTATCGACCTAAATGGTTCGTGGGAAATACTTTTTTTCCGAAAACCGCCGCAAAGTTACACTTTTTTTTTCATATATGCAAAAAAAATCGTAAATTTGCAGCGATTTTCAGAGATTATCACGTAGAAACGCTCCTTAACCAATACGAAAGCAAAATATGGAAGACAGCAATAAAATACTATTTGACATCCTTAACGAGCGCTTAGACCTGCTCCGTCAGTTGGATAAAGAAGGCGACTCTGAACACCGGCGACATATCGCCAAAGAGACGCAAACGCTCCATGCACCCCTGGCGCACCGTCTCGGACTCTACCAAATCAAGACCGAGATGGAAGACCTCGCGCTCAAATTCACGGACTACAAAACATATAAGTACATCGCTCACGCCCTCAATGCCAAAAAGTCCGAGAGAGATGCCTATATTGCTAAATTTATTGCTCCTTTAGAGAAGAAACTCCAAGACGAAGGGTTCACTTTCACCATCAAAGGTCGCCCCAAGTCCATACATTCTATCTACCATAAAATGCAGGCGCAGAACTGCGACGTGGATAGAATTTACGATTTGTTCGCCATTCGCATCATCTTAGACTCCGTGCCAGAAAAAGAAAAGTCCGATTGCTGGCAGGTTTACTCGCTGATAACGGACATCTTCCAACCCAATCCCAAACGCTTGCGCGATTGGCTTTCCGTTCCCAAGGAAAACGGCTACGAGAGTCTGCATACCACGGTCCTCGGACCCGATAACCGATGGGTCGAAGTGCAGATCCGCACCAAACGTATGGACGAAGTGGCGGAGAAGGGTGTGGCAGCGCATTGGGCATATAAAGGCGTAAAAGGAAATATCCTTGCAAACAAACAGTATGTCTATGTCTTCACACCTACCGGAGACCTCAAACGTCTCCCCGCAAATGCTACCGTGTTGGACTTTGCTTACTCCATCCATAGTGATGTCGGGGACCACTGCGTAGGAGGAAAAATCCACAACCAAAATGTGTCTATCAGACAACTGCTACACAATGGCGACCAAATAGAAATCCTTACCTCGCCCAACCAAAAGCCCAATGCCGACTGGCTCAATTTTGTGGTGTCTTCCAAAGCAAAGAACAAAATCCGCCAATCGCTCAAAGAGATAGAATACAAGTTTGCCGCCGAGGGTAGGGAAATGTTGGAGCGGCGGTTCCACAACTGGAAAATTGACTACACCGAGGGCGACATCTCACGTCTGGCGAACAAACTCGGCTACAAGATGGTCAGCGACCTCTACCAATCCATTGCGCAAGAGAAAGAGGATATCCTGCGCCTGCGCGATGTGTTCTTGCAGTTAGATGCCCCCGCCCCGATAAGACCACTGCCTGCAAACCCCGAAGAGGACTCCAAGCACCAACCTATCAGCAACGAAAATCTGAAAGGGCTTGCGATTGAGGTCGATATGAATGTCAAGAATGTGGACTATAATCTCTCCAAGTGTTGTAATCCGCAGCCGGGAGACCCCATTTTCGGATTTATCAGCGTAACCAAAGGTATTCGCATTCACCGCTGCGACTGCCCTAACGCCGACAATATCCGAGAGCGCTATCCTTATCGCATGATTCCCGCCCGATGGGCACAAAAAAACAATACTAAGTAACCCCGCCCAAAAATATCAGAAACCTCTGAATATTCAGATTACTCAGATTACTCCGATAACTCAGAGAAAATTCCTAATTCCTCATTCCCATTGGACTCCTCTTATCCTTCCATATTGTTAGAGAATGCTGTCAATCAAGTGGCATCGCTGCCGGGAATTGGCAGAAAAACGGCACTTCGACTCGTATTGCATCTGCTTCGCCAACCGCAAAACGAAGTAGATGCTTTCACATCCGCTATCGGTAGAATGAAAAAAGAAGTCCGCTATTGCCGTGTTTGCCACAACATATCCGACCAAGAGGTGTGTCCGATATGCCAATCACATAGGCGAGACCATCAGACGATATGTGTGGTGGAGAATGTGCAGGATGTGATGTCTATTGAGAACACCGGGCAGTTCGCGGGGGTGTATCATGTGTTGGGAGGCGTTATCTCGCCGATGGACGGTATAGGACCCAAGGAATTGGAGATTGACTCGCTGATAGAGCGCATCTTTCCCGAGCACATACAGGAAGTGATTCTCGCACTGCCCGCAACCATGGAGGGAGATACCACCAATTTCTACATCTATCGCCGCCTGCAAAATCTCTTGGAAAGCAATAGCAACAATGCACCCATAGAACTGAAAATCAGCCAACTCGCGCGGGGAGTCGCCATAGGAAACGAATTGGAATATACCGACGAAATCACCCTCGGACGCTCCATCATAAACAGAACAGTTTTTAACGGTTGACGTAAATAACCTTAATTCTAATAGAGGCTTATCCTTTCAGCCGTTAAAAACTAATTTGGTTTTTGGTAATAATAAA
>JBJECI010000023.1:0-19177 GCA_051870915.1 Paludibacteraceae bacterium
TTTAATCGTTCGTTTTAATTTACCCACCGAAAAGACGGTCTGTTTGCAGTGTTAATGGGGCATGGAACAATCCTTTATGGATTAGTTTTTGCTGTTTTTTGTACTATTCTTGTATGCCTCTCTAAGGGGCAAATGTAATGCGAAAAAATATGTCATTAAGGTACATATATTCATTCAATTATTAACTAAAATCACGTAAGCAAATGAAGAAAAATTTCCTTCTTTTCTTACTGGGCATCACGGTCTTGTGTGCGCTTCCTGCAACGCTCAATGCGCAGATAGTGTACATGACCGATGGTTTCGAGAATGGTTTCTCGCCGACTTGTGATGCCAGTTGCAAGACGACTGCTTGGACGCAGGAGTATTACGACGCCGCGCAGAAAGCGTGGGTGTCGGTTGCTCCGAAGAACAGCCAGTCGTGGAAAACGGAATTGGGCGGAACGCACCCTGATGGTGCCGCCCAAGGTAAGGGACGTGCTTATTTCCGCAACGAGCCCGACCAAAGCGGTCGTGTGCAGACGGCGGGGTATCGCACCCGACTCATTACACCTGTGATGGACCTCTCACAGGGCTACCAACCTATCTTGCGCTTCTACCACGCGCAAGCCAAGTACACCGGCGACTTCGACACCCTGAAGGTGTACTATCGCTCCGGCGAGGGCTTGCAGTGGCAACTGTTGCAGGCGTTCACCTCTACCATCAAGAACTGGAAGTTCGAGGAGATCAGCCTGCCCGCGGTAGGTGAGTTCTATCAGATTGCGTTCGAGGCAAACGAAAACCTCGGGCGCGGTATCGTGTTGGATAGCGTGCTCGTGCGCACGCGCCCGCAAATCACGACACCTCACGACATCACCTTCACCGACATGCGCGACCAAGGCGTTACCATCCAGTGGCAAGCGTCTATGGATGCCGACTACTTCCAAGTGGCGGTTTATTCGAACCCCGAATGGGACTTGAACGTACAGCCTACGTTTATCGACTCCTGCGTATGCGACACCACCGTGGACAGCGAGTTCACGCAAGTGCGCGTGGATAGCCTCGAGTCCGGCGGCAAGTACTATGTACAGGTGCGCTCCCTCGGCGAAACGGAGAACTCCGTTTGGTCAGAGCCCGTGGCGTTGTATATCAAGCCCGTGGTTTATCTGCCTTATTTTGAGGACTTTGAGTTGCCCTGTACTTCTAATCTCATCGCCGACCAGCAACTCAAGACGTGGATATGGGGCGGTGATTACCAGCCCATCATCCCGTTGTGGATTGGTGAGAAGTATTTCGGTTACTATTCTCCCGATGCGACAGAGGCTGTGGCTTTCGTGGCAACTAAGTCCTCCACCAATGGCGAGTTCACCGCTGCGAACACCTATCTGCCTGCCGGTAGCCTCTCCTATCTTATCTCGCCGGAGATCGCGAGCAAGGAAGCAGGTTTCAGTTTGAACCAGTGCCACGTCTCCTTCTGGGGTACGCTGAACCAAGCGACCGATGACAACGCACGCTCCATCATCGTAGGTGTCCTCACCGACGCCACCGACCCCAACACCTTCGTCCCCGTGGACACTTGTACCATCTGGGGCTACAAGATGTTCCAATTCTTCGATGTGGACCTGTCCGGCTATCAGGGCGACGGGCGTTATATTGCGTTTGTCAGCAATTTCGACAAGACCAACCAGTTCTATCTCGACAAGGTAACCATCGAGAAACGCCCTGCTATAGGTACGGTGCTCTACGACGATATCCATATCATCCCCGACACTACCTCCGCACTCGTTTCTTGGGAAGCCGTTGCCGGTGCTAACAGTTACCAAGTGAAGGTGGCTAAGTTGGCGAAGAAAGGCAGCAAGGCACCTATCTACGAGAAAGACATGACCGATGCCACCATCCTGCCTGCGGCTACCAACAGCCTGACGCTCAGCGGATTGACCCCTGCGAGCAAGTATGTAGTGTCCGTCTATTCCGGTAGCACGTGGAGCCAGCCTAAGGCATTCTTCACCTCAGCCAACAAGCCGATTGGTACCACCTATTCCTTTGAGGAAGATGAGGGTACTTATAATATAGGAGAGGCAGCATCCACGCTCTATCCTGCCTCGTGGATGATTTATTCCAACGACCCCGAGATGCCCCACATGGCTACCACTTACAAACGCTCGGGTAACTACGCGCTCAACCTCACGAAGAACATTGGCGCAGAGGCATGGGTAGTGGCTCCTATCGTAGATACCGTACAGAATGTGGAGATCAAGTTCTACTGCCAGACTGTAACCGCCAACACCGGCTCACGCGTGTCCGTAGGTGTCATGACCGACCCCTCCGACCCCGCTACCTACGTCAAGATGGATGAGTTCACGGTAACCACTGTCTTCTCCGGCTTCTACAGCAACTTCCTCACCTACACCGGCAAGGGCAGATATATCGCGCTCCGCTGGGAGGAGACGGGCAACGGTACTACCAAATCGAACCTCTATATCGACGATGTAGTCATCCGCCCGTTAGGCAAGTGTATGCCCGTAACCGGTCTGCAAGTGCTGCCCACCGACAGTTCCGCCCTGCTCACGTGGAATGCATCCGATGCCGACGAATGGCAAGTCAAGGTATTCGATGCATATATGAATAAGGAGAACATTGTAGGTAATGGTAATGTGCTCAATATCGACACTATCAAGACCAATACTCTCACCCTCAACAATCTCAATTGGGGTTATACCTACTATGTGTATGTGCGCCCCTTGTGTGGCGATAGCGAGGTAGAGTGGACGATGCTTTCGTTTGACACCGACTGCCCCGCTGCCATCAAGTTGCCCTACAAAGACGATTTTGAGCGTTACACCTCTACTTCGGGCAATCGTCCAACCTGCTGGACAGCGGCGTTCAACGGCACCAGCACTACCTATCCCTATGTGTATTCGTCCACGACCTATGCGCATTCCGGCGAGCAGTGCCTCTATATGTACGCTTACACCACCTACGGCTCTTTCATCGCGCTGCCGCCGGTGGATGCTGACATCAAGGAGGTCATTCTGCGTGCTTATACGTATAGCAGCACTTCGGGCTATGTGCTCTACGCCGGCGTGATGGACGACCCCAACGACTGGGAGACTTTCACCAAGGTGGATTCGGTGCTAACCGGTCCGTCCAAAGAGCAATGCTCTTTCTCTTTCGCTAACTACCAAGGACAAGGCAAGTACATCGCGCTCTCTACTTTCAACGGCAAGAGCAACAGCGTCTATGTGGACGATGTGGAACTCATCCCCATGACCGATGCACAGCCCTTCGGCTTCACGGCTACATCTGTTGGCTCCGACAGCATCACTGCTACATGGCAAGGCAAGACCTCCGACAAATGGCAAGTGCTCGTAACCAACTATGACTACGACTTGACCGACCAATACGAGTTGCCGGCAACGCTTGATTCTGCCGACATCATCTATTCCAACGATGCGTTGGCAACCCAATCGGTTACTGTCAAAGGACTCACCGCACAAACGACCTACTATTTCTATGTTCGTTCTACGATGGGTAGCGAGTGGGGCAAGGGTGCGCTGACCACGGAGTGCGTCGGGCTTAACCCCCGCGTGCGCTACACCGAGAGTTTCGAGGACTACGGAAAGACAGTGATAGCCTCCCTATCCTCTACCAGCACCTATATAGGCTACTATAAGAATGCCGTGTCGCCTATATGCTGGACGGTAGGTTGTGCGAAGTTTGGAACCGATATGAGTCAGGCTACTTCTTACACATATCGCCGCTACTTCCCCTATGTCTGCTCCAATGGTACAGGTACAACTGCTACGACCAACTACTACGACCAAGGGACTGCATTGACCACTTACCACTATTCCACCACGGGCTACAACAGCCTCATGTTCTACGGGTTGGCATCTGCCGGTCCTATGTGGGCGGCTATGCCGCGTTTGGAATGCGAGGATGCCGACCTGCCGATGTTGGTGGTAACGGGTAGTCTGCAAATGTCCACCACGGCATCTAACGCCCTCATCGTGGGTGTCATGGACGACCCTGAAGACCTTTCCACCTTCGTGGTACTCGACTCCATCACCGGCGGTAAAGGTACGGGTGCAACCAATGGTGTACCTAAGTCTATCTCCTTCGAGGTGAGCCTTCAAGACTACACCGGCACCGGACGTTACATTGCGTTCCGTACTCCTTATGGTAAATCGCCGGATATCTACTTGGATGATGTCACCGTATCGCTCGCTACCTGCATGGCACCGAATATCTCGTTCACGCAGGTAACCGATAACAGCGCGCGTGTGCTCTCGGGTCTGCGCGGCGATAACGCTTGGAAGTACTACCTCAGCCTCGAGCCGTTCTCGGCAGAAGACCTTAACAAAGGTACGATGCCTGCCGACTCCGTGGTGATAGATTCGCTCGTGGTAGGTGATGGGGAAACGCCCGTGCCTTATGCTCCGCTCAGAAACCTGCTGCCTGATACGACCTACTATGTGGCTATGGCAGCCATCTGCGAGAGTGGCACCAGCGCATGGAAGACGGCTTCCTTCAAGACACTCTGTACCTATGAGGATGTGGCTACTTTCGGCGAAGGATTCTCTAACTACGAGACGACCTCCGGCTCGGAAGTAGGTTGCTGGACGGTAGGCAACATGATGTCGCCGAACAATAGCACTTACATCCCCTACACGAGGTCATACGACGTGAAGGTGGATGGCAAGATAGAGAAACACAAGATGCTCTATTTGTACGCTTATAAGTCCACCGGCAACGATGCCTATGCGATTATGCCCGGTATCTCTTTCCCTGAGGGCAAGAGCCTGAAAGACTATCAGTTGCGGGCTACCGTATATAGTTGCAGCTCCTTCAGCAATGGTGTGCCCTCTACCTCCAGTAGCAATGAGTATCGCCTCTTGGTAGGCGTGGTGAACACCCCGAGCGAACTGAGTTCCATCACCTATATCGACACCATCACCTATACTACGGCGGCGAAGAACACCCTCGTGGTGCCCTTCGACCACTACACCGGCAACGGCAGTTTCGTAGTACTCGTGTCCGAGGCGTTGGAAAAGAACTATTCGTATATCCTCGTTGATACCATTGCGCTTGAGCCTATCCCTGCTTGCGTGCTGCCGACCAAACTCGTGGTGGACACCGTGGGTGAGCAATTGCTTGACATGCACTGGACGGGTACCGCATCCCAATACGAGGTAGCATTGACAACCGCTGACTTCACCGATGATGCGCTTGCTGATTCGTTGGCACTGTCGGCGAATGTGAAACGCTATGTGGTCAACACCAACAGTGCCCACATCACCGACCTCACTCCGAACGCCACCTATCGTGCATACGTACGCGGTATCTGCGGCGAGAACGAGACGAGCGAGTGGAGCGTGGACCAAGTGCGTTTCCGCACCGACTGCTACTCCGGCTTGGCTCCTATCCCATTCGTGGACGACTTTGAGGACTATATGCAAGTAGGATCCGGTACCCACCCGCAGTGCTACTCGGGTGAGTATCTCAACAATGTGGATACCTACGAGAGACAAAGCACATATCCCTATGTCTATGTCAGCACCACCTATGCTAATAGTGGTTCTAACTCGCTCTATCTCTATGGCTATCTCATCGGCGAAAGCCTCCGTGCTACTGTTGTCGCTACGCCCGACTTGGCGATAGAAAGTCTCAACCAGTTGCAGATTAACTTCTACGCACGCGGTACGAAAGACCACTACCTCTATGTAGGTACCGTGGCAGAGCGCGACAGCATGTACGGCACCTTCGTGCCCTTTGACTCCGTGCTCCTGACCGGCGTACAGCAGGCTTACACCATCAACATGGATACCGTCAACGTAGGCGAACGCAGCAACATGAAGCATGTGGCTTTCTGCACCTCCGATGTTACTACCTATATTGATGATATCAACATCCGTTGGATACCTTCCTGCTTCGCTCCGAAAGCCACATGGGTGGACAGCATTGCATACACATCTGCTATGCTGCATATCACGCCCAACGACTCGACGGACACCGCATGGCAAGTTCGCGTGAGACTGCATAGCAACGACTCCGTTCTTGCTACGCTGCCGATGGATACCGCCGACATGATGCTCTCCGGCTTGCAACCTTCTACCACCTATGTCGTAGAGGTACGCACCGACTGCGGCGAGGACAAGAGCGAGTGGGCAGATGCCGTTACCTTCACTACCCTTTACCTTGTGGATACTTATACGTTCCACTTCAACAAGGATGAGCAAGGCTCCGTTTCGGTACGCACACCGTATGCTACCAGCGATAGTTACATGCTCCACCCCGCGCTTAGCTCTGTCTCCGGCTCGCATGCTACCAGTTATGCAGGCTATCCGTATTCCATTGCGAATAGTACAGCGTATGCATACGCTTTGGAGAGCTCGGGTAGCACGGAAGCAGCCTTGAAATTCGCTTCCAGCACTACTTACGATAGTGCAGCCGTTATCCTGCCCGTGATTATTGAACCGGAGAAGAAACAACTCAGTTTCTATCTGCGTGGCGGCTATGCGTATGCAAGCGACTACAGCACCAAGGCAAGCCAAAACGTGGTGAACACGGTGTACAACAAGGCGGCATTGTCTGTCGGTTTGGTGGACAGCGCACAGAGCGTGGAGACCTTCCAAGAACTGACCACCATCAAGCCGAGCACCTTAGTCAAGTACGATACACTGACCAAGGCTTCCAACTACGGTTGGCAGAAAGTGGTGCTCTCGCTCGCCAACGTAGATATGGCAGGCAAGCAGTTGGCACTTATGATGCACGACTGCGGCAGCAGCGCAACGATGTATGTGGATAACCTCGCTATTGACACTTGCCGTGGGTTCAACTCGCCGCTCATCTCGGGCGTAGATGTGGAAGACACCTGCGTTACTGTGCATTGGCAAGGCGATCCCGCACGCGAATATACCGTTTATATGATTGATACGGTGGTGGGTAATTTCATGCCTTACCTGCAAGATGCCCCCGCTACGGCTATCGACACCATCACCGGCGTGCATGGCAACTCGTACAAGGTGAACGGACTGATGGATAACACCACCTATTCTTTCTACGTGGAGGATGCGGCGGCAAAAGCCATTGACCCGTGGGGTGCGTTGAGCAATCGTATCATCGTAACCACTACCTGCCGTGCACAAGACGGCAACGGCTATGCGTACGGCTTTGAGCCGGAAGACGGCTTCACCTACCAGTGGCCTACCTCCACGACCGCGAGCGACACGGCGTATAAGACCCCCGAGTGCTGGAACATCGGCATCGCGCTCGACACCTATGATCCCACCAGCACCACCTACAAGTCGAACAACCCCACGATGATGCTCAATACCGATAAGGTGCGCTACTCGCTCAACGGCAACGGTGCATTCCGCATGTATGGCACCAGTTCCTACAGCGAGGTATATGCGGTATTGCCGCTGCTCAACGTGGATAAAGACACCACCGAGGTTCAGTTCTACGGACGTTGCTTCTACGAGAACACCCAAGCAGACGGCTCGGGCAAGGTGAACTCGGTAACTTATCTCAAGGGGACTGACTATTCCACAAAGGTGGCTGTAGGTACTATGACCAACCCGACGGATTACAATACCTTCGTGGCATTGGATACCATTGAGTATAGCCTTACCAACGAAGACCTCACTACCAGCACCGTGGTGGATCAAGATCCTGCTCGTTTGCGTTACTTCCAAAAGTTCACCGTGCCTTTGGCCGGTGCACAAGGCAAGTACATCGCATTCCGCCAAGTGGGCTACGGATATTTCTACATGGATGATATCAGCCTGCAGAAACGCCAGACCGCGCGTGCGCCGCACCATCTTGAGGCTACGGATATCGACACCACTCATGCTACCCTTACGTGGATCGGCAAAGAGGAAGGCGGTTTGTATCGCGTGCAGTATATGAAGAATGCCACGGTGAAAGACTGGACGAATGCTATCACGGTGGATGGCATTGCGGGCAACTCCGTACAAATCTCCGGACTCTCGGCGAACACCAAATATACATGGCGCGTTTGCCAGTTCGGTACCGCGTATGGCGAGTCGGATTATGCCCACTATGAGTATTTCACCACCGACTGCCTCCCGTTCAATCCGAATGGGTACTACACAGGCTTCGAGTGCAGCGAGGATGACCCGGCAGAGACCTTCTACACCTCCGGCACCACGCAGTACAAGAAGAACCAATGCTGGTCGTACATCAACCAAGGTACAGCAACAACCATTAGTACTACCTATTTGTCATACAACATTCCTGCCACCTCAACGCTCGGTTATGGACACTCCGGTCAATATGGCTTGAAGTTGTATGCGAGCAGCGACACCTACCAAGGAACAGTCGTTACCCCGTATATCGATGCGGAGATCGGCGTAAAAGGAGCAGGCTTCGATACCCTGCAAGTAAGTTTCTGGGGATGCCCCACCTACTATGCACACAGCGGAGCGTATGCCGGATTGACCTATTTGACATCCGGCAAGACTACTGCGAAGATGGTGGAGGTAGGTACCTGTACCGACCCCGATGATCCTGCTACCTACACGGTATTGGATACTTGCATCTACGAGTGCGAGGACAATATCTTGGAAGATGATCTGCCGGCAACCGCAGAGAACGACTTTGCCTTCCAGAAGTTCACGGTAAAACTTCGCGGTGCTACCGGTCCGTATGTCTTCATCCGTGCGAATAAGAACCGCATCCTTGAAGACGGCACCGAGTGTACTACATCTACCATGTACATCGATGACTTCCAGTTTGAGACCCTGCGCGAGTGTCTGCCCGCAACAGGCTTGACCAACTCTACTCCGCTCCTCGACTCCGTCATCCTCTCGTGGAACGCAGACGATGCACACCACTATGCGGTAGAGGTATCGCTGGATGGCAAGTTCGCCGACTCGACCAAGTTGGTTTACGCGAACGATTCGCTCACGGTTACTTCCGTGCGTATCGACTCGCTCCTGCCGACCGCTACCTACTACTATCGTGTACGCCGCTATTGCAGCGCCGACCCGAAGGACGGTTCCGACTGGTCGCGTACCAACTCCTTCAAGACCCCCTACGTACCCCTCTTCAACGAGGCATTCACCACCACCGACTACAAGAACGTCAACGGTTGGGCTGAGATGAAGGGATATGCAAAGGATGTCTTCAACGGAGCCGCCCTCGAGGCAAACACCTCTACGAGCGACTACAACAGTTGGTACCGCTTGCAGAACAACGTCATGTCGGGCTACGCTCTCCGTATGTCCCTCTTCTATGCCGGTAGCACCAATATCGTAACGGGCTCCACCTACCAAAAGGAAAGTTACTTCCAGAAGTACTGGCTCGTTTCGCCCGCTATCGCTATCCAAGAGGCTTCCGCACAACTCGTCTTCGACGCTGCGCTGACCACCTACGAGTGGTTGCCCTCTACGCTCAACCAAGACATCAAGGTACACGAGGATTGGGCAAGCGGCTGGGATGACCAGTTCATGGTTATCGTCAGCGAAGACGGCGGCGAGACTTGGAAGAGAGAGAACGCTACCATCTGGAACAACGAGACCACCAACGACACCGCCGATGCACACTATCGCTACGGTATTGGTGATTATCGCTTGAACGAGATGAAGTACGAGCCCCACAAGGTGGCTATCGACCTGAACAAATATCAGGGCAAGACCATCAAGGTAGCATTCTACGGCGAGAACACTTGGCAGAACGCGAACGAAGCCGTGCATATCGACAACGTCCATATCAACTATGCTTATCGCGACGACCAAGCGATTACCCTCTGCCAATATGAAGATGTGAACAACGTGAACGGATTCTCCATCGACGGCGATAGCGCACTCGCAGGCGTACAACTGCTCGAGCGCTACAACCTCGCTACCAAAGATGGTGCTATCGACTCCGTCTTCACGCTCAACGTCAACTACTTGGAGGCTCCTGAGTACAACTACGAGATCACTGTCTGCGAAGGCACTCCGTTCGAGTACATGGGCTTCAACGAGCACAGTGCCCCGGGCACCTATCGTATGAAACTCACCTCCGAGGTTACCGGCTGCGATAGTATCGTCAACTTCACTATCAAGCATGCACCGCAGTTCCATACCTATATCGACACCACGATATGCGAAGGTAGTTTCATCGAACTCAACGGCAAGCAGTTTGGTAAGCCCGGTACGTTCACCGAGACCTTGCAGGCATCCGAGTGGTTAGGCGGTTGCGACTCGCTTGTTACCCTCAACATCGCGGTTACTGCGCTCAAACGCAGCCTGACCAATGCTGAGGTTTGCTACGGCGAGACCTATACCTTCAATGGTAAGGTATATGACAAGACCGGCGTTTACAACGACACGATTGCAACCGAGAGTTGCGACTCTATCGCTACCCTCTCGCTCCTCGTCCGTGCGCAAGCACACACCACTATCGTAGATTCGATCCTCCACGGTGAGGTCTATGAGTGGGCAGGACAAGATTGGACGGAATCGTGCATCGTGAACGATACCCTCACTGACCAATTCGGTTGCGACAGTATCGTAACGCTGCAGTTGCTCGTGAAGTACGCCGATGTAGATTATACCTATGCGGCCATCTGCGAAGGCGGTTCTTATGAGTTCAATGGCAAGTTCTACGATGCTACGGGTACCTACTATGATACTACGCGTGTGGAAGGACAAGCCGACATGGTGGAAGGTTTGGTATTGACCGTACGGAAGCCTGACTATACGCAAGTCAAAGACGTCTTGTGTGCGGGTGAGACCTACACCTTCGGTGATACAGAGATTACCACATCCGGTGTTTACACCGAGACCTATCAGAACCAATTCGGTTGCGATAGCGTGGTAGAACTCTCGCTTACGGTGGCAGAAGTTACTACCAAACGTACGGCAGAGTATATCTGTGAAGGTGATACTTTCCTCTTTGCAGGTCATGCTCTCACCGAATCGGGTATCTACTACGACACCATCCCGTATGCAACTTCCGGCTGCGATAGCCTAATCACTGTGCTCGAACTCAGCGTAGCACAGCCTACATACGGCTACCTGACGGCGAACATATGCTATGGTACTGAATACCTCTTCGGCGGACAACAGCTTACTGCTTCCGGCACCTACGTGGACACCATTGTCAACACGGCTAAATGCGACAGCATCGTCACGCTCACGCTGACTGTGGATGCACCGCTCACGGGTACGAAGTATGCAAGCTTCGTCAAAGGTTGCAGCTACACCTACAATGGTGTTACCTACAACCAAGCCGGCGAGTACATCGTGGATACCCTCAAGACGGAGAACGGGTGTGATAGCGTCATCACGCTTATCCTCAGCGAGGCAGAGCAAGGACGCGACACCGTATTCGCAGAGGTTTGCCCGGGCGAGTACTACATTGATGCAGACTTCAACACCAATGTGCCGGGTACACACGAGACGACCGTGATGCAGGAAGGCGGCTGCGAGATTATCCGTGTGCTGGTTCTTACCAATAAGGATAATCACTACAGCGTGAATGCCAATATCTGCCAAAATACTTCCTATTCGTTCCGCGGACAGGAGTATAGCGTGGAAGGTGAGTATGAGATTACCGTGCCGGGTGCGGAAGGCGAATGCGACAGCATCTTCACCCTCACGCTCCACGTAATCACTACCGACACTCTCTACCTTGCTGATACTATCGGTATTGAAGACTTGCCTTACCTCTACAACGGCGAAGTGGTATTGGAAGACACTGTTTCCGCTGCAGGGATCTACCACCGCGTCCTTGTGGTCGCAGGAGATAGTTGCTCGCAAGTGGTGGACTTCACCATCACCGTTCTGCCAAAGCCCGAGGGCTTCAATGAAACCGTGGCATCGCACCAACTGACGATTCGCCCGAATATCATCACACGCTCGGAGTACGTAACGGTAGTGAACAACTTCAGCGCAAGCGAACGTGCGATGATGAAGGTGGAACTCTGTGATATCCTTGGTCATACGCTGCCGGTAAGCGTTCCTCAAACGGGCGACATCACCATCGGCGACTTCCCCGCAGCAGGCGTTTACACACTGCGTATCACCACCGATAGTCAAACATTTGTCGGACAAATCATTGTTCAGAACTAAGCACCATGCGCATACAGCGTAAATAACTAAGCGGAACTTTCCTTCTCTCTCCCCACCGCGGGGGAGAGGAGGAAAGTATCCTATCTTGCTTCCAACATTTGCAGTTTACCTAAACCCATAACACCATCAACGCAAACTACGCAATCAACGTCATTAACGCAAAATTTTATCCGAATGAAACAACGGAGACTCGTATATATTGGTTTGTTTTTGCTTCTGAGCTATAGTGCGCAGGCGCACACTTTCCTAAACCCCGAAGAACACCATTTTGTTACCATCGATGCCTCCGGCTCCTACGATGGTTACCGCAGTGATACCCTTGTGGTTTCCCGAATGGGTGGCGGCGGAGCCTCCATCGGTGTGGGCTATCGCTACTACCGCAATCAGTTCCTTTTTGCCACTTCTCTACAATGCAAATATACCTATTTTACCTTGTCAATGAACGATATGCGCGATAGCATCTCTCTTGTTGACTCGGAGGGCGACCCCTTTTTGCTGCGTGCGGATGCCACCCAATGCAGCGACCGCAACCATGCTCTTCATCTTCAACTGCCCCTTTTGTTCGGTATGGAGTGGAAGCGGTTTTATTTCCTGGTCGGACCCATGTTTTCCATGAATGTGTTTGGTCGTACTATTGCCGATGGCGAAATCACCACTTCTGCCACCTATCCCATGTACAACGGAATGATGGTGGATATGCCTACGCATAACCTTACGACGCAGTCTGTGTCCCACTATCGTGATTTGCGACTCAATTTTGACCTGCTGGCTCACCTTGAGGTCGGGTGGCGACTCGGGCGTTTACCTCGCCCTCGTGAGATAGCACTTAGTCCCACCATCCATCGGTATTATATCGCCCTTTTTGCCGATATCGGATGTCTTAATATCCAGCATATAGCCAACAAAGATAACCTTACCCCTCGTCTTTGGCACGAGACGACGACCGATAGCCAAGGACAACCCATCACTACTTTTAACCTTACTCCTACTATGATGAGCCGTGAACTTTATGGCAGGAGGCTCACAGAATACTATATAGGCGTGAAGTTCACCGCGGCACTTGAGTTACCCCAAAAGCAACCTTGCGTTATCTGCAACGACAAATATTTGAAATCTCAGACCAAACGATATGAAAACTAATACGAAGATATGGATATTGGTGCTTGCTCTTTGGGCAGCCCCCGTGATGAATTATGTGGCGGAAAGTTCTGCGACGGCGCTTGTTGCAGCCACGCCGCAATCCAAATCCGCGGCGGAGAAAAAGAAGCAGGTGGAGGCAAAAAAGAAAGCGGATGCCAAGAAGAAAGCCGATGCCGCCAAAAAGAAGCAAGCTGCGCAGAAGAAAAAAACGGCTCCCAAGTCTGCTGCTAAAGCAGATGCTAAGAAACAACCGCAGCGTGTGTCGCTCTCCGCAGAGCAGGAGGCGGCAGCCTACCAAGCCAAAGTGGCAGAAGTGGAACGATACAATGCCAAGATAGCCGCCTATCAGATGCGCGATATAGAGCATCGCATAGGATTCTGGGGACAGATGGGTTACTCCGCTATCTTCCCCGCCCGCTTCACCTATAACGAGCCCTCCGATCCGCTTGCCAATGCTGTCGGCTTTCAGCCCAAGGCGGCAGGCTGGGTGGGCGGCGGCGCCGGACTCGGCTATCAGATGCGCTACAAACGTATGCTCTTCACCACGGGGCTTGAGTATCAGCACTATGGTTCCATGACCCTAATCGAACCTTTCAGCCGCGCATTCGGTACGCAACCTTACGAGACCATGCGCTATACCTATTCTTACGATGGTGTGAAAGATATGTGGAATGCCGGCTACTTGCAGTTGCCCATCCTCTTCGGTATGGAACTGCCCAAATGGTACTGGCAAGCCGGTGCGAAACTCGGGCTGAACGTATTAGGGAAGAGTGCACTGCAAGCTAACCTCACCACGACCATTCAGGATGAAGAACTGGTGGATGTGTTGAAAGATATGTTTACCCACTCGCTGGCGGATAATGTGCCCGTAGAGCAAATGCAAAAAGTGCATTTCGGCTTTAATACTGCGCTCTATGCAGAGATAGGTCTCAACTTAGAACAATGGATGAAGCCCAAGGAGCAGAAGAAAGGCAACCGGCGTCCCACCGCAGGCGAACTGTTTGCACAACGCTTGCGCTATCGTATTGCCCTCTTTGCCGAATATGGTTTGCTCAATATCCAAGACAGCCGCAACTACGCGGGAAATACCCATGATGCACCTGCCGATTTTGCGCCCGTCTTCGGACAGTCGTTCACCGAAGCAGAAGACCTCTACCGCAAAGTGGAGTATGGGTCTTCTCTCTCGACAACGGCAGCGCAAGAGGCACGGTTAGCGCCATTCATGGTGGGCGTGAAAGCCTCTATCTTCTATGCTTTCCCTCGTCAGAAGAAACGCATGAAGTCCATCCCGAAGGAGCCTATGCCTCGAATGGTACTCAGCGTAACCAACGAAGAGACCCTGCAAGCCGTGTCCGGCGCACAACTCAGTATATGGCGTGAGAACGCGGCATCGCCCAACAGCAAGACCACCAACAAGGAGGGACTGGTTGTGGCTCGTCTGCCGAAAGCCAACTACCGTATCGCCGCGTCAAGACCCGGGTTTGAGCCGAGCGATACCGTTTTCGCTACCCATAAGCGCGATCTGAAAGACACCATCCGTATTTTCCTAAAGCCCGTACCTCAACCCATCATACCGCTCTTGTCTGGTTATGTGATGGCGGCTGATTCGAAAGAACCGTTGGAGGCGCAGGTAACTATTGTCGCAGCGAACAATACGACCCAAACGCTCTATGACGGCGAGGCAAACAGCGAGGGACTCTTCCTCACCTCTTTGCAGGCGGGAGACTATCGTATCGCATTGCTATCGCAAGGCTATATGCCGCTGGATACCACGGTAGTGTTCAGCCGAGATCCGCTCCGCTTCTTCCTAACCCCGATCAAGGAAGGCATACGCGTTCGTATCAATAACCTCTATTTCGCTACCAACAAGACCATTATCTTGCCCGAATCGGAGACCGCCCTCAGCGACTTGGCTAACTTCTTGCAGACGAACCCGAGCGTAAGCATTATGATTACGGGTCATACCGATGCTATCGGCTCCGATGAGGCAAATATGCGTTTGTCGGTAGGTCGTGCGCAAGCCGTGCGCAACAACCTGATTCAGCGGGGCGTGGATGGCGAGCGGATTGCATTCCAAGGCAAGGGTGAGAGCGAACCGATCGCAGACAACGATACCGAAGAAGGACGCGCACAAAACCGCCGCGTAGAGTTTGAAATCATCAATACGAACGGAGAAGATATCCAACAAATCAGATAACCCCTGCTGAATCAATTTGAAAATGAAGAATTTGAAAATTTGAAAATTGCCATGCGGCACTAATTAGAATTTGAAAATGAAGAATTTGAAAATTTGAAAATTGCCATGCGGCACTAATTATTTTCAAATTTACAAATTTTCAAATTAATATAGACTACTTGTTATGAGAACACATAGAATAGCCCTATTATCCATTTCCCTCCTGCTTCCTCTGCTTGTTTCAGCAGCGAGCCAGATTCCTGTGCCGTGGCAATGCAATTTTGAGGCATACGAGGATTTATCCGACTGGGTACTCAACCCGGGCACCGCCTCCGCTAATGACCAGTGGACGCTCGGTGCCTACACCCGCTCCGCAGGCGATAGTGCGCTGTATATATCCACCGACGGAGGCGAGACCGCCATCGCCGGCGCAAAGCAGAACGTAGTGATGGCATATCGAAAGATACATTTTCCCGAGCATGCCTCCGGCTACAAAGAGTATGATATCTCTTTCGACTGGAAGGCAGAGGGCAACGGCATATTGTATGTCTTTTTCGATTACTACTCCACTCTCATTACCGGTTCCAATAACCTGCTGCAATACGCTAACACCAGCAAGGCAAACACTATACCCACCAGCCTGCTGAATACGGCGAAGTATGTGTCAGGCGGCTCGTACACGCGCAACAACACTATGACCGGTATGCCCAACTGGGTGAACGTCAGCATCGATGCCGGCGCAGGCACCACCTATAGCGTCCGACTGAGTGCTAAAAATGCACAAAAAGACTACGCATTAGTGTTCGTTTGGGTTAACAAGAATATGGACGAGGACAAAATCAGCATGGGAGCATGTATCGACAATATCCAAATAGCATCCGCTACCTATGAGAAACCGTCTGACTTGCAGGCATCAGCCCATTGTGAGGACTCTTCGTTCCTCGTTACATGGAAGGGCAGCGTGAATGATTATGCGCTGGAATATCGACGTTCTAACCAAGTTTCTTGGCGTAAATTTAGCCATAGTGCCAATCCTCCGTTTTTCCAATTCTTGATAAAAGGCTTGCTGGATGGTACATACGATTTCCGTGTCCGCGGATGGAAAGGACAAGACACCACCGCGTACACCTATCTGAATAGTCAGACGCTTATCTGCTTGCAGAACCGTTGTATCAACTATGTGGACTTGGACAACGCTGATTGCCGCTACGGACAGTACGCAAGCATGACTATTGACCCCTTTGAGATACAAGGCAGAGTGAACTACGGTCCTTACGAGTCCGCTACCTTCCATGCCGTTTGCACGGATACCAAGATGTACGATCCTCGCACCGGCGACTCTCTCCTGATGGTGCCCGCGGGAGAAGTGGCATCCGTGCGCTTAGGCACATGGGTTACCCCGGGGAGCAACAGGTTCACCCTACCCGATGGCACAGAGACCAGTATCGGAGGCTACAGCGTTACCTACGATATGATCGCCGACACCGCCAATGCACTCCTCTTGCTCAAATACGCCATCGTGCTGGACGGCGCACACGATGACGAGAGCCGTTCCTACTTCCGCTTGGAGGTTGTGGACGAGAATGACCAGTTGCTGGACGGCACCTGCGGTGTCAAGGAGTTCTATTGCCCGGCTAACGCCGAAGATGCGGCGGCTGAGGGATGGCATCTTCATAAAGACAATAACAAGACAATATATTGGAAAGACTGGGCGACGATGGGATTGAATATGCAGGAATTAGGCATCACTCAAGGGGAGCATCTGCGCGTGCGTGTGATTGCTCGTGGCTGTACCCAAGGCGGACACTACGGATATGGCTATTTCACGCTCAACTGCGCTGCCGCCACTATCTCCACCGACCAATGTACCGACAGACCTACGGCTACCGCCGATGCACCCGAAGGATTCTCCTATATGTGGTTCAAAGAGGAGAACGCCGACCTTGTGAATAGAGGTATCGCGATGGATTCGCAGGGAAACAAAGTGGTTGTCAGCAGAGAACCTACGCTGACCATTATGGCGGGTGATGATGCCACATACGTATGCCGACTGACCGACTTGGTGGAGCGTTCGTGCTATTTTGAACTCAAAACACGTATGGCTCCGCGTATGCCCTATCCGCAGTATATCGCTCGCCACCAGCCCGTTAATTGCAACAACTTTACGCAGATTGTGGATGATGCCCGCGTGTACGACTTTACCTCGGATGGCTCTATGAATATCACCAACGAGCGTTGCGAATACTCTGTTTTTACCGTTCGCAGTCTTGTAAACGGGCACACAGAGGAGACCTCCAACTCCACTTTCCTTGTGCAGGGACTCGCCACGGGCGATACCCTTGAGGTTACGCAGACCTCTTTCCTCACCAATGCTTCTTGCGATAGGACGAAGGTGGATACATTGGTGCTGCCGAATATCCTTTCGCCGGATAGTATTGCCAATGTGGAAGAGTGCCGGAATATCGGTTATACTTTCTACAACGAGAAACTCTACCAATCGGGCGTATATACCCACGAGATGAAGAATCGTTTCGGCTGCGACAGTATAGAGATTCTCAATCTCACCATTCATCCCGTCAGCAACAATACGGTGATAGACACTATCTCTTCGCGCGACCTGCCGTATCTGCTCGAAGGATGGTACAAAGGCAACCTTGTCTCCTACGAGCGCGGTTCGGAGAATGCGTATATCGCCAGCCAGAATTTCAGCGTGAAGTTCAGCAATACCTATGGCTGCGATTCCACGGTGAATCTCAACCTGACCGTTATCCCGCAGTTGGAGGCATCCATAGAGGGTGTACCCGAATACCTATGCGCCGATGATGGTGCCCTACCGTTGGCTTTTTCTATCTTCCATGGCGATTTCGACAGCCTGACCGTTACTTTTGACGAGGCGGCGAAAGCCAACGGGCTGCGCGATACGGTGGTATACCACAATCCCTATCAGCCAATACAGGAGACTATGGGCAATATCAGCCGCACGTATCCCTCAACTATCGTCCCAGACAAATACAGGATGTGCGTTGAGATGCACCAGCACCCCGTTTGTGCACCCAACATCCGCGATACTTTCGTGCTGGATGTGCGCTACGCATCGGCGGTATTAAAACAGAAATGGAATGACCTCATCACGGTCTATTCGGCGGACTACAACGGCGGATATGAGTTCATCGGCTACCAATGGTACAAAGACGGCAAACCGCTGGAGGGGGAGACCAATCCCTACTATTACGGAAATCTGGAGGATGGCTCGGAATACTATGTCTTGCTCACCCGCGATGATGGGGTACAGCAGTTCACTTGTCCGCTTGTGGCAGATACCAACCCGGGCGAGGGCATTGCCGAGACGGTGGTATCACATCTGCCGTCGCTCTTCCGCGCAGGGCAGACCGTCCCCTTGACCTTAGCGGCACCTGCCACGGTTACCCTATACACTGCGAATGGTGTGAAAGTCAGTGCGTGGGAGCAACCGGCAAGAGGATATAGCATGACCGCCCCCGCAGAAACAGGTACCTACCTGCTGCATATTCGCTATGAGGACGGCAGCGGACAAGTAGGAAAGATGGTGGTAGTGCCGTGATAAGGGACTTATTACCTTCGTTTTTTTGCGTGGACTAATTTTGTTCTTTTATTTTCTCTTTGCGGCTTGATGCCGAGTCCTCCTCCCGCCCCCTGACCCCCTCCCCCCTCTACGAGGGAGGCGGGGGAGTTGGAGCAACCTTCGACTGTTTAGGATAAAGGATGAAGGATAAAGGATGAAGGATAAAGGATGAAGGATAAAGGATGAAGGATAAAGGATAAA
>JBJECI010000024.1:0-911 GCA_051870915.1 Paludibacteraceae bacterium
CGTAGAGGGGGGAGGGGGTAAGGGGGCGGGAGGAGGACTCGGCATTCAGCCGCAACGAAGATAAAAGACTTATTACCTTCGTCTATGAGTTTTCAAAGTCAATACTATTTAGTCTTTAATCCTACGTCCTTAATCCTTTATCCAAATAGTGTCCTTAATCCTTTATCCAAAGAAACTATTTAGTCCTTTATCCTTTATCTTTAATCCTTAATCCTACAAAAAAAATGCACATCGCGGTAGCAGGAAACATCGGTTGCGGAAAGACAACCTTGACAAAGATGCTCGCCAAGCACTATGGCTGGGAGCCGAGATTCGAGAGTGTGGAGTTCAACCCCTACTTGGAGGATTTCTATGCGGATATGAGTCGCTGGTCGTTCAACCTGCAAGTGTTCTTCCTCAACAAACGCTTCAAAGACGTGGTGGAAATTGCCCAATCGGATAAGTATATCATCCAAGACCGTACTATCTACGAGGATGCGCGGATTTTCGCCCCCAACCTCCACGACCAAGGGTATATGTCCGACCGCGATTTTGACAACTACCGCGACCTCTTCGACCTGATGATGTCGCTCGTGAAGATGCCCGACCTAATGATTTACATCCGCTCGTCCATCCCCACGCTGGTGGCACAGATTCAGAAACGCGGACGCGCCTACGAATCAACCATGCGTATCGACTACCTGCAAGGACTGAGCGACAAGTACGAGGCATGGATTAGCGAGTACAAAGGCAGGTTGCTCATCATCGATGGTGACAAGATAAAGTTCGGCGACAACGCCAAGGACTTCCGCTGGGTAACCGACCATATCGATGCCGAACTGTTCGGTCTGTTCCCCTTCGAAGCCGAGACGGGCGTGGGGAGAGAGATATAGAGGATAAAGGATACAGGATGAAGGATAAAAGACTTATTA
>JBJECI010000024.1:1011-66348 GCA_051870915.1 Paludibacteraceae bacterium
CCCTCGTCTGTATTAGGATGAAAGATAAAGGATGAAGGATAAAAGACTTATTACCCTCGTCTGTATTAGGATGAAAGATAAAGGATGAAGGATAAAAGACTTATTACCTTCGTCCATATTAGGATGAAGGATTAAGGATGAAGGAAAAAGACTTATTACCTTCGTCTATGCGTTCTCAGAGACGAAACTTACTTCAACTCCCCCGCCTCCCTCGCAGAGGGGGGAGGGGGTAAGGGGGCGGGAGGAGGACTCGGCATTCAGCCGCAACGAAGATAAAAGACTTATTACCTCCGTTAGGATGAAAGATGAAGGATGAAAGATGAAGGATGAAAGATGAAGGACTAATTACTTTCGCCTATGAGTTTTAGAGTCATTACTATTCAGTCTTTAATCCTATGTCCTTAATCCTTAATCTAAAGAAACTATTTAGTCTTTAATCCTTAATCTTTCAGTGAGCGAAGCGAACGGTCCTTAATCTAATATGCAACATTTTCTTGATTATATTGCCATTGAGCGGCACTATTCGCCGAAGACGGTCAGCGCTTATCACGATGACCTGCGGGATTTCTGCCGCTTCCTCGGCGTGGAGCCTGAGCAATATGACCCGAAGATGGTGGACGAGGAGGATGTGAAAGCATGGATGATGCACATGCTCGACGAGCAGAAACAGTCCGTCCGCAGCGTCAAACGGCGGCTATCCAGCCTGCGGTCGTTCTATAAGTACTTGTTGCGTATAGGGCGCGTGGAGAAAGACATCACGCAGCGCGTCATCGCCCCTAAAGCCGACAAGCCGTTGCCCGTCTTCTTCCGCGAGAGCGAGATGGAGCAAGCCACGGAGATGGACTTCGCCGCCGATGATTTCTGCGCTGCCCGCGACTGCCTCATCATCGAACTGCTCTACCAAACGGGCATGCGTCGCGCGGAGTTATGCCACCTCATGCCCGCCGACATTGACCTCACGCAGAAGCAGATACGCGTGTTCGGCAAACGCCGCAAAGAGCGCGTCATCCCCATCGGCGACACCCTCGCCACCCAGATACAGACCTACCTCGGGTTTCGAGAGGAGTTAGGAGTACAGAGTATTGGAGGTGCGGTCTCCTGGCCGCACCAAAAAGACTTTCAAGGAGGTGCGGTCTCCAGGCCGCACCAAGGAGACTTTCAAGGAGGTGCGGTCTCCAGGCCGCACCAAGAGAGCGAAATGGATACCATGGTGCGGCTCCCGAATAATCGGGATAACACTTCCAACCGCACCTCCATGAGCACCGCAGCCCTTCCCCTCCTACTGAAGCAGACCCGCAAGGAGGAGATAAAGCCCCTGACGGAGAACGATATCTACCGTATCGTGCGCTCGCGCATGGGCGAGGTCAGCTCCCTCAAGAAACACTCCCCACACGTGCTGCGACATACCTTCGCCACCACCATGCTCAACCACGGCGCAGATATCCGCACCATACAAACTCTGCTCGGACACGCCTCTCTCAGCACCACGCAGGTATATACCCACACCACCTTCGAGCAAGTGCAGAAAGCCTATCAACACGCCCACCCGAGAGCGAAAAAACAAGAAGACCCAAAGACCCTCTAAATCTCCCTTAAAGGGAGACTTATATAAATAACTATTGTTTAACTTTAACTAACTTCCCAAATCTCTCCCCCTTTAAGGGGGAGACGGAGGGGGTCCTTTATTATGAAACTCAACACCCAAGCCGTCAATTTTGACATCGCTGACCGTCTGTCAGCCCACATCGAGAAGAAAACCCGTCGTTATGAGAAACTGTTACCCGAGGCTGCCGAGATGGAGATTCGCCTGACCGTCATCAAGCGCGAGACCAACCTCAACAAAGAGGCAACCATCCGCGTGCGCGGTATCGGCAACGAACTCTTTGCGGAGAAAGTGTGCGACACCTTCGAGCAGGCGGTGGACGAGGCACTGGATGCACTCGACCGCCAGATAGAGAAGCATAATGCGAAATAAGCCCCTGCCCTCTTTTTTCACCAAACGCCATCGGGAACGCGGGCACCTCGCCCGCCGTTCCCTTTGGGGCAGCACAATGCGTCCGGCATTGTGCATCGGCTTTTTGGCATGCTGCCTTGCGCTCTCTGCCGGCGAGGTGATACTCGTGGGCGATGTGCTGAACGAGGCAACGGGCGAGCCTATCCCCAACGTGCACCTCTACCTGCAAGGCACGCAGCAAGGGACGGTCACCAACGATGAGGGCAGTTTCTGCCTGAAAGCCGACATCGACCGCAAGCGGCGGCTCATCATCTCCGCCGTCGGCTACCACACCCAGCGCTACGACATCGAGCCGAACACCATGGCGGGCATGCAGGTGCTGCTGCGCGAGAAGACAAACCTCTTGGCGGAGGTGGTCGCCCTTCCGGGAGAGAACCCCGCCATCCCCCTCATTGCCCAAGTGCGCGCCCATCGCCCAGAGAACGACAGGACGTTACAGAGCCAAGACTATCGTCCGGGTGCGCAGGCGTCCCCGCCTGCTGTAAAGGAGGTGCGGTCTCCAGGCCGCACCATAGGATGCCCGGGTGTGCAGGCGTCCCCGCCTGCTGATTTCAAGATTCACCCATCGGACGCCGAGCAGACATGGCTCGCCTCTACCGAACTGTATATCAGCCATATCGGCAAGCGGCAACTGCAACGCCATCTATGGAAGAGCCTGCGGGCGGGCTTGCTCACCACGGATGACTCCACTTTCCTCCTGCCCCTCTATCGCTCCACCCAACCCGTGCATCTCATCGGCAAGGGCATGCGCCCCGCGGGCGAGAAACAGGAGCAAGCACTCATCCTCTCCGCCTCCGACTACTCCGTCCTGCTCACCCCGCCGCAGAACCTCAATTTCTACCTCAACACCCTTGACATCCTCGGCGAAAGTTTCCTCTCACCGCTCGCTTCCTCCGGCAACACCTACTATCACTATTACCTCGCCGACTCCGTGGCAGGCGCGTACTTGGTGCATTTCCGCACGAAGAACCCTTTCTATGCCACCTTCAACGGCGAGATGTGGATAGACTCAGCCACCTACGCCGTGCGGTCGGTCTATGCCGAGGTGCCGACGCAGAGTCGCGTGAACTACCTGAGCCAACTGCAGATACGCCAGCAGTTCGCCCCCGACCACAGCCTCAGCCGTGAGCAGATAAGTGTCCTGCTCGACTTCGCCGTCAAGACCGACACCACCCACCTCTTCCCCACCGTACTGCTGAGGACGGAGGTAAGGGATGAAAGATTAAGGACGCAGGATGAAAGACTAAATAGTTCTGTGGATAATGGAGGTGCGGTCTCCATGCCGCCCCAAGGAGACTTTCAAGGAGGTGCGGTCTCCATGCCGCACCAAGAAGGAACTGCGGTCTACAACAACTCCCCCGCCCCGCTTGCGGGGAGGGGGCAGGGGGCGGGGAACGACTGCAATAATGGAGGTGCGGTCTCAGAGACGAATGTAATAAGTCCTTCATCCTTCATCCTTCATCCTTCATCCGAATTAGATTCCCTCCCCCTCATCCGCGTGGCGAAGTTCGCGGCGACGGTGCTCACCACGGGCTATATCCCTACGGGCACGTGCATAGACATCGGCAACATCCGCGAGATACTCGACTTCGGCGAGAGCGAGTTTGTGCACCTCGGGTTGCCGTTGCGCACCAACGAGCGGCTGTGGAAGAACGTGTCCTTAGAAGCCGCAGCGGGCTACGGCTTCCACGACCAACGCTGGAAAGGGCTCGGGAAGATAAGTATCAACCTGCCCACGCAGCGGCGCAACATCCTGCGCTTGGAATACCAAGACCATTATATCGCCACCGAGGTGGACGGTATGTATCCCTACTACCACGAGAACTTCTTCGGCAAGCGGCAGTTTGACTTCACCTCGTTCCTCTTCCGCAACCTCTACACCAACCGGCAAGCCGTGAACACCTATTCGCGGCAACGTGAGTTCCGCATAGAGACAGAGAACGACTGGAGCGACCTGCTGGAGACCCGCCTATACGCCCATGTCGGCAGGTGGGACCCGTGGTACACGGCGCAAGCCGCCAACAACCTCGCGCCCGGCATCCTCGCCACCGCCCCCTATCGCTATCAGTCCATTGGCACCGTCTTCCGCCTGAGTTGGGGCGAGCGCAAGGTGGACGGCTATTTCCTGCGCCGCTATGTCCACAGCCAATACCCCACCCTCTTCCTCTCCGCCGAGGCAGGAAGCGTACAGGATGTAGGATTAAGGACACAGGATAAAGGACTTATTAGTGTCGACTCTGGGGAAGCGGGCACCTATTCCCTGTATGCCAAACTGCAAGTGCTCGTCAAGCAGCGGGCGCGGTTGGGCATGGGCGGCACCCTCGATTGGGCGTTCTCCGCGGGCTATATCTTCGGCGAGGTGCCCTACCCCATGCGCCACCATTTCGAGGGCAACCAGTCGTATGCCTTCGACCCCTACCGCTTCACGCTGATGAACAACCTGCAATACAGCGCCCGCGGCTGGCTCTCGCTCCACGCGCTCTGGGACGGGCAGGGCGTGCTCTTCAACCTTATCCCGGGCATACGCTACTGTCGCCTGCACGAACTCGTGGACTTCAAACTCGCGTGGGGCGACGGCGAGTTGCTCCATAGTCCCTACACCGAGGTGGGTGTCGGCATTGGCAATATCTTCCGCGTGGGCGAGGTGTATGCCGTCTGGCGGCTCACCCACCGCCAAGACCTCACCGCCCCCACATGGGGCATCCGCTTCCGATTCAAATTGGGGTTGTGATTATTTCTATATCTGATGAGTTATGTCGCCCCTTCCCGACAAGTCGGGATAAATCTCGGCTTGTATGTAGGGGTTCGACGCATTCGTGGGGGCGAGCCCCTACGCTGGTTTCTGTCGCCCCTTCGGGGCTTAAAGGGAAGGCACAATCGGGAAGAAAAGGCATATTCTCTGCATTTTTTACCCCAAATGCTTGCATATTTCGTTAAAAAGCAGTACCTTTGCACCCGCAGTTGATTAGTGGGAGTACATATTTTTATTAAAAGCGTTATAAGCCTCACTTGATTCTTTGAAAACTGGACACTTTCAAGAATTTTATGTATTCAAGCACAGGTTTATGCACGCTCACGTGTTAGCGTGGGTTTTCTGTGCGTAAGTTTGAATACATAAGGTAGTCCAGAACCTCAAAGAATCAAATGAAGCGAAACGAAAGTTCACGCTTTTTTTGTGTCTCTATGCTACCCCTACGCCCCCTTCGGCGGACTAAAATAGCAAAAACCAAAACAATACAATATATACACAAACTATTAACAATTAACGTTTTATGAAAAAGTTATCTAGTTTTCTATGCATGGTGCTATGTAGCATAGCCCTGCATGCGAATGTCGTAAGCGGCACCTGCGGCGACAACCTCACGTGGTCTTACGACACCGAGACCCAAGCCCTCACCATTGAAGGCACAGGAGACATGACAAACTATGTCAGTGAAGATTATTGGGAACCCGGTGGTGAACAAACGTTCACTGTGGCTCCGTGGTATTCTGTACGCAGTAACATCACTTCCCTCACCCTCCCCGATGGACTGACATCGATTGGCACTTACGCTTTCTATAAATGTACGAACCTCACTTCGGTAACAATTCCCAACACGGTAACCTGCATTTGGGATTATGCCTTTAGCAATTGCCCCTTGAATACCATCTCCATCCCGAATAGTGTAACCACGATTGGTTCTGGTGCTTTTTATGATAATATAGCGGTAAATTCCGTCACAATCGGTAATGGTATAAGTGAAATAGGATATGCAGCCTTTGGTGCTGAGTCTAGTTGGTGGTTACAAGAATTTAACCAATTAACCAAAACAATCTACACGGGAGACCTCGCAGGGTGGTGCGCCATTCGTTTTGCAGGAGATTACGCAAACCCTGCTGCACGTTCTAAAAATCTGTATATTAACGATGAATTGGTTACGGATGTGGCTATCCCATCTAATGTAACCAAGATTGGAGACTATGCCTTTTGCAATAACATGTCACTCCATACGATAACCATTCCCAATGGCGTAGATAGTATCGGAGCAGCGGCATTCTATGGCTGTGAATGGATAACGAAGTTAGCCCTTCCTGAAAGCCTCAAATCCATTGGAAATTCGGCTTTTTATGGTTGCTATATAGACTCTGTAACGATCCCTTCGCAAATTAAGACCATCGAAAGTTATGCATTTTCCTATTGCCCTGTGCTTCGGTATGTAAATATCCCCGAAGGCGTAACAACGATTAACAGTGATGCTTTTTGGAATAGCAATAACCTGACCTCTATCACCATCCCTTCCACCGTTACCGAAATCGGAAACAATGCTTTCAACCGTTGCCTGCAAGTGTATCTCAAAGGTACTGTTCCGCCCACGATAACGGACGAAACCTTTAACTCCGAAGCCTCAATCGCTGTCCCCTGCTCCGCGATGAGTGCCTACAATGCAGCAGATGTATGGCAGTATATGAACCTCTACGGACTATCCTACCCGCTGGATTTGTCGGCAACAGAAGGCGGATACGCAAGAATCCTATTTTCCGATTGCGACAACAGCACCATAACCATCAATGCCATAGCCAACAATAATTACGAATACAAGTTCTCCCAATGGAGCGATGGCAATACCGACAATCCACGCACACTTACCCTTACCGAAGACACTACACTCACTGCGGAATTTACCGCGGTGCCTTACCACAAAGTAGAACTGAAAGGGTATTCGCTCGATGGGAGTTATCAGCATGTGAATGACGAAGGAACGGATATTGATGAAGAATGGTTCCGCGGTAACAAGACCATCTCTGTATTGGATGGTTTACAAGTTACCATAAGCGAAAGCGGCAGTTGCGGCAATTGGCTCGGGTGGAGCGATGGTAATATGGAGAAATCGAACCGCGTTATTACCATTACTTCCGACACCGTTATCGAATCACTGTTTGATGCCGAATCGTACAATGTAAGCATTACTGCAGGTTGGGGCGGCTACTTAGATGATGGCAATTTTGAAGGAAAAATATACGAATGCGATAATTACATTCGCCGAGAAGCCTATCCTAACGATGGTTACTATTTTGTAGGGTGGAGCAATGGAGAAACAGACACCTATCTGCGCTTGAATGTTTATTCCGATACCACCGTAGTAGCACGCTTCGCCGAGATTGTTCCGGCAACGGTGGTAGCCGCTCCGACAGCTGCATGTGCTTCTATGGGTACGGTGACCGGCGGTGGTGCATATAATACCGGCGACTATGTAACGATTACCGCTGTTCCCAACGAGGGCTACCATTTCGTAGAGTGGTCAGACGGTAATGGAATACCCGAACGTACTTTCCGACTTATCTCCGACACCACCTTATACGCTACTTTCGCAGCAGGGGACTTCGGTGGCAAGTGCGGTAAGAACCTCTTTTGGAATTGGTACAATGGTAGGCTCGTTATCACGGGTACCGGAGCCATGGACTTGAAAAACTATCCTGCATGGAAGTTGTATAGCGATATGCAAATCACGTCCTTATCTCTGCCCGAGGGTATCACAACGATTAGTGCCGAGGCATTCTATCGCCAGCCGCTCACCACGGTAATCCTCCCTGCCAGCGTAGAATGGGTAGGCAGTGATGCTTTTGCTAACAACGATAAACTATTGCATTTCGAATACCAAGGAAACAACATTAAGGCTGAGGGTAGCTCCTTGTACGGCTGTAGGAATCTGCAATACTTCCGCGGCAATATAGACTTGGGCGGTTACCATTATGTAGATACACTTATCATCTCCAATGGTAGGGCAGGCGAAGGATTAGAAGGGATTCGATATATTGATTTGACCAATGCAGATAATACCAGTACGGAAGGGTTCTTTTTTACTGCTTATCATGAGGGAGAGGGAATCCCTGCTACTCGTACCCTTTACTTACCTACTGTGCTGACAGAGATAATGGATTTGGCATTCGTAGATCTGCGTTATCTCAAGGAAATCACAATCCCTGCCGGAGTAACGTATATCGGTGCGGGGGCTTTTGAAGACTGCCGCTCCATAGAGAGTGTAGTCTTTGCGGGCAACAATGTGAAGACCATTGGTGATTGGGCGTTCTACAACTGCCACAACTTGCGCAACATCACACTGCCCGAAGGAGTGGAAGAATTAGGTACCGCCGCTTTCTATGAATGTACGCACCTCAACGAGTTGACCATCCCCTCTACCATGAAGAAGATTGCTGACAACGGCTTCGCAGGTTGCGAGAGGATGCAAACGATGTATGTCAACGCCCTCGTGCCGCCGACCATCGAGGCAAAGACCTTCGAGGACGTGGACCGTGCAACGCCTGTCTTCGTACCGCGCGGCACGATGGAACGCTATCAGGCAGACCAATACTGGAGCGAGTTCTTCAACATGGCAGAGTACGACGCGCCGACGGGTAACCTCAACGCCTCCACCAACGAGGCAAACGGCTTGCGCAAGGTAGTCCGCGACGGGCAAGTGCTGATTATTCGCGGAGATGAGGTGTACACTGTCTTAGGCGAGAAGATTCAATAAGATTCAATAAGCGGACCATTCTGCAAGCGACAACGAGGCTGTCTAACCGGTTGAGTTTGGCAGCCTCGTTTGTTTTTGGAAAAAGACCCTCTAAGTCTCTCAAAATCAAAGATTTTTCGGGAACCTCGGAAAGGGAGACTTTTTAGAAGCAGACAGGGATGCCTGCGCACCCTGACAATGACCGATTTTTCGGACGACTAAAAATCTTATATCGAACTCATGTTATTTAGTATGCTTTGCAACTCCCCCGCCTCCCTCTTAGGGGGGGGGGGGGGGAGGGGAGGAGGACTCGGCATTCAGCCGCACTATAACATTCAAAAACTGAGACTATTAAGTCTTTTATCCTTTATCCCCCTTTGCGGCTGTAGTGCCGAACGTACCATCCCGCCCCCTGACCCCCTCCCCTCCTTTCAGGAGAGGCGGGGGAGTTAGAGCTACATTCGTCTGTTTTGGATGAAAGATAACAAGGATGAAAGACTTATTACATTCGTTCACTTATATCGAACTCACGTTATTTAGTCTTTCTTGAAGAACTGGGTGTAGCCGGAGAGGTAGCGGTGGACGGCGGAGGAGAGGGGTCCGTAGTACTCGCCGCCGCTAGCGTTGGCGTGTCCGCCGCCGTTGAAGAGTTCGGCGGCAAGGATATTCACCGGTCGGTCGCCCTGCGAGCGCAACGAAATCTTCACCTTGGTCTTGCAACCGCCGTGCGCCGCCTGCTCCTCGGGCGTTGCCTTGTCCTCACGCATGAAGCAGGAATAGTAGATGTCCTTGCTCTGCAGCGGCATGTTCACGATTCCCTCGGCATCGCCCGATTGGAAGTTGTACTTGTATAACTCCTTGCGGCTCAAGTAGATAAGCGCCATGTGGTATTCGGGGAAGACACGCAACTTCTGGTTCAAGCAGTAGCCCACCAGCCGCATACGGTCCACGGAGTACTGGTTGAAGACATTGTTGTAAATCGCGTCCTTATCCACTCCCCATTCTATCAGCCTTGCCACAATCCGATAGAGTTCGGGGTTGCGGGAGTTGTAGGAGAAATTGCCCGTATCGGTCATCAGGCCGGTGTAGATGCAGGTGGGGATAGAGGACTCACCCCAACCCTCCCTAAAATCACCCCGCTGCGCGTCGCTTGCGGGGGCCCCGAAAAGGGAGGGAGTTTGTTCCGCAGGCGAGACGTACCCGACCTGTCGGGATGTGCCACCTGCGCCCCCAGTATCCTCCGCTGTGATGAGTTCGTAAACCAACTGGCAGGTGGCAGGCGCTTCGGGGACGGACACCACCACGTCCGCGAAATCGGACGGGTGCAGGTGGTGGTCAATCAAGATGATTTTAGATTTACGATTTACGGAATTACGATTTACGATTGTTTCCGCGGGCGAGGAAGTCTCTGTGGTGCGGCCTTGAGACCGCACCTCCTTGAATGCGTCTTCTGCCCGCGACATAGTCGGGATGCCCGCGGCTTTGAGCAGCGCCGGAGCCAGTGCGCCTACGCGCTTCGGCTCGTTGAAGTCGGTGCAGATAATCAAGTCCGCTTCCGCCACGCGCCTCTCCGCCTCCTCGCGCTGCCGCTCGTGCACCAAGCACTTGTCCGCCTCGGGCAACCACATCAAGAAATCGGGTGCCGCCGTGGGCAAGACGACCGTCAGCGACTGCAAGTCGGGACGGCGGCAACGCAGCCAGTGGTACATCGCCAGCGCACTGCCCATCGCGTCCCCGTCGGGCGACATGTGGGTGGTTATCACCACATTGGTTGCCTCGCTGACCAAACGGTATATTTCTTCAAACTCAGTTCGCATAAAATAAACTTCGTGTATGGAACTCCGCTTCGCTCCGTGTAAGAAACTTCGTGTAAGGAACTTCGTGTAGAAACTTCGCTTCGCACTGTGTACAGCGCGAAGCGCTTTCTTACAGCCCCGTAGGGGCATTCTACATTTACTTTCTTTACAGCCTCGAAGAGGCTTTCTTACACGCAGTTCCTTGAAAATCTTTGCAAAAGTACATTTTTTTTTTGATATATGCAAAAAAATACGTATCTTTGCGCAAAAATTGCAATAGAACTATGTACAAACGCATCTTACTGAAACTATCGGGCGAGAGCCTTATGGGCGCGAAGGGCTATGGCATTGACGAGCAACGCCTTGCCGCCTACGCCCGCCAAATCAAAGAGATAGCCGACCTCGGTGTGCAGATAGGTATCGTCATCGGCGGCGGCAACATCTTCCGCGGGTTGAGCGGCAGTCAGAAAGGGTTCGACCGCGTGAAAGGCGACCAGATGGGTATGCTCGCCACGGTCATCAACTCGCTCGCCTTGCAGTCGGCGCTGGAAGCCATCGGGCAGAAAGTGCGTGTGCTGACCTCCGTGCGCATGGAGCCTATCGGCGACTTCTACAACAAAGCCAAAGCGCTGCGCTTGTTTGAGAAAGGCAACGTGGTGATTGTCGCCGGCGGCACCTCCAACCCCTATTTCACCACCGACACGGCGTCGGCGCTGCGTGCCATCGAGTTGGAAGCCGACATCATGTTCAAAGGTACGCGCGTGGACGGGATATATACCGCCGACCCGGAGAAAGACCCCAATGCACAGAAGTTCAGCGAGATAACCTACCAAGACATCCTCTCCAAGGGGCTGCGTATCATGGACTTGACCGCCATCACGATGTGCATGGAGAACAAAATGCCCATCTACGTCTTCGACATGGACACCGAAGGCAACCTGCTCAAAGTGATACAGGGCGAGGAGATTGGGACGCTGGTTACTCCGTGATAATTATGAATTAAGAATTAAGAATTATGAGTGCCTATGCTCTGAAAAACAAGCAGACAACGACCTCATAATTCATAATTCATAATTCATAATTAACAACGCCCTCATAATTCATAACTCATAATTCATAATTAACAATGATTGAAGTTAGCAAAATCCAAGCAGACGCGGAAGAGTTGATGCAGTCTGCTATCCTGTTCCTCGATGACGCGTTGGCACATATCCGTGCCGGCAAAGCCAGTGCCCGCATACTCGACCCCATCCGTGTGGACTACTACGGTGCACCGTCGCCGCTGGCGAATGTCTCCACCATCACCACGCCCGATGCACGCACCATCCAGATTCAGCCGTGGGAGAAGAAGATGCTCGGCGAGATAGAGCGCGCCATCATCAACTCCAACCTCGGCTTGGCCCCCAACAACAACGGCGAGTGCATCCGTCTTATCCTCCCGCCGCTGACCGAGGAACGCCGTCAGCAACTGGCGAAGCAGTGTAAGGCAGAGGCGGAGAACGCGAAGGTGTCGGTGCGCAACGCCCGCCGCGACGCTATCGAGACCCTCAAGAAGCAAGTGAAAGAAGGTCTGCCCGAGGACGCACAGAAAGACGCAGAGGAGAAAGTGCAGAAACTGCACGATAAGTACATCAAGCAGATTGACGACCTCTACGCCAAGAAAGAGAAAGAGATAATGACGGTGTGATTAGGACAAAGGATGAAGGACACAGGATGAAAGACTTATTACATTCGTCTCTGAGGTTTCAAAGTCGGAACTATTTAGTCCTTCATCCTGTGTCCTTTATCCTTCATCAAAAGTAATAAGTCTTTCATCCTGTGTCCTTTATCCTTCATCCACTATGGGTCTTGTCATCAAATCCACAGGTAGCAGTTACCTTGTTTATTTCCCGAACGGAGATACCCTTGATTGCCATATCAAGGGTAATTTCCGTATCAAGGGTATCCGCTCGACCAACCCCGTTGCCGTGGGCGACCATGTGGAGGTGCAGACCCTTGCCGACGGCACCAACTGGATTACAGCCGTCTGCGAGCGCAAGAACTACATCATCCGCCGCTCCACCAACCTCAGCAAAGAGTCGCATATCATCGCCGCCAACCTCGACCAAGTGGCGCTCCTCGTTACCGTCAACCACCCCGTTACCTCTACCACCTTCATCGACCGCTTCCTTGCTACTTGCGAGGCGTACCGCGTGCCTGCCACGCTCATCTTCAACAAGATAGACCTCCTCACTCCCGAAGAAGAGCAGGCACTGCAAGACCTGCGCGCGCTCTACGAATCGCTCGGCTACCCCACCCACGCCATCTCGGCACTCAGCATGTCGGACTTATCGGCAGTTTCCGCTATCTTCACCGACAAAATCACCCTGCTGAGCGGCAATTCGGGCGTGGGCAAGAGCACACTGCTCAATGCTATCTTCGGCAAGCCGCTGGCACGCACGGGCGCTATCTCCAACGCCCACAACAAAGGCACTCACACCACCACGTTCTCCGAGATGTACCCCCTGCCCGACCACAAGGGCTGGATTATCGACACCCCGGGCATCAAGGGCTTCGGCACCATCGACATGCAGAAAGAGGAAGTGGGGCACTACTTCCGCGAAATCTTCCGCATCGCCCGAGACTGCCGCTACAGCGACTGCACCCACACGGGTGAGCCCGGTTGCGCCGTCTATGAAGCCGCCCTCGACGGGCGTATCGCCCCCAGCCGCTACGAGTCGTACCTCTCCATGCTCGGCGACTGCACCGAGAGCAAGTATCGGTAGACTAAGTGTTAAAAGTGTATAAAAATTACCCCCCCCCCCGTCTTTTGAACGAACGTTCGGCATAATTTTTGTACCTTTGCCATCGAATTTAGCTTAACAATTGGATTTGGTTTTTATTGGTTAGCATTCTTGGAGCGGCTAAATGGTACTCTAAATCGTTTTCTGCTCCGCTGACTGAGAAGGTAAGGCATTGTCGGGAGACAATGCCTGCTTTTTTTGTACCCGTTATTTTGCAAAACAGAAATAGCATAATGTAAAAAATAGCAGAGAAAATCGGTAAATGTTTGCAGGTTTCATAGTTTTTTTGTAATTTTGCACTCGCTTTTGGGAATAAAACACGAATTGAGAGGATTTAGTAACATATAATTATCGTGTAATTATTCATTAATTATTTCTTAGTTCTCTCATCGGTTTACAACATAGACAAGAACTATCAAAGGAACTATAATAAACAATTCTAATAAACAACAAACACTATGACAAAAGTAGGAATTAACGGCTTCGGCCGTATCGGACGCTTCGTTTTCCGCGCCGCACAAACTCGTAACGACATTGAAATCGTTGGTATCAACGACCTCTGCCCTGTTGATTACTTGGCTTACATGCTGAAGTACGACACCATGCACGGACAGTTCGAAGGCACCATCGAGGCTGACGTAGAAAACAGCAAACTGATTGTAAACGGCAAGGCTATCCGCGTTACCGCATGCAAAGACCCCAACGAGTTGGCATGGAACGAGGTAGGCGCTGAGTACGTAGTTGAGTCCACCGGTCTCTTCCTGACCAAGGAGAAAGCACAGGCACACATCAACGCAGGTGCAAAGTACGTGGTTATGTCCGCTCCTTCGAAGGACGACACTCCTATGTTCGTTTGCGGTGTGAACTTCGACAAGTATGAGAAGGGCACCCAGTTCGTTTCGAACGCTTCTTGCACCACCAACTGCTTGGCTCCTATCGCTAAGGTGCTGAACGACAAATTCGGTATCGTAAACGGCTTGATGACCACCGTTCACTCTACTACCGCTACCCAGAAGACCGTTGACGGTCCGTCGTTGAAAGACTGGCGTGGTGGTCGCGCAGCAAGCGGCAACATCATTCCTTCCAGCACCGGTGCTGCAAAGGCAGTAGGCAAAGTTATCCCTGAACTGAACGGCAAACTGACCGGTATCTCGATGCGTGTTCCGACTTTGGATGTATCGGTTGTTGACCTGACCGCTAACTTGGCTAAGCCTGCTACCAAAGAGGCTATCTGCGCTGCTATGAAAGAGGCTGCAGAGGGCGAGTTGAAGGGTGTACTCGGCTACACCGAGGATGCAGTGGTATCCAGCGACTTCCTCGGCTGCACGCTGACCTCTATCTTCGACGCTAACGCAGGTGTTTATTTGACCGACACCTTCGTAAAGGTTATCTCTTGGTACGACAATGAGATTGGCTACTCGAACAAAGTGCTCGACCTCATCGCACACATGGCAAAAGTAAACGGTTAATCCTTCATTGATTAGTTGCACAATAAAAGAGGCTGCTTAACATCCGTTAGGCAGCCTCTTTTTGTATTATCTGAGAAGATTGGGAGTTATCTTGCTTTGAGGTATCGGTCGGCTTCGATGGCGGCCTTGCAGCCGGAGGCGGCAGCGACTACGGCTTGGCGGTAGTGGGGGTCGGCACAGTCGCCGGCAGCGAAGACACCCGCAATGTTCGTGCGGGGGCTGTCGCCCTGCACCTTGATATAACCCTCCTCATCGCGGTCGAGGTAGTCGGCAAAGAGGTCGGTGTTGGGTTTGTGTCCGATAGCGAGGAAGAAGCCGTCTATCTCAATATGGCGAATCTCCTCCTCGGGAGTGCCTTTCTTGTAGATGAGGTCTGCGCCTTTCACTTTGGGTTCACCCGTCAGGCAGAGGGTGTTGTGCTCGAAGAGGACTTCTATCTTGGGATTGGTGAGCACACGCTGCTGCATGATGTCCGATGCTCGGAGATAGGGTTTGCGGACAATCATATAGACTTTTTTGCAGAGCCCTGCGAGATAGGATGCCTCCTCGCAGGCGGTGTCTCCGCCGCCCACTACGGCAACGGTCTTGTTGCGATAGAAGAAGCCGTCGCAGGTGGCGCACGCCGACACGCCACGTCCTTTGTACTCCTCCTCGGAGGGGATACCAAGGAACTTGGCACTTGCACCCGTAGCGATGATGACCGTCTCGGTGTCCATCTCTTTACCATCTTCCAGCCATACCTTCTTGGGGGTGGTGCTGAAATCCACTTTGGTCACGACACCTTCGACAAACTGTGTGCCGAAGCGTTCTGCTTGGCGGCGGAGGTCGTCCATCATTTGGAAAGGTGCTACGCCCTCGGGATAACCCGGGAAATTCTCTACTTCGGTGGTGATCATCAACTGCCCGCCCAACTGGGGACCTTCGATGAGCACGGGGGACAAGTTAGCACGTGCGGCATAGATAGCCGCTGTATATCCGGCAGGACCGGAACCAATAATTAAACAATCCATCTTTGGTATTTACGATTTTTATTTTACAAAAACATCCTATAATTGGTAACAAAAATGAACGAAAACTCCTTTCTTTCAACAAATATGGTCAAATATTATTCAAATATTATTACTTCGGAGTTATCGGAATAATCTGAGTATTCGGTGTATTCTGATTATTGAGGGGGGGGGCTGTTTCGCTTATTCTTTTAGCCCCAACTCGTCGCGGGCGTACTCGGTTAGCGGAGGTCGTTGAGGAAGGCATCGGGTTTGGTGAGAATGAAAGAGGGGAGGTCGGTGGTGTAAGTGGGGTTGGTGAGACGGAGTGTTGTTTGCTGCTTGCCTTCTTTGATAGTGATTTGTTGGGGCAGCCAGAGAGACATACCTTGCTGTTTCTCTTGGCAAAGTGCAAGCGTGAAACGCTGGATACCTGCGGTTTGGTCGTTAGGGGTTAGGGTGATGGTGATGTTTGTGGGGGTATTCGCCCCGCCCCCTTGCTTTCTCCCCGCAGGCGGGACGCCTGCGTCCCCCGTGGATGGTTGCTCGGTGATGGTGCAGACTTTGGATAGGGCTTGGGCGTAGAGGAAGGGGTTGGCTTCCATGAGTTCTTGCTCGGTAGGCGTAGAGAGGGTTAGTTCATCGGTGGTGGCACTATATACATAGAGCGTCTTGCCATCGTATGCCGCCTCCATGTCGAACATCTCCAGCGTGAAGCGGTCGCCGCGCATAGTGATAGTGCCCGGGTAATTCATCGGCTGCGAAGCACCCTCGCTGATGGTAATCACGAAATCGGAATGAAGGGTGTTTCCCGAGATGGTTTGCAGGAAAGTGTCGAGGGTGGTTGCTTTGGCAGTAGTAAGCAGACACGAGAGGCACAAGACAATATATAAAAATAGTTTTTTCATATTTTCTTTTGGGGCGGCATGGAGACCGCCCCTCCTTGGTTAGGCGTTGAGGTCTTGGAGGAGTTTCTCGAGTTGGTCGAGGTCGGTGATGAGCACGTCGCGTCCTTTGGGACCTTTGTTGGGACCTACGATGCCGGCGGCTTCGAGTTGGTCGGAGAGTTTTCCTGCTCGGTTGTAGCCTATCTCGAAAGCACGTTGGAGACGGGAGGTGGAGCCCTCCTGCTTGCTGACCACGTAGCGCGCCACGTCGGCGAACATCGGGTCAAGCCGCTTCATGTCCACGCTGCCGGGTGCGAGTGCTTCCTCTGCGCCCTCGGGTACGTACTCGGGCAGTTGGTAGGGCTCGAAATAGCGTTGCTGCTGCTCGATATGCTCGACCACCGCGTCCACCTCGGGGGTGTCCACGAAGGCGCACTGGATACGGGTTACGTTGCCGTTGGCGGAATAGAGCATATCGCCTCGTCCGATGAGTTGCTCCGCGCCCTTGGTGTCGAGCACGGTGCGGGAGTCGATGACAGACTGTGTGCGGAGGGCGATACGGGTAGGGATATTCGCCTTGATAACACCCGTAACGATATTTACGGACGGGCGTTGGGTGGCGAGAATCATGTGCATACCAACGGCGCGGGCTTTCTGCGTGATACGGGCGATAGGAGTCTCGACCTGCTTGCCTGCCTGCATAATGAAATCGCCGTACTCGTCAATGACGATGACGATATAAGGCAGGAACTGGTGGTGGAGGCTGTCTGCCACGAGTTTCTCGGGATTAAGGCGACGTTTGACGAACTTATCGTTGTAGTCCTCAAGGTTGCGCACTCCGGCATCCATGAGCAGTTTGTAGCGGTTCTCCATCTCGATGACGAGGGAGTTGAGGGTGTTGATGACCTTGTCGCAGTCGGTGATGATGATGTCTTTCTCTTCGACATCGGGCATAGCGGCGAGGTAGTGGCGGCAGAGGGCTTTGTAGGGTGTGAACTCTACCATCTTGGGGTCCACGAGCACGAACTTCAACTCCGCGGGGTGCTTCTTGTAGAGCAGGGATGTCAGTATGGCATTGATAGCCACGGACTTACCTTGCCCTGTGGCACCTGCGACGAGGAGGTGGGGTGTCTTGGCGAGGTCGAACATAAAGACCTCGTTGGTGATGGTGCGCCCGATAGCCACGGGGAGGCGCATCTTCTGCTCGTCTTGGAAGCGCTTGGAGGCGATGACGGAGTGCATGCTGACCACCTGCGGTTTCTCGTTGGGGACCTCGATGCCGACGGTACCTTTGCCCGGCATGGGGGCGATGATACGGATGCCCGTGGCGGAGAGCGAGAGCATGATGTCATTCTCGAGGTTTTGGATTTTCGCGACGCGGACACCTGCTTTCGGCACTATCTCGTAGAGGGTAACCGTAGGTCCGACGGTGGCTTTGATAGACTCTATCTCAATGCCGTAGTTGCGAAGGGTGGTAACGATACGGGTGCCGTTGGCGCGCTGCTCGTCTTGGTCGATGACGGGCATAGTCTCGTTGTCGTACACTTTGAGCAAGTCAAGCGCGGGGAACTTGAAGTACTCGAGGTCTTTGCGGGGATCGTAGGGACCGAGTTTGGCAAGGATAGCCTCGGGAGAGTTGTCCTCGGCGAGTTCTACGGGCTTGGTGTCGGTGATTTCTACCTCCTCGTCGGAGTCGGAGGGGTCGGAGTTATCCGAATCGTCGGAGTTTTCTGAGTTTTCTGAGTTTTCGGAGGAGTCCGCTTGTTCGGCGGGTTCGATGGATGGGGTGTCGATTGTGAAGGTGATGGTGCCGTCGAGGGTGTCTTCGGCGGGAGTGTCCACGGAGATGTCTATGGTAGAATCCGTAGTTTCTATTGTTTCTATAGCGTCTATAGAGTCTATAGGGGCTATAGTTTCGATAGGGTCTATAGAATCATCAATGGTTACTTCCGTTTGCTCTGCGGGTTTGGGTTTGCGGCGGAAGAATTGCTTGAGGCGAACGAGCAGTCGGCGACAACGGTAGATGAACTGTTTATCTGCTAACACAAAGAATATCAGCAGCGCAACGAGCAAGACGATTATCATGCCGACGGGCTGGATATAGGAGTTGAGCCATTGACTGAAGCAAGCGCCGAAAGCGCCACCCCATCGGAAGGTGCCTATGCCAATCATGATTTGCAGGAAGCCAAGTGCGATTGCGCCCCATAGAAGCCAGAAGGTGGTGCAGACGAAGGCGCGGAGGGGGGACTCGAAACGCACTTTGAGACAATAGAGCCCATAGACCACCAGCAGGAGGATGAGCACGATAGAGACGAGTCCGAAAGAGCCGTCGATAAGGAAATCTGCGAGTGCCGCCCCCGGGAGCCCGAGGATGTTGCGTATCTCGCCGCGGTGCTCGCGGCGGTCGGCGCGGGACATATCGAGCAGCGATTGGTCTGCTGTGCCCGTGAAGAAGAAAGAAATGTAAGCTACTAAAAGGAAGATAGCTATCGCCAAGAGCACTACGCCCGAGATGACGCGGGTGCGAGGGTCAAGGCAAAAAGCGCGCACTTGCTGCCACCAAGGGGTTTTCTCCACTTGGATTGTTTGAGAGTCTTCTGCTGAGGTGATGCGTGTACCGAAGCGTGTCGGCATGTCAAGGTCTTTTTTTATGGGTTTACGAGGCATAGGCGATTAATTGGTTTCGAGTTGTAGGTTTCAGGATTCAAGTATTCTTTTTATCGTTTTACCGTCCCGACGAGTCGAGGCGTCCCCAGTGGTTTTACTTTTGGTGCGGTCTGGAGACCGCACCTCCTTTGGGCAGGCGGGGGCACCTGCATACCCGATGGATTTCGTTTGCAAAGGTACTGCTTTTTTTTGGAATATGCAACAGACTGGCTTATAAATTTTGCGAAATAGGATTTATACACAAACGACAATAAAGTAGCCTTAGCCTGCTGAAATAGTTTGATAAGCCAATCTAATCTTGAGAATAAACATTTTGTTTCCGGATAGATAAATTTAATGCCAAAATGACATTGTAAACTAACACACTTTTTTATCGGAACATAGTAAGGGTTGAGTAAGGACCTTATAAGGGTCTTAGCGAGGTTTGAACGAACTGTTTAATTGTGTCAAAATGTTACGTTTTTAACACAAAAACCATCATTCTGATTATTTTGTTTATATCCCATTTGTGAGTTACAAAACAGACGAAGGTAACTCCGGCTTCCCCGCCTCTCTTCGTTTATCCCGATGCTTGCATCTATGTTTATCCCGACATGTCGGGATTTTATCGGGGACTGTCGGGAAAAGGAGAGGAGGGGGTCGGGCGCGGGTAAGGTACACTCGACATCCAGCCGCAGAGGAAAATAAACGAACCGCTATGGTGTAATCGTACAATTTTTGTGGAAAAATGTGCATTTTGCTAAATAGATTTTGCAGTTTCAAAAAAAAGCACTAACTTTGTGCGCTTTTTGGAATATATTGTTTATGGACGAACCTATACGACATGAGGGCATCGTACTCGCCGTGAAAGACGGGAAAGCACTGGTGGAGATAGTGCAGACGAGTGCTTGCAGCGCTTGCAAGGCGCGCAGTATGTGCATGTCCGCCGAGAGCCAAGAGAAGCGTATCGATGCCGTGATGACCGAGCCGCTGCACGCCGGAGACCGCGTGGAGGTGATGGTTACAGAGCGTCTCGCGTGGAAAGCGGTGCTGCTGGCGTACATACTGCCGTTCGTGGTGATGATGGCGGTGATTGGATTGCTGAACCTGTGGATAGAGAGCGAGGCAATCGTGGGGACAGTGGCGCTGTGTGCTATCGCGCTGTACTACATCGTGCTGTCGTTCTTCCGAGGCCGCTTGCAGAAAGAGTTCTCCTTCACCGCAAGAAAACTCTGACCACTGACCACTGACCACTAACCACTAACCACTGACAACTAATCAACAAAAACATATATCATGAATTTAATCTTTATTTCTTTGGCCGTTTTGGGCGTAACGGGATTGGTAGCCGCCGTGCTGCTGTACCTGATTGCCCAAAAGTTCAAGGTAGAAGAAGACCCCCGTATCGATGAGGTGCAGGAAGTGCTCCCGGGTGCTAACTGCGGCGGCTGCGGTTTCGCAGGCTGCCGTGCGTTGGCGGAGGCATGCGTGAAAGCCGACTCGCTGGATGGTCTTTCCTGCCCTGTTGGCGGTGCACCCACGATGACGAAAGTGGGTGAAATCTTAGGAATGGCAGCCCCCGTAACGGAGCCTAAAGTGGCGGTAGTACGCTGCAACGGCACCTGCGCGGCGCGTCCTAAGACGAGTGAGTATAACGGCGAGCGCCACTGCGACATCATGCACAGCCTGTATGGTGGCGAGGCAGACTGCCGCTTCGGCTGCTTGGGTTGCGGCGACTGCACCCGTGCCTGCCAGTTCGGCGCACTGTCGATGGACCCCGAGACAGGGCTGCCCGTGGTGGACGAAGAGAAATGTACCGCCTGCGGCAAGTGCGTTCAAGCCTGCCCGCGCCACCTGATTGAGTTGCGCAAGAAAGGACCGAAGAACCGCCGCATGGTCGTGCTCTGCCGCAACGAAGACAAGGGCGCCATCACCCGCAAGGTATGCCACAACGGCTGTATCGGCTGTGGCAAGTGCGCAAAGGAATGTCCGTTCGACGCTATCGTAGTGGAGAACAACGTGGCATATATTGATTTCGAGAAGTGCCGTCTGTGCCGCAAGTGCGAGGCGGTTTGTCCCACGGGTGCCATCCACGCCGTGAACTTCCCGCCGCGCCCGCAGAAGCCGGCAGAGCCCGCTACCAAGCCTGCTGCACCTGCAGCGCCTAAGGCAGCGCAACCCGCAGCACCCGCGGCTGAAACCGTGAAGGCAGACGCACCGAAGGCTGAGGCACCGAAGACAGAGCCAGCAGCACAAAATGTAGAAAAGGAGGTAAAAGCATGAGTACGTTTCGTATAGGTGGAGTTCATCCACAGGAGAATAAAGAGTTTTCGGCGCACAAGCCCATCGTGGATTGCCCGCTGCCGAAGAAAGCGACCGTCCTGCTCGCGCAGCACATCGGTGCACCCGCAGTGCCCATAGTGGAGAAAGGCGACAAAGTGCTGGTGGGACAGTTGATTGCCAAGGCTAACGGTTTCGTCAGTTCCAACGTATGCTCGCCCGTGAGCGGCACGGTGGCGAAGATTGACTCTATCGTGGACGCAACGGGCTTCCGCGCACCCGCCATCATGATTGACGTGGAGGGCGACGAGTGGCTGCCCGAGATAGACCGCACGCCCGACATCAAGCGCGAGTGCACGCTCGAGCCCAAGGAAATCGTGGACAAGATTGCCGCTGCGGGCATCGTAGGTCTCGGCGGCGCATGCTTCCCCACGCAGGTAAAGTTGCTGCCGCCCCCGGGCAAGAAAGCCGAAGTGCTGATTGTCAACGGCGTAGAGTGCGAACCCTACTTGACCAACGACCACCAACTGATGCTCGAGCACGGCGAGGAAATCATGATTGGTATCCAAATCGTGATGAAAGCCCTCGGTATCCACCGCGCCATCATCGGTATTGAGAAGAACAAGCCCGACGCCATCAAGCACATGCAGGACTTGGCAAGCAAGATGTTGGGCGTAGAGGTAAAACCGCTGAAGGTGAAGTACCCGCAAGGCGGTGAGAAACAGTTGATTGACGCTTGTATCCGTCGCCAAGTACCCAGCGGCGCGCTGCCCATCGAGGTGGGTGCCGTGGTGGACAACGTGGCTACGCTGTACGCCGTCTATGAGGCAGTGCAGAAGAACAAACCGCTGATTGACCGCGTGATGACCGTAACGGGCAAGCACATGGAGAAACCGGGTAACTACCGCGTGCGCTTCGGTACGCCGATTACGGAAATCATCGACTTCGCAGGCGGCATACCCGACCACTCGGGGCGTATCATCGCCGGCGGTCCGATGATGGGACGCGCCATCTCCAACCTTGCGGCAATGCCTGCCAACAAACGTCTTTCCGCACTGCTCTTCATGCCGGAGAACGAGAGTCGTCGCCACGAGCCGACCAACTGCATCCGCTGCGCGAAGTGCGTGGACGCCTGCCCGATGGGCTTGGAACCCTACCTGCTCGCACAACTCAGTGCACGACAAGACTGGGACACCATGGAGAAGCACGACGTGATGGATTGTATCGATTGCGGCTGCTGCCTCTTCACCTGCCCCAGCCATCGACCCTTGCTCGACTACATCCGTTTAGGCAAAGGCAAAGTAGGTGCCAACATCCGCGCTCGACAAGCGGCAAAGAAGTAAAACAGACCGTTGATGGATAAAAGACCGCTTCGCTAAAAGATAAAGGATAAAAGACCTATTAGTCCCGACGCAGAAAACTCATAGACGAATGTTGTCAGTCTTTCATCCATCATCCTTCATCCTTAATCCTAACAAGAAATATGCAAAAGTTAATTGTATCTCCGGCACCGCACGTACACAACAACGATAGTGTTCGGAAAAATATGCTCCTTGTCATACTGGCTCTGCTGCCGGCATACGTGATGTCGGTCATTGAGTTCGGTTTGGGGGCTTTGATTACTGCGGCAATCAGCGTGGCAGCCTGCGTGCTGTTTGAGTGGCTGATTACGAAGTTCCTGCTCCGCGAGACTCCTATGATAGGAGACTTCTCGGCAGTATTGACAGGTCTGCTGCTGGCATTCAACCTGCCGAGCAACCTGCCTTGGTGGATAGTGTTGATTGGTGCCTTGGTAGCCATCGGCGTTGGTAAGATGTCGTTCGGCGGACTGGGGCAGAACCCCTTCAACCCCGCGCTGGTAGGACGTGTGTTCCTGCTCATTTCTTTCCCCGTACAGATGACCACATGGCCGCGCCCGCTGGGCTTTGCAGGCAGTTATGTGGACGCAGAGACTGGTGCCACCCCGCTGGCATTGCTCAAGCAGGCAGTGAAAGCAGGCGATGCCTCCGTGGTGAGCCAACTGCCCGACCTATGGGATGCCTTCCTCGGCGTGATGGGCGGCTCGCTCGGTGAGGTCAGCGCATTGCTCCTGCTTATCGGCGGACTCTTCCTTATTATCACGCGCGTGATAACATGGCATATCCCCGTCAGCATACTGGCTACGGTAACGCTGTTCGCTGCCGTTACAGGCTGGTGCGGCGCACTGCCCGAAGGACTCACCACCTGCCAATATATCGCGATGACGCTCTGCACGGGTGGTATCATGCTCGGTGCCTTCTTCATGGCTACGGACTACGTTACCTCGCCCATGACCGCTTGGGGAAAAATCATCTTCGGCGTGGGTATCGGTGTGATTGTGATGGTGATTCGTACTTGGGGCGCTTACCCCGAAGGTATGTCGTTTGCCATTCTGATTATGAACGCTTGCGTTCCGTTGTTGAACCATATTCGCCCGAAACGCTTCGGCGAGAAAAAGAAATAAGGAGGATACAACTATGGCAAAGTTAAAGAGTTCACTTCGAAATATGATATTGTCGCTGACGCTTATTGCGTTGGTGGCAGCAGCAATGTTGTCGGGAATCTATTTGCTGACAAAGGAAAGCATTGAGAAACAGAAAGCAGAGAAGCAATTGGCCGCCATCAGTGCCGTCCTTCCTGCACACGACCGTATAGCCGACCCCGAGACCATGCAGGGGCTGATTGTGCACAAAGCCTACACGGGCGACACCTTTGCAGGGGCTGCCGTGGAGACCGAGTCAAACGGCTTCGGCGGCAAAATCCGCCTGATGGTGGGCTTCGACAACGACAGCCACATCACGGGCTACGAGGTGCTGGAGCAGACCGAGACCCCGGGATTGGGTACGCATATCGTTGAGTGGTTTAAGAACGCCGACAAGGCAGGGCAGAACATCATCGGGCGTAAGGCAACGGGCGCGATGACCGTGAGCAAAGACGGCGGCGACGTGGACGCTATCACGGCAGCCACCATCTCCAGCCGCGCTTTCTTGGAAGCCGTAAACAAAGCATACGAGGCATACACCGAGGGTGAAGTGCAGGCTGCGTCTGGCGCCAGCCGGCAGGCAGAGCCGAAAGTGTCGGAAAGCACCGGGGACGCAGGCGTCTCGCCTGCGGTGGCAGCAGAGCAGAACCCCGAGCAGCAGACTACTTGCGAGTGCGGCAAACCCATTGAGGAGTGCTGCAAAACCAAGGGCACACCCTGCGAAGGCAACTGCGGCAACTGCAAACACAATGGTGAGCATAAGTGCAAACACGATGGTGAGCACCACTGCAAACACAACTGCAAGAAGTAAATGAGGACTAAAGACCGCGCTCCGCGCTGACAGATAGTCGGACAACGAAGTGGTCGGACAGTGAAACGGTCAGACAGCGTAGCGGTCAAAAAATCTAACAAATTATGAATAAGGCATTAAAAACACTAACCAATGGCATTCTGCGCGAGAACCCTACCTTTGCTCTCGTGCTGGGTATGTGCCCCACGCTGGCTACTACCACCTCTGCCATCAACGGTATGTCGATGGGGCTTGCCACCACGGCGGTGCTCATCTGCTCGAATATCGTTATCTCTCTCCTGAAGAACCTGATTCCCGATAAGGTGCGTATCCCTGCTTTCATTGTGGTGATTGCATCGTTCGTAACCATGGTGCAACTGCTTGTGCAGGCGTATCTGCCCGCTATCTACGATGCACTGGGTCTGTTCATCCCGCTGATTGTGGTGAACTGTATCGTGCTGGGTCGTGCAGAGGCGTTTGCAGCGAAGAACAACGTGGGTCTTTCTGCTCTGGACGGCATCGGCATGGGTCTCGGCTTCACGCTGGCGCTGACTATCCTCGGCGCTATCCGCGAACTGCTGGGCACGGGTAAGATTTTCGATTTCGCTATCTTCCCCGAGAACTACGGCATGCTCGTCTTCGTCCTCGCCCCCGGCGCCTTCATCGCATTGGCATACGTAATGGCATTAGTTAACAAACTGAAAAAATAAGGACTTAGGATAAAGGATTAAGGACACAGGATAAAAGACTAAATAGTATTGACTCTGAAAATTCATAGACGAATGTAATAAGTCCTTCATCTTTCATCCTTCATCCTTTATCTACAAACAACACAACTATGGTTTACCTATTGATATTTATTAGCGCTATCCTTGTAAACAATGTAGTGCTGTCGCAGTTCTTGGGTATCTGCCCATTCTTGGGTGTTAGTAAGAAGATTGATACTGCGCTGGGTATGGGCGCTGCCGTTACCTTCGTCATGGCATTGGCAACCCTGCTGACCTACCTGCTGCAGATGTTGCTCAATCAATTCGGCTTGGGCTTCCTGCAAACCATTGTCTTCATCCTTGTGATTGCCGCATTGGTGCAGATGATTGAGATTGTGCTCAAGAAAATCAGCCCCGCGCTGTATCAGGCATTGGGTGTGTTCCTGCCCCTTATCACCACCAACTGCTGTATCCTCGGTGTGGCTATCATCGTGGCAACGCCCGAGATGTTGGCAAACAAACTCCCCGGTGGTGCCGACCCGAGTCTCTGGACGGGTCTTTGGTATGCAGTATGCACCGCCCTCGGCTTCGCCCTCGCCTTGGTGCTGTTCGCAGGTATCCGCGAGCAGTTGTCGATGAACAAAGTGCCGAAAGCAATGGAAGGCACGCCTATCGCACTCCTCACCGCAGGTTTGCTCGCCATGGCATTCATGGGCTTCAGCGGAGTAGTCGGTTAGACTAAAGAACCATGAACAAAGAGCAAGGACTAAATGCACGCTACAAAACTATTTAGTCTTTGTTCTTTGTTTTTAATAGTATCATACATAATTTATGACTTTCCATCGTATCTTCGTTTTGCTGCTGGCGGGTGTATGCTCGTTGGCAGCCGCTCATGCCCAATGGCGGCTGGGCGTAACCGCGGGGGCTGACCTTAACTGCTACACGCAGGAGAACACCTACGCCTACGACCGCGTGCTCACCCCCGGCTGGGGCGGCACTATGGGTATCACCGCACAGTACAACTTCCTCGACTGGCTCGGCTTGCGGCTTGACTGGACCATGGCGCAGCGCAACTACACCTCCCGCTTCTATCTCCGCGAGTGGACAGACCTCAACGGAGATACACAGCACGAGCAGTACCGCTACACCAATACCTACCACCTCCTGCCGCTCACCCTCAACTTCTCTTTCGGCGGCGAACACGTGCGCGGCTATGCCGACATAGGCGGCTACGCAGGGCATTGGACTTCGGGCAAATACACCGCACAGATGCAGGATGAGTACCACAGGCAATGGCTGGAAGACCTGCAAACATTAGGCTTTGACAACTATGTGGTAGAAGAGCCGTATGCTTTCGACAAGCGCCGCGACCGCCGTTTCGATGCCGGCCTCGTGGGACGCATCGGCATCACCTACACCACCCCCGTCCGCCTCTTCCTCGCCCTCGAAGGCGTCTGCTACTACGGTCTGGTCAACAACCACCTCACCGGCTCCGACCACTACCAACAGCCCGGCTACCACACCACCGCCACCCTGCAAATCGCTATCGGATATGTCTTCCCGCAAAAATAATACTTTACCACTATGAAAAAAAATTACATTTACGTCCTTTTGGCACTCACGGCACTCCTCTCCGCCTGCCGCGACCACACATCGGAAATATACAACCCCGGTAGTTTCTCTACGCAATACAAGTTCTCCGAGTCGTACGAGAAATTGTTCTACGGCTTATGGCAGGGCATAGACCCATCGTACATATTCTGGGATATTGATACCGTGGACTGGGATGCCCGCTGGGAGACCGTCCGCCCTATGGCTCAGCAGTTAGACCTCAAAGACAGCGTGTCCTATTGGGATGTTGAGGATGCTCTCCGCACTATGGCACATGGAATGATAGATTTTCACATGGCAATAGGCGTATGGAACAAGACCATCCAACATTATGTCTTTTATTCCCCCGGGAATGATGTGAACAATAGCCGCGCGGATTACCATCCTGCAACCGATTCGGAGACTATGCAAGAGACGCTCGAAATCATGGATAATCAAGACAAAATCCGCGTGAAGAATATGCATTATAGTTATCTTGACGGCACAGAGTATCTGTCCGCCATCATCAACGACAGCATTCCTTACCTGCGCTTCTCGAGTTTCAGCATCACTACTGCGAAAGACCAATTCGGCGACACCACGGCACTACATGCATTCTTCAAGAACGCTAAGTCCTTACACCAACAAGGCAAACTCAAAGCCCTCATCATCGACTGTCGGGACAACGGTGGCGGAATCGTAGATGATGTGAACTATCTCTTCGGCTATTACATCTCCGAGGAAAAAGTCTTCAAGCGCCAGCGCAACAAGACAGGGCTCGGGCATTACGACTTCGGCGCATGGCAGGAGTTTAGCGTTATCCCGCAAACCAACAACTCTTATTATTTAGGAGACCTTGGAGATATTCCCATCGTTTATCTGCAAAACATGAATTCCGTCAGTATGTCGGAGGTGAGCGCGAATCTTGTTTCTTCGTTGCCGAATGGTGTAACCGTTGGCGAACGCACTTATGGCGGCACAGGCTGCCTTATGTCCGGTTTGTACGATTACACGTGGACGGGTCCGTTCAATTACAATTTCGAGGGAATAGCGAACAAGGAGTTATACTTTGCCTACACCTGTACCTACCAAGTGGAGTTGCCTGCACCCGACGGTACTTTCCGCTCCTTGGAGGGCTACGGACACACGCCCGACATTGAGTGCCCCTTGGATACAAAAGCATTCTTCGACGACGGCATTGACAACCAACTCCTCCGCGCACTTGATTATATCTACCAAGGTAAATAAATAAGGAATATACATTTGCAAGTTTTTATTTAATATATCGGCTATGATGGAAAAGAAACGATTAGTAGCCCCGTCGGTGTTGTCCGCCGATTTTGGAAATCTTCGGAGCGAGATGGAGATGATCAACCGCAGCGAGGCAGATTGGCTGCATGTGGATGTGATGGACGGGGTCTTTGTACCCAACATCTCCTTTGGGTTCCCGCTGATGAAGCCGATGCGGGCGTACTGCACCAAGCCGCTGGATGTGCACCTGATGATTGTGCATCCGGAGAAGTACGTGGAGCGCTTCTGCGATGCGGGGGCATGGAGTGTCGGATTTCACTTAGAGGCAGTGGACGACCCAATGCCCGCGCTGGAACTTATCCGCGCCAAAGGGGTGCGCACCTGCCTGACTATCAACCCCGATATTGACGTAAAACGCTTGCTGCCGTATTTAGACCAAGTGGATATGGTGTTGCTGATGTCGGTATATGCCGGCTTCGGCGGGCAGTCGTTCATCCCCGAGACGATGGATAAGATACGGTTCGTGCGCGAGGAGATAGACCGCCGCGGGCTGAAGACGCTGATAGAGGTGGACGGCGGAGTGAACACCAAGAACGCCGCCGCTATCTACGAGGCAGGCGCTGATGTGCTGGTAGCCGGTAGCGCGGTGTTCTGCGCCAAAGACCCCGAAAAAGCAGTGAGATTGATAAAAGGGATATAGCGGCTATAGCGGTTATAGTTGCTATAGTTACTATAGAGGCTATAGAAAAGAACTATGAAGAGTATGGCGCAGTATCCTATGCTGTATCTGCTGGTGCCTTTGGTGGCAGGGATATTGGTCTGCTACTGTACGGGAAAGCCTATTAACCTGCTGCAAGACACGGAGGCGGACTACTTAGATTCAACGCAAGTGTTTGTGGCGGTGGTGCGGGATTATCCTCGGGAATGCAAGCGGACCGTGCGCTGCGAGGCGGAGGTGCTGCATCGAAAAGATAGCATAGGATGGGTGTCGGCGCAAGGGAAAGTCTATCTTTATATGATGCCCGACAGCATAGACAAAAAGCGGAATAAAGAGGCACTGATGGGTTTGAGGATAGGCGACACGCTGACAGTTCGCACTTGTATTCGGCGCGGCGGGAAATTAGGGGATTTTGACTATGGGATGTATCTGCGGCGGCAAGGAATTGTGGGGACGGGAATGGTTTGGAAGGGGAATTGGCGGTTGATATCCACTGCCAAAAGCAAAGGAAGTCCTCACACACTCGGTAGTATCGCGCGGAAAGTGCAGCGAAAGTTGTACAAACGATATGGAGAGTTGGGCATCACGGGGGCAGAGCAAGCCACCTTGGGTGCCTTGACCTTAGGCTACAAAGAGGACTTAGACCCTGCTCTCAAGCAAGCCTTTCAGCGGTCGGGAGCCGCACATATATTAGCCGTAAGCGGCTTGCATACGGGGCTTATCTATGCGGTGTTGCTGAGCCTGCTGACGATAGGCGGACGCCGGAGACCGCTGTATGAAAACAAGATAGGGCGTCGAGCGTTGTCGCTGACGGTGATTATCACGATGTGGGGCTATGCCTTCCTAACGGGACTAACCCCGTCCGTAGTGCGCAGCGTGGTGATGATAAGTGTGGTGGAAGTAGGGCGGATGCTGTATCGGCAGGGGAATACGCTGAACTGTGTGCTGTTTGCCGCGTGGGCGATATTGTTGGTGCGCCCGTTGGATTTGTTCTCCGTGAGTTTTCAGTTGAGTTTTGCCGCGGTACTCGCCATTGTGTTGCTTGCGCCGAATCTCTCCTCCTTAGGAGGACTTCAGCGGGGCTGGCGAGGCGCGTTGCAAAAGGCAGGGAGTTATGTGATAGGACTGTTGGTGGTGTCGCTGGCAGCGCAGATAGGGACGTTGCCACTGAGCCTTTACTACTTCGGACAATGCTCCAATTATTTTCTCTTTACCAACTTGCTGGTGTTGCCCTTGGCGGGCGTAATCGTGGTGATGGGCTTCGGCAGTCTGATGTTGGGCGGCATCCCCGTGGCGGGCTATTGGTTAGCGCAAGCCACTAAGGGCGTGGTATGGTTGCTGAATCACGCTGTGCAGTGGATAGAGTCGCTGCCCGGGGCTTATACGGAAAAATCCATATCCTTGCTTGCCGTGATAGGGCTGTATGCAGGAATCGCGGCAGGCTGCGTAGTCATACAATTAGCATTAAATAGCAAGAAACTGACTACTGACAACTAATTAGTCTTTTATCCTTCATCCTTTATCCTTCATCCTTCATCCTTATGAAAACTTATTCGTTAGCAGAGTTTTGTGCTCAGATAAGCGATGCGTTAGACAGGTCTTTTCCAGAGACCTATTGGGTGCGTTGTGAGATAGCGTCGTTGTCGGAGAAGAACGGGCATCTGTATATGGACTTGGTGGAGAAAGGGCAACGCGGGTTGTTCGTGGCTCGTCAGCGCGCCACATGCTGGAACGGCAGGCAGCAGATGCTTCGTGCGTATTTCGAGCAGGAGACGGGTAACCGCTTGCAGGTGGGGATGCAGGTGCTATTAGAGGTAGAGGTGCGTTTTCATGCGGTGTATGGGCTGAGCCTTGATGTGCAGAATATCGACCCGCAGTACACCTTGGGCGATTTGGCTCGTCAGCGGCAAGAGACGATTGCCCGCCTACAAGAGGAGGGCATCTTCGATATGCAGCGTATGCTCTCGTTGCCTACGCTGACGCGGCGGCTGGCAGTGGTTTCAGCGGGCGATGCCGCAGGCTACGGCGACTTCGTCCACCAGTTGGAGGAGTCGGATTATCGTTTCTCGCCTACCCTCTTCCCTGCTGCCATGCAAGGCGACCGCGCGGCGCAGTCTATCGTGAGTGCATTAGATGCCATCGCAGCGGTTGAAGAAGAGTTTGACGCGGTGGTGATCATCCGCGGCGGCGGAGCCAGTTCGGACTTGACATGCTTTGACGACTACACGCTGGCAGCCCACTGCGCGCAGTTCCCGCTACCTATCCTTGCCGGCATAGGGCACACGCGGGATGTGAGCATCGTGGATATGGTGGCTTATCAGTCGCTGAAGACGCCGACGGCGGTAGCGGCGTTCTTGGTGGAGCGTATGGATGAGCAGGCAGCGCGCATCGAGCAATGGCAGCAGCGGCTTCAGAAGACGGCACTGCGGCAAATACTTCTACGGCAACACCGCGTGGAGCAGGCGGAGCAACGACTGACGAACAGCCTGCGGATGATGGTGCTTAGGCAGAATAGCCGTATCGCGATGCTCGGGCAACGGATAGAGACCGTCAATCCCGAGCGTATCTATCGACTAGGCTACAGCCTGCTGCGCAAAGAGGGGAACGTGGTGAAAAGTGCCCACGGACTTCAAAGCGGCGACCTGCTCACCGCCGAGTTGACAGACGGTACCATAACAGTAACCGTAACGGAATAAACAAGGCATTTTCGTCTTTCATCCTTTATCCTTAATCCTAATTTATGCAGTTTTTGACGCGACAACAGGGAATTGGTATATTGGCGTTGGTGATATTGGTTGCCGCGCTGGAGTTGGTGGTACATTGGTTGCCATCCCGTCCTTCGGCGGTGAATGAAGGTATGCTTCGTGCAGCCGAGGACTCGCTCAAGCAGACGCATCCTTACTACCGCTACCAACACGACACGGTGGCTATTCACCTCTGCTTGTTCGATCCCAACACTGCAGATTCGGCGACCTTGGTTGGACTGGGACTTGCCCCGTGGCAGGCACGCAACATGCTGCGCTATCGCGCGAAAGGCGGGGTCTATCGGCGGGCAGATGACTTGCGGAAGTTATACGGCATGACGGATAGTATGTATGCCACGCTGATGCCGTATATTCAAATCGACTCCTCGCGTTTTGCCGTAGCCTCCGACAGCCTGCCTGCGTTTGTCGCAAGACAAACAAAGCGCGACACGGTGGTGGAACTCAACAGTGCGGACTCCGCATCGCTGCAAGCCATTCGCGGGATAGGGGCAGCCACCGCGCGGGTTATCATACGCTATAGAGAGGAGTTGGGCGGATATGTAGATACCGCGCAACTGAGGGAGATAAACGACTACTATAACTATGTGTATTGGGATATTCCTTGGGACAGCATCCTGCCACATGTGCGCGTATGCACGGACTCGGTGCGGTTGCTGCGGGTGAACAGCCTGTCGGTGCGGCGACTGGCAGCACATCCCTACCTGCGTTTTGAGGATGCGAAAGCCATCTACACGCTGCGCCGCAACCGCTTTACGCTGGATAGCATCGGCGACCTCAAAGCCATCCCCACCCTACCCGACTCGGTGATAGAGAAGATAGCGCCGTATCTATCGTTTGAATAGGACGAAGGATAAAGGATGAAGGATGAAAGACTTGATAGTTTCGACTCTGAGAACTCATAGACGAAAGATATAAGTCTTTTATCCTTTGTCTTTCCCGATGAATCGGGATGCAAGCCTTAGTGAAACGCAGTGAGCGGTCTTTCATCCTTTATGCGCAGTAGTAGAGGATGTAGGAGGCGAGGAGAAGGAGGATGTAGAGAAGGAAGGTGATGCCGCGGGCGAGGGATTGGTTTTGGCGGAAGAAGAAGACCGCGGTCGCCGTGGGGAGGAAGAAGAGGTAGAGGAGCATCAGCAAGGACTGTTGCCCCGAACTATCTCGGTCGATGCGCACTGTGGCGACAATACAGAGCACGTAATGGAAGACCACGAAGGCAGCATACAGCACCGCCAAAGCGATGGCGATAGGGTGTGAAGCGGCGGGGGCGAGGGAAGTAGCGGGAGAGGAGAGCGTAGAGAGGGAGGTTGTTGCGGGAAGCCCGATAAGCGTCTGCCAATCGGGGAGAGAGCAAAGATGCGCATAGGGACATGATATGCCGCCCACATATATCGCCAAGGCGAGGTATAGGAGGAAGAGCGCGATAGCGATAAGCGAAGCAAGCATCGTGCGCAGGTGCATGGCTTTGAGCAAGACATACGCCAGCCAAACAAGGGGGACCATCACGATGGCGACAGGCTCGAAGAGGGAGGCGATGAGGGCAAACGCGGTGGCGAGGAAGCAGTCGTGGGCGGTATCATCCTCCCGATAGGCTCTGTGGAGAATCTGCACGAGAATCATCGTGAGCACCACAGCGGCTTGCAGTTGCCAGCGCGTGTGGATAGCAGGGAAGGCAGTGGTGGTGATGAGATAGAGAAAGACGGGCAGTAAATCGCGATAGCGCACCACGCCTGTAGCACGTGTCAGGAAGAAGACGGTGTAGGCATTGACGAGCATGAGCGCGAAGGTGAAGTAGAGCGGGAAGACAGTAGCGAACGAAGAGTAGTCGCAAGCAACGAAGTCTGGTATCCATCCGCATAAGACCACCACCGATAGCGCAATGGCTATCGGAAGAGGGATGCGGGATATGGAATTAACAATTAACAATTAACAATTAACATGCGTTGCGGGACGTTTTAACATATAATTATCATATAATTAACCATTAATTCGCGTTGAAAAATTAAGCAATGATACACATGTTGACCCAACGATTCAAAATTGAGTTATGTCGCCCTTACAGGGCTTGCATTGTGGATGCCACTTTCCACGTAGGGACAAGTCCCTACGCTATTATATGTCGCCCCTTCGGGGCTATCGTTTGATAAATATTTTGGGTCAACTCGTATATCATTACCAAAAATTATATGAATAATTACACGATAATTACATGTTAAACAATCTCTCTTGATGAATGACTTTAGAATCCTTTGCGTTGGAGGTAGAACTTGGGGTTGGCGGGTTTGCCGCGGAACTCGAGGTAGAGTTCCTGCGCGTCGCGTGTGCCCCCCTGCTCGAGCAGGTGGCGGAAGCGGCGAGCCACCTCGGGGCAGAAGATATCGCCCGTCTCGGCAAAGGCGGCGAAGGCATCGGCATCGAGCACTGCCGCCCACGTGTAACTGTAATAGCCTGCCTCGTAGCCCGTGGTGAAGATATGGTTGTAGAAAGTGGAGCGGTAGCGGGTGATGATTTCGGGAATCATGCCCATCTTCGCCATCGACGCTGCCTCGAAGGCATCCACATCCAGTCCCTCGGCGGAGGTGAGTTCGTGGTAGTCCATGTCGAGGATAGAAGCAGAGAGCAACTCGGCGGTAACGAATCCTTGGTTGAAGGTGCCTGCGCGGTTGATTTTCGCGATGAGGCTGTCGGGCATGACCTCGCCCGTTTGGTAGTGGAAAGCATAAGTCTTCATCACCTCGGGGCGGTAGCAGTAGTTCTCCATGAACTGCGAGGGCAGTTCCACGAAGTCGCGCGGGGTGTTGGTGCCTGCGAGCGATTTGTAAGTCGCCTTGGAGAGCAGTCCGTGCAGCGCGTGTCCGAACTCGTGGAAGAGGGTCTCCACGTCGTCCATGCTCAGCAGGGAGGGGTTGCCTTGGGTGGGTTTGTTGAAGTTGCCGACGTTGATGATGACGGGGCGGTGGTCAACGCCCTCGGCATCCACATACTGGTGGCAGATATCGTTCATCCATGCGCCCGGGCGCTTGCCTGCGCGGGGGAAATAGTCGGTGTAGAGGATACCGATGAGCGAGCCGTCGGCATCGGTTACCTTGAACACCTCCACCTCGGGGTTATAGACGGGCATGCCTTCCAGTTGCTCGAACTGCAAACCGTAGAGGGTGGTAGCGAGTTGGAAGACGCCGCGGCGCACGTTGCTCAACTCGAAATAGGGCTTGAGTTCCTCCTCGTCGAGGTCGTACTGCTCTTTGCGCAGTTTCTCGGCGTAGTACCACCAGTCCCAAGGTTGCAGTTTCTCGCCGGGCAGGTCTTTGTCCATGAGTGCCTGCAAGGCAGCCGCTTCGCGTTTCGCCGCCGCGATGGAGGGTGCCCAGACGGATTGGAGGAAGGTATCTACGGTCTTGGAGTCCTTTGCCATGCAGTCGGCAAGGATATAGTCGGCGGGGTTCCGGTAGCCGAAGAGTTGCGCTTTCTCGATACGCAGCGCCATGGTCTTTTGGATAACGGCTTTGTTGTCGAACTCATTGTTGTGGTTGCCGCGCGTAGTGTATGCCATCAGCAGTTCTTCGCGCAGTCGGCGGTTTTGGCAGTACTGGAGTACGGGAGTGAAGGAGGTGCGCTTGGGTGTGAAGAGCCATGCATCGGGTCTTCCTGCCGCAGCGGCTTCCTCTTTGGCAGCGGCTTTGGCGCTCTCGGGCAGCCCTGCGAGTTCACTCTCATCGGTAACGAAGAGTTGGTAAGCGTTGGTCTCCGCCACCACGTTGTTGCCGAACTGCAAAGAGAGCAAGCCCAACTCTTTGTTGATTTCTTTGAGTCGCTCTTTCTTGTCCTCGGGCAGGTTAGCCCCGTTCTGCGCAAAACTCTTGTAGGTCTGCTCGGTGAGGCGCATTTGCTCGGGAGTCAGCCCCAAAGTCTCGCGGGCGTCATAGACGGCTTTCACGCGTTGGAAAAGCGAATCGTTGAGGATGATGCCGTCGGAGAGTTCGGAGAGCATAGGCGTAACCTCCTCGGCGATGGCGTTCATCTCATCGTTGCCGTCGGCATCGAGGATGTTGAAGAACACGCCCGTTACGCGGTCGAGAAGCGCACCCGTGCGGTCGAGGGCAGCGATGGTGTTCTCGAAGGTGGGGGCATCGGGGTTAGCAACGATAGCGGCGATTTCCGCTTTGTTTTCGGCAATGGCTTTCTCGAAGGCGGGCATGTAGTGCTCCGTCTTCACTTTGTCGAAAGCCGGCACGCCGTAGGGCGTGTTTTGCTCCGTCAGGAGCGGGTTTTCCGTGTTGGTGCAAGCCATAAGGGCGATGAGCGCGAGGCTCAGTATAAACAGTTTTTTCATATGCTTTGAAATTTTGTGCAAAGATACAAAAAAAAATCGGGTTTTGCAAGGATTTTCCAAAAAAAATATATTCTCCGTTAATGCCCGTTAATTATCCATTAATTTCTCGTTCACTTCTCCGTTAATGCCCGTTAATTATCCATTAATCTCTCGTTTTATTACTCCATTAAAGTCCATTAAAGTACCATTAACTCCTTCATAGTCGAAGGTTGCTCCGGCTCCCCCGCCTCTCCTGAAAGGAGGGGAGGGGGTCAGGGGGCGGGATGGTACACTCGGCTCAAGCCGCAAAAGAGGATGAAGGGACTTGTTACTTCGGCTTATGAAAAGTCATCGTGCGGCATGAAGCCGAGTACTCCTCCCGCCCCCGTACCCCCTCCCCCCTCTGCGAGGGAGGCGGGGGAGGGGCTACGCATAGTCAAATGACTTTTTAACATGTAATTATCGTGTAATTAACCATTAATTTTTTTCTTTGTGTTCGCTGTGCAATTATACGAATAATTACACGATAATTACATGTTAGAAACTAATTAGCAGCGTCCACGCGCCAAGCGTGGCAGGAGGTGAACCATTTGCCGCTGGCTTTCGACTGATTGACGCGGGGCTCGAAGAACACCCGCACTTTCGTGCCCTCCGCGAGGGCGAAGTTTCGCGCCGTGTCGCCTTTGAGCGTGGCGCAGATACCTTTCGGAAACTCCTCTTGCGTCTGCACGACTACATCGCGGTAACACTGCATAGATGCTTGATTGTTGGGCTGCGTAGAACCCTGCTTCTCTTCTAAGTTGCTCACGGCAACTATCATTCCTACAAATTCCATGATTTTAGTTGATAAGTTGATTAGTTAATAAGTTGATTAGATTTCAGCGCGCTTTGAAATTCGGTGCAAAGGTACGGCTTTTGCGATAGAAATAATGAAGAAAAATACTACAAAGAATGTAGCAAAATACTACAAAATACATTTGCCACATTTTCCACTTTTGCCACATAAAAAAAGAGCAACCCCACACACATATATTAAATTATTATATATATAATATATAATAATTAGATAACCCCCCTCTAACTCCCCAATTTTAATCTTTTTTCACCAAAAAGAGGGGGTACTTTTGGCGAAAAGTACCCCGTTTTTGACCCACCTTAGGTCTCGGTTAGGTCTCGGCAAAGCCCTTATAGTAAGAGAGCATAAAAAGTAAATGTGGCAAACGTGTCAAATGTTACATGTGGCATATCACAAATATCACAAATGACACATTTGCCACATAATTTTTTAGTATTCATTTGCATATATCAGAAAAAAGCAGTAATTTTGCTTGCGAGGATTTTTAATCCATTAAAAACCATATCATATATCTAACAATTCAAGATATGTGTGGCACAACAACGAAATACACCATTTGGAAGTTTATATGTCAATCAGCACTATATCAGCCATCATGTTCCGCTTTTTAGGATATTGCAGACATTATCTCTGTGGGTACCACTCCGGCGGCGAAGGGATACACTCTCCTTATCTTTTCTACCTTGTTCGCATGGTTTCACGCGAAGAAAACAGTTATTACGTATGGCGCGATATCGAACAGCAGCGTTCTCGCTTACTGGGCGATAGGCGCACTATTTATGTGTCGGACTACGGGACGGGGCGTGATAGGGCTCCGCAGAGACTCGTTTGCGATATAGCACGACGCTGCTTGGAAAGCCCCAAGATGGGACAATTATTCTTTCGCTGGTTAGTGTTTTTATCCCATAATAGCCACCGTCCTCTTCAGGTAGTGGAGTTGGGGACCTCGTTTGGCATCACGACATCGTATCTCTCGTCAGCCCATTCCGATAATCAGATAACCACTTTCGAGGGTTGTCCCGATACAGCACAGATAGCGCGCGAGGTGTGGCATTCCTTAGGGCTGAGCAATATCCGTTTGGTGGAGGGAAACATTGACGACACACTCTTGCCGAACCTCCCCTCAAGCGTGGATTTTGCATTTGTAGATGCCAATCACACAGAGTCTGCTACGCTACGTTATGTGAAGGCACTATTGCCGCACGTAGAAGCGAAGAGTATTGTTGTGATAGATGATATACACTATTCGGCAGAAATGGAGCACGCATGGCAGATATTGAAAGCATTGCCACAGGTTACCACTACTATGGATTTTTATCATGCAGGCGCACTCTTTTTCGATCCGCATTATTTGAAGAAGCATTATCGGATGCGCCCCTAACTTATAACTCCATACTTTATGGCTATTTATACCAAAACCGGCGACCGAGGCGAGACCTCGTTAGCCAACCAAAATCGCGTGTCGAAAGCCTCCCCACGTTTGGATGCCTATGGCACAGCCGATGAGTTGAATGCATGGGTAGGGATGCTTCGGGCACAATGTGCCAAATCGGTAGCAGGCACACATACTATCGTACCCGAACTATCTATCGATGCAATGCTCCAATGGGTACAAAACCGCCTCTTTAATGCAGGGGCAGCTTTGAGCATGGCAGAGGGAGAATGGATTACAGAAAAAGATGTACGGCAATTGGAGCAGTGGATAGACCACATGCAGAGTATCCTGCCTCCGCTGCGCTGTTTCATCCTTCCTGCCGGCAGCGAACCTATCGCCACCTCACATATATGCCGCACTGTCACACGACGACTGGAGCGATTGGTGGTCGCTTTGCAAGAAAACGAAGAGAGAGAGCATGACGAAGAAATCCTTTTGCGCTATATCAATCGACTGAGCGACTATTTCTTCATCCTTTCGCGGTACATAGGATACTTGTCCGATATAGAAGATGTGCCGTGGTGCAAGGACGATGGCGAGAAATAAGCAAACAATTACATGGACTACTCTTTATACCACGAAGCGTACATGGCGTAGTTGTGGGCGATTTTGCGGTTGATTTCGTTGGTCTGCTCGGGGTCGGCTTTCTTGATGAACTTCGCCGGCACTCCGCCCCACACCTCGTAGGCGCCGATTTTCGTGCCTTTGAGCACCAGCGCGCCTGCCGCCACGATGGCACCTTCGCCCACCTCCACATCGTCCAGCAGCGTGGAACCCATGCCGATGAGGGCATAGTCGCGGATATGGGCACCGTGGATGGTTACGTTGTGCCCCACCGAGACGTAGTCGCCAATCTCAATGGTGGATTTTTGGTAGAGCGTGTGGAGGACAGAGCCGTCTTGGATATTGCAGTGGTTGCCGATAGTGATGGTGTTGACATCCCCGCGGAGCACGGCGTTGAACCAGAGGGTGGTGCCTTCGCCGATGGAAACATCGCCCACCACGGTGGCATTCTCCATCATGATGACGCTGTCCGCAATACGGGGAGTAAGCACCTCCCCGTTGCGGTTGATAGTCTTGATAAGAGGCATAGTCAAAATTAACAATTAACAATTAATAATTAACATGCATTGTTGCTGAAAAAGTAAGAACACATTGTGTGCCTACTATTCAGAGCACGAGCATGTTAATTGTTAATTGTTAATTAAGAAACTTATCTTGCGTTGATGATAGCGAGGAATTTCTCTGCTACGAGGGCTGCGCCGCCGATGAGTCCGCCGTCCACGTCGGGGTTCGCAAAGAGTTCTGCCGCGTTCTTCTCGTTGCAGGAGCCGCCGTAGAGGATGGTGGTGTCGTCTGCCACCTGTGCGCCGTATTTCTCAGCCACGAGCGAGCGGATATAGGCGTGAATCTCCTGTGCCTGTGCGGGGGTAGCGGTCAAGCCGGTGCCGATAGCCCAAACGGGTTCGTAAGCCAGCGTGATATGGCTCCACTCCTCGGCGGTGAGGTTGAAGACAGAACCTTCGAGTTGTGCTTTCACTACCTCGTTCTGCTTGCCAGCCTCGCGCTCCTCTTTCACCTCGCCGATGCAGAAGATAACCTCCAAGCCGTTTGCCAGCGCGAGTTGCACTTTCTCGCGGAGGATGGCATAGTCCTCGTGGTAGTACGCACGACGCTCCGAGTGCCCGAGGATGCAGTACTCTGCACCGGTGGACTTCACCATAGCGGCGCTGACCTCACCCGTGTAGGCACCTTTCTCTTTGTCGGCGCAGTTCTCCGCTGCCACCTTGATGGGCGAGTCTTTGAGCAACTCTGCCACGGTAGCGAGGTGGATAAACGGCGTGCCGATAACAACAGCACATGCAGGGTTCTTCACTTGTTCTTTCAGTTCGGTAGCCAATGCTACCCCTTCTTGCAGGGTCTTGTTCATCTTCCAGTTGCCTGCAACCATTTTTGTACGCATAAGAGTTTTATTATTTATTGGACAATTTGACAATTTACTATTTTACAATTATCGAGGAGGGTCATCTTAAGTTGTATTTGTCCATCACCGTGCCGTTTTGCAGGACGATGACTCCCGGGTTGGCGCGGACGATGGTCTTGAGCGTTACGCCGTCGCAGGTGAGGACGCACTCTTTCGGCGATATATCGCCCATATCGGCGAAGAACGCCTCGATAGTCTGTTCATCGGAGCCGGTGAGGATATAGAACGGCAGGTCGTTGGTGCGGCATTGCTCGTAGAGCGCCTGCACTTTGGGCAGTTGGGCGCAGTCGGTCTTGTCGAGGTCGTACATCACCACCAGCGTAACGGGCTCTTCGCTCTCCAAGATGTCAAAAGTGAGGTCTTCGAAGTCGCTGTTGAGCAACTCGAAGTCGTGGATAGCAGGCTCGTAGCCCTTCTGCACCAGCACGGATTTCTGGTTGACAAACGTCCAAGTGGAGTCGCCTTTGGGGTAGTTGTCGAGGGTGAACTCCTGCTGCACGCCGTCTTTCTCGTAGATGAACGTAACGGCGTACTCGTCGTGAGGCGCATCGTTGGGCACCTCCATCAGCGCGGGGAGGTTGTTGCCTATCTTGTAGGGGCGGAAGTCTATGAAGGGCAGGTGGGTAAGCGAGTAACCCATCACGCCCGCCATGGCGGCTAAGGCGAGAATGAAGAACGTCAATTCTGCCCACCATGTGAAGGTCTGGCGGATATAACGCTTGGTCAGCAAGAGCGTTATTACCAGCGCGAGGAGCACGATGTTCTTCCAGAAAGTCGCCCAGTTGCTCAGTTTGATGGCGTCGCCGAAGCAACCGCAGTCGGTTACAGGGTTCTCTAATGCGATATAGAGCGTCAGCGGGGTCATCACCAGCATGAACAGCAGCGCCAACCACGAGGTGATGTTCGTGCGGACATTGCAGAGCAGGCACACGCCCAGCGCGAACTCAAAGGTAATCATCACGATGGCCACCGTCATAGCCAGCGGCATCATGTCCACGAACACCCCGCCGAAGGCTGTCAGATAGTCTTCTATCTTGTAGGTCGTCCCCAGCGGGTCAATGGCTTTCACAAAGCCCGAGAAGATAAACGTGAGTCCGAGGAGCGTGCGGCAGATACTGCCGAGGATATGGAGGGGTTTACTCTGTTTCATGTTGTTTAATCAGATAAAAGATAGCATAGTTAATCATATCGAAATAGTTGCCGTCGGCACCTTCGGAGCAGAGCGTCCGGTTGTCGTTGGCGGCAATCTGTTTGTTGCGGTTGATTTTGGTGAGGATGATGTCGGTGAGGCTGGAAGGGAACATGTCGCGCCACGCCTCGCCGTAGTCGTGGTTCTTGCGTATCATTAGGGCTTTGGCATCGCCGATGTACTTGTCGTAGAGTGAGATAGCCCGCTCGCGGGTCATATCCACCGAGTCGGCATAGCCCTCGAAGAGTTGGATAAGCCCGATAACGGAGTAGTTGACAATCGCCATCATCTCGCCTTCCACGCTCTCGCCCACCATGTTCACACCCGTCTGCTCTATCTCGCGGACGCGCTTGGCTTTGATGAAGAGTTGGTCGTTCACCGTCTGCGGACGCATAATCCGCCAACTCGGACCGTAGTCCTTCATCTTTAACTCGTATATATGGCGGCACTCCGCCACCACTGCATCGTATTCTTCTATCGTGCGCATTTTGAATTATAAGGGCGTTGCGGATTATAAATTATGCAATACAGAGCATGCGCGCTCATAATTCATAATTCATAATTCTTAATTAAAATCATAGCATTTTTAGGGCGAGTTTGATTACTTTCTCCACGGGCAGCGTGGGGTCTTCGCGGAGGATTTTATCCACCACTTTTCCGCTGGCGGCGGCTTGGAACCCGAGCATGGTGAGTGCGCCGACGGCTTCTTCCTTCACCTCCATGGCGGGCGAAGACATATCGGGCAACTCCATGTCGGCAACGGGCATCGCACCGTCCTCCAACTCCACTTTCAGCACTTTGTCTTTCAAATCCACTATCACGCGCTGCGCTGTCTTCGGACCCAGGCCCTTCACCTGCGCGAGGGCTTTGGCATTGCCCGTGGCGATGATTTGCCGCACCTCGGAGGCGGAGAACGCCGAGAGAATCATGCGGGCGGTGTTCGCACCTATGCCGCTGACCGTCATCAGCATGTCGAAGAGCGCACGCTCGCCTTTGGAGGGGAAACCGAAGAGGTCGTGGGTGTCTTCGCGGATAATCTCGGTGGTGTAGAGTCGGCACTCCTGCTGCTCTTTCCCCACCAGCAGCGAATAGGCGGGCAGGGTGATGTTGATACCATAACCCACGCCGGCGGCTTCTACCACCGCAAGCGTAGGTGTCAGTTCGGAAAGTATGCCTTTGATATAGTCTATCATAGTTTGCCTTTTTGGGGCGCAAAATTACGGTTTTTTCGCGATATATGCAAGTTTTTCGCCTAAAAACCTGCTTTTTTTTGCTTATATCAAAAAATAGTCGTACCTTTGTGCGCTATTTCGATATTATGGGCTTACTTTTATTATTCTTATTGTTGGCGATTGGGGTGTCTTTCTTGTGCTCGACGCTGGAGTCGGTACTGATGACCACCACGCTGAGTTTCATCACCATGCGCGAAGATGAGGGGTATGCGCCCGCCACGCTGATGAAGAAATACAAGACCGAGACCGAGAAACCCCTCGCTGCCATACTCTCCCTCAACACCATTGCGAACACCATAGGCTCTGCCGGCGTCGGGCGGCAGGCTACTATCTTGTTCGGCTCCGAGTGGTTCGGACTGGTGAGTATCATCGTTACCTTGCTCATCCTCGTTTTCGCCGAGATAGTGCCGAAGACCATCGGCACCACCTACTGGAAGTCGCTCATGGGCTTCACCGCGAACACCATACGGCTGCTTATCTTCGTGATGTACCCCTTTGTCCTTCTTATTCAGTTGATTACACTTCTCTTCAAGCACGAAGACGAAGAGGCGACGGTCAGCCGCGAGGAGGTTATCGCCATGGTCAACGTGGGCGAGGAAGAGGGCGTGATAGAGAAAGACGAGAACAAGATGATTACCAACATGATGCGACTCGACTCCATCAAGGCGGCGGACGTGATGACGCCCCGCGTGGTAGCCAAGACCGCACCCGAGCAGATGACCATCAAGGAATACTACGACTCCGATGAGTACGACCATTTCTCCCGCATACCCGTCTATAACGAGAACGCACCCGAGTACATCACGGGCTATATCCTGCGCGACGACGCCCTCGAAGACCTCGCGGAGGACAACTTCCAAGTAACCCTCGGCTCCATCAAACGCACCTTGCCTTCCTTTGACGAGAACATGTCCCTCAGCGACATCTTCGATGCCATGCTCAAGCAGAAGTCGCAGATTGCGCTCATCATCGATGAGTACGGCTGCTTCCAGGGTATCCTCACCTTGGAGGACATCATCGAGACCATCTTCGGACTCGAGATAGTGGACGAGAGCGACGAGTACGTGGACATGCAGCAGTACGCCCGCGAACGCTGGCAACAACGCCAGAAGAAGTACATGAAGATAATAAAGAGTCAAGAACAAGGAGCCAAGAACCAAGACTAATAGTTTATTGGATTAAGGATGAAGGACATAAGACAAAAGACTAAATAGTATTGGCTCTAAAACTCACAATAAAAGACTAAATAGTATTGACTCTGAAAACTCACAGACGAAGGTAACTTTAACTCCCCCGCCTCTCCTAAAAGGAGGGGAGGGGGTAAGGGGGCGGGAAGGTACATTCGGCATCAAGCCGCAAAGAGAATAAATAAACTTAAACCACGCATAAAAACAAACAAATGTAAATAGTCCTTCATCCTCATTATGCGACTCAAAAGCGACGTAAATATAAAGAACAAACGGGCGAGTTTCGATTACCTGATTCTCGACCGCTACACCGCGGGCATCGTGCTCTACGGGACGGAAATCAAGTCCATCCGCGAGGGCAAGGCGAGCCTTGCCGACACCTACTGCCAGTTCGAAGGCAATGAACTGTGGGTCAAGCAGATGCACATCGCCGAGTACCGTTTCGGCAGTTATGCCAACCACGAGGCGAAGCGCGACCGCAAACTGCTGCTCCAACGCAAGGAGTTGCGCAAACTGGCGAAACTCGCCAAGGACACGGGCAAGACCATCATCCCCCTGCGCCTCTTCATCAACGACCGCGGACTCGCGAAGATGGAAATCGCCCTCTGCCAAGGCAAGCACACCTACGACAAGCGACAAGCCCTCCGCGAAGCAGACGACAAACGCGAAATGAGGCAAGTTGCAAAAAGTACATTCCGATGATTATGCACAAACAAACTATCAATCAATATTATACCATGAACGTAAGTTTTCAAATCAACTACCGCGCGGAGTACGGACAGAGCCTCTGCGTTATTGAGACCAAATCATCCATCCTCGGCTGGACGGAGGAGCATCCGCTGATGCTCAACTGCCACGGGCAGGACTTTTGGACAGTGAGCCTTCCTATCAGCGATTTTGCGGGGGAGGTGCAGTATAAATACGCTATCCGCCTGCAAAACGGCGGGTTTATCTATGAGGCGGGCGAGCCGCGGAGGTTAGCGCTGAATACCAATGACAAGAAGTTGGTGGTGCGCGACCAATGGCAAGTGGACGACTACGAGAAAGCCTTTATGACCACGGCTTTCAAGGAGGCGTTGTTTAGGAGGGATAAAGGATTAAGGACACAGGATGAAAGACTGAATAGCGGCGACTCTACATTACCCCGCCCCCTTACCCCCTCCCCGCAAGCGGGGCGGGGGAGTGCGCCCGCGTCCCCAGTGAAGGGCAATGTGCGGTTTAGTATTGTGGCGCCGCAGGTGTTGCCTACACAGGGGGTTGCCATCGTGGGAAACATACCCGAGTTGGGCAACTGGAATGCAGACGACAAGGTGGCGATGTGCGACTGCGAGTTCCCGCTGTGGCAAGTGGCGATACAGGCTGCGGCAGACCAAGTGATAGAGTACAAATACGTGGTGTATGACCTGCACTCGGGCAAGGTGGTGGATATGGAATGGGGCGAGAACCGCGTGGTATGGGGTCTGCAAGAGAACATGGTGATATGCCAGAACGACCGCACTTTCCGCCGCACGCAACCTCGCTTCAAAGGTGCGGGCGTGGCAGTGCCGGTGTTCTCGCTGCGCACGGAGGACGGCTTCGGTATAGGCGAGTTCCAAGACCTGAAGAAACTGGCGGACTGGGCAGCGAAGACGGGTCAGAAGATGATACAGACGTTGCCTATCAACGACACCACGCTGACGCACACCAACCGCGACTCGTATCCGTACAACGCCGTGAGCGTGTTTGCGTTGCACCCGATATACATCAACATCGAGAAGATGGGCAGGCTGACGCCCGCGCAGAAGAAGAAATACGACGCGACGAAGGCAGAGTTCAACGCGAAAGCGATAGCCGACTACCAGTGCGTATATGACGAGAAGATGAAGTACTTCAAGTCGCTCTTCAAGCGCGACAAAGAGGCGCTGTTCAGCAGCGAGGAATACAAATCGTTTTGGGCGAAGAACGAAGAATGGCTGGAGCCGTATGCTGCTTTCTTGGCAAAGCGCGACAAGGAGCCGAAGGAGTTGTACTACTACCTGCAGTTCCACGCGGACAAGCAGTTGGCAGACGCAGTGGCTTACGCCCACTCGATAGGCGTGGCGATGAAGGGCGATATCCCCATCGGCATCTCGCCTGACTCCGTGGACGCATATATCCACCCCGAGTTGTTCAACCTTGATGCCTCCGCGGGTGCACCGCCCGATGACTTCTCCATCAGCGGTCAGAACTGGGGTTTCCCGACATACAACTGGGACGAGATGGCGAAAGACGGTTTCCTCTGGTGGCGCAAGCGTTTCCAGAAGATGCAAGACTATTTCGACGCTTACCGCATAGACCATATCTTGGGCTTCTTCCGTATATGGCAGATGCGCAAGTGCGATGTATGGGGACTGTGCGGCCACTTCGTGCCGGCACTACCCTACTCCGCGCAAGACCTATGGAACATGGGCGTGTGCCTTGACGTGGACCGTATGGTGAAGCCGTATATCCGCGCGAACTTCCTCGGCGACGTGTTCGGCTACGACACGGAGATAGCCAAAGAGCGATTCCTGCGCACCAACGACGGGTATGTGTATTACTTCCCCGAGGAGTTTGACACGCAGGTGAAGGTGGAGAACTACTTTAACCACCTGATAGCCGATGACGCGGCGCGTCAGGCGGCAGGGCTGAGCAAGGAGCAATGCGAGAACCTGCGCAACGGCATGATTTACCTGCACTGCGAGGTGCTGTTCGTGCAAGACCAGCGCAATCCGGAGATGCTGCACCCGCGTATCAGCATCTATCAGAGCCACTCGTTCAACGAGTTGTACGACGACCAGAAGCGCGTGCTGATGGATATCTACAACGACTATTTCTTCCGTCGCCACACCGATTTCTGGTGGCAGAGCGCGATGCGGAAGTTGCCGACGCTCATCAACGCGACGCACATGCTCTGCTGCGGCGAGGACTTGGGTATGGTGCCCGCCTGCGTGCCCGACGTGATGCACCGGTTGCAGATACTGAGCCTCGAGATTCAGCGCATGCCGAAGGACCCGACGGTGGACTTTGCGCACCCCGCCAACGCGCCTTACCTGAGCGTATGCACCACGGGTACGCACGACACGAACCCACTGCGCGCATGGTGGGAGGAAGACCGCGCGGTAACGCAGAAGTTCTACAACGAGCAGATGGGCTGGTGGGGCGAAGCGCCGCAGGTGATGACGCCGGAGATAGCCGAGTTCATCGTGAACCAGCACATGTACTCGCCCGCGATGTGGGTGATTCTGCCGCTGCAAGACTGGCTGGCGATAGACGAGAAAGTGCGGCTGGCAGACGCGCATGCCGAGCGTATCAACGTGCCCGCAAACCCGCACCACTTCTGGAACTACCGCATGCACCTGACCGTGGAACAGTTGCTCAAAGAAGACGCATTCAACGAGCATGTGAAACGGCTTACTGCCGTTCGTTAATTATGAATTATGAATTATGAATTATGAGTGCATTGTATGCCAAACATCGGGCATGGCGCTCATAATTCATAATGAACATGGGCACTCATAATTCATAATAGGCATAGGTATGAAATTGGAGAATGTTTTATTAGACAAGAGCAAGAATTTCGCTATTCGTATCATAGGTCTATACAAATATCTCACACAAAATCCGGATGTTTCCAAACGAGAGTTTGTATTATCCAAGCAGATATTGAAAAGCGGCACGAGTATAGGGGCAAACGCTCGCGAATCAAGGAGAGCACAAAGCACCGCCGACTTCATATCCAAATTAAGCATAGCGGAGAAAGAAGCAGACGAAACAAGTTATTGGTTAGAACTTCTATATGCTACCGACTATATCAACCAAGAAATATACGATAGTTTGTATGCAGATTGCGAAGAACTGATAAAGTTATTAGCATCCATCATAAAAACAATAAGAAAATGAATTGTGTCAGCCGCATGGTACTCGTATTATTCAGAGCATGGGCACTCATAATTCATAATTCATAATTCATAATTATAATATGGCTACGCAAGAAGAAACATTTAAGAAACTGGTGGCGCACTGCAAAGAGTACGGTTTTGTATTTCCGAGCAGCGACATCTACGACGGATTGGGCGCCGTGTATGACTATGGTCAGAACGGCGTGGAACTGAAGAACAACATCAAGAAATACTGGTGGGACTCGATGACCCTGCTGCACGAGAACATCGTGGGTATTGATGCGGCTATCTTCATGCACCCGACGGTATGGAAAGCGAGCGGGCACGTGGATGCCTTCAACGACCCGCTGATAGACAACCGCGACTCGAAGAAACGCTATCGCGCCGATGTGCTGATAGAAGACCAGATAGCGAAAATCGAGGAGAAGATAGAGAAAGAGTTGGCAAAGGCGCGCAAGCGCTTCGGCGAGAACTTCGACGAGGAACTCTACAAGCAGACCAACGAGCGCGTGCGTGAGCACGTGGAGCACCGCAACACACTGCATGAGCGCTACGCCAAAGCGATGAACGACAACGACTTGGCGGAGTTGAAGCAAATCATCCTCGACGAGGAGATTGTATGCCCCATCAGCGGTACGCGCAACTGGACGGACGTGCGGCAGTTTAACCTGATGTTCCAGACGGAGATGGGCTCCACGGCAGACGGTGCGATGAAGATTTACCTGCGCCCCGAGACGGCACAAGGTATCTTCGTGAACTTCCTGAACGTGCAGAAGACGGGACGCATGAAGATTCCGTTCGGTATCGCACAGATTGGTAAGGCATTCCGCAACGAGATAGTGGCGCGTCAGTTCGTGTTCCGTATGCGCGAGTTCGAGCAGATGGAGATGCAGTTCTTCGTTCGCCCGGGCGAGGAGTTGAAGTGGTTTGAGCACTGGAAGCAGTTCCGTCTGCGCTGGCACAAAGCGCTCGGGCTCGGCGATGAGAAATACCGCTTCCACGACCACGAGAAACTGGCGCACTATGCGAATGCGGCAACGGACATCGAGTTTGAAATGCCGTTCGGCTTCAAGGAGGTGGAGGGTATCCACAGCCGCACCAACTTCGACCTGTCGCAGCATGCGAAATACAGCGGCAAGAAGATGGAGTACTTCGACCCCGAGTTGAACCAGAGTTACACGCCCTACGTCATTGAAACCTCTATCGGCGTGGACCGTATGTTCCTGTCGGTGATGTGCGCTGCCTACAAAGAAGAGACGCTGGAAGGCGGAGACACGCGCGTGGTGCTGAACCTGCCGCCCGTGCTCGCACCCGTGAAGGCATGCGTGATGCCGCTGGTGAAGAAAGACGGACTGCCCGAGAAAGCCCGCGAGATACAAGAGATGTTGAAGTTCGACTTCCACACCAACTACGACGAGAAGGACTCTATCGGCAAGCGCTACCGCCGTCAGGACGCTATAGGCACGCCGTTCTGCATCACTGTGGACCACGACACGCTGACCGACAACTGCGTTACCGTGCGCTACCGCGACACGATGCAACAAGAGCGCGTGAAGATAGACGACCTGCACGCACTGATTCAGAAAGCCGTTGACCCGAAGGTGCTGTATCGGAAGATTGTAGCAGGATAAGCCGTCCCCCACTGCGACACATACTGACATATCCAAAGAACAAAACAACCGACTGCCCTTTCGAGCAGTCGGTTGTTTTGTATAAGTTCGTTCAAGACGAATCCCTTGATAGCCCCAATAGATTAAATCCAGCGGACGTAGCAGAAGTCCATGCGGTGGGGCAGGAGGTCGTTCTGCGGGTACATACGCAATCCGAACTTCATGCCGCCGGCATAGTCGAACTGATAGGTCGTCTCGAAGAAGAGGTGTGTACCCTCTGCCTTGACGAGTTTCAGCGGCTCTACCTCGTACAACTTGTCGTTGTTGTGGAGCGAGGTGCGGATAGCCACGAGTTCTACGCCAAGCCCCTTGTCGTTGAGTGCGTGGGTGTCGAGTTCTACCGCTACGCGCACTTTCTCGCCGACGTTGGGTTGCGACATGTCGGGCATCTCTACCTTCACTACCTCAATCTCGTCCCAGTGGGCAGCCATGTTCTCTTTCCAAGCAGCGATGTCCTTTGCGGTAGCGTAGTGGTTAGCCGCGAGCAGGGCATGGCGCTTTGCCAACTTGTTGTAGAACTTGTTGAAGTAGTCGTCCATCATGCGCTTGGTCGTGAAGCGCGGGGTGATTTTGGTAACCGAGTTCTTGATGGTCTGTACCCACTCCGGCGAGTAGCCTTTGGAGTTCTTGGCATAGTACATCGGGATAATCTCGTTCTCCAACATCTGGTAGATGGTAGCGGCGTCGAGTTGGTCTTGGTGCGCTTGGTTCTCGTAGGTGCGCTTCTCGGTGAGTGCCCATCCTGCGCCTTTCACGTAACCTTCGTACCACCAGCCGTCGAGGACGGAGAAGTTCAACACACCGTTCATCTGTGCCTTCTCGCCGGAGGTACCGGAAGCCTCGAGCGGACGGGTCGGGGTGTTGAGCCAGATGTCCACACCGCTGATGAGGCGTTTAGCGAGGCGCATATCGTAGTTCTCGAGGAAGATAATCTTGCCAAGGAACTGCGGCATACGGCTGATTTCGATGATACGACGGATAAGTCCCTGTCCGCCGCCGTCTGCGGGGTGCGCCTTACCGGTGAAGAGGAACTGCACGGGATAACGCGGGTTGTTGACAATCTTGTCCAGACGCTCGAGGTCGGTGAAGAGCAGGTGAGCACGCTTGTAGGTAGCGAAACGGCGACCGAAGCCGATGATGAGGTTCTCCGCCTTCATCTCATTGAGCGCGCGCACGATACGTGCGGGGTCGCCTTGGCTCTTCATCCAGTCTTCTTGGAACTTCTCCTTGATATAGTCTATCAACTTGTTTTTCAAGTTCATACGGGTAGCCCAAATCTCCTCGTCGGGGATGTCGTTATAGGCTTTCCACATCTCGAGGTTCGACTGGTCGTTAATCCACTCTGCGGGGAAGGTACGCTCGTACACCTCTTTCCACTGGCTGGCAGCCCATGTAGGCATGTGCACGCCGTTGGTAACGTAGTCCACGTGCAGTTCCTCGGGGTAGTAGCCGGGCCATACGGGCGAGAACATCTTCTTGCTGACCTCGCCGTGGAGCCAACTTACGCCGTTTGCCTCTTGGCAGGTGTTGAGCGCGAAGACCGACATGGAGAACTTCTCGTTGTTGTCGTCGGGGTTGGTGCGGCCCAGACCGATGAGGTCGTGCCACTCGATGCCCAACTTGCCGGCGTACTCGTTCATATACTTATAGAACAGCCCCTCCTCGAAGTAGTCGTGTCCTGCGGGCACGGGGGTGTGGCAGGTGTAGAGACCGCTCGCGCGCACCACTTCCTTGGCTTGGTTGAAGGTCAAGCCCTCGCCCTGCACGAGGTCCACCATGCGCTGCAAGCCCATGAGGGCAGCGTGTCCCTCGTTGCAGTGGTAAACATCTTTCTTGATGCCGAGTTTGTTCAGCGCGAGCATACCGCCGATACCGAGCATAATCTCCTGCTTGATACGGTTCTCCCAGTCGCCGCCGTAGAGTTGGTGGGTGATTTGGCGGTCCCACTCGGAGTTTAACTCGTTGTCAGTGTCGAGGAGCAGCAGGTTGATACGTCCTACTGCCACTTTCCACAGGTATGCGTGCACGGTGCGTCCGGGGTAGGGCACGTCCACAATCATAGGGCTGCCGTCCGCCTCTTTCATCTGCGTGATGGGCAGGTTGCTGAAGTTCTGCGCCTCGTAGTTGGCAATCTGCTGTCCTTCGGGCGAGAGGGTCTGTGTGAAATAGCCGTAGCGATAGAGGAAGCCTATGGCGGTCATGTCCACATTGCAGTCGGATGCCTCTTTCAGGTAGTCGCCGGCAAGCACGCCTAAACCGCCCGAGTAGATTTTGAGCACGTGGCTCAAGCCGTACTCCATGGAGAAATAAGCGATGGAGGGCTTCTTCTTGTCGCGCGGTGCGTCCATGTAGCGACGGAAGTCGGCATACACCTTGTCCAGTTGCTCCATGAAGGCTTTGTCGTTGCTCAGTTCCTGCATGCGCTCATAACTGATGGTGTTAATCAGCATGATGGGGTTAGACTGCGCACGGTGCCATGCCTCGTTGTCAATTTGACGGAAGAGGTTCTTCCCTTCCGAGTTCCACACCCACCAAAGGTTATAGGCGAGTTCCTGCAATTTGTCAAGGTTTGCGGGCAACTTAGCACGCACGTTCACCTCTTTCCACTGAGGTTGATTCACATTACTTACTTTAACGTTCATGTTTACTATAATGTTGGTTTATATTCTGTTTTTAAGATAAAGGATGAAAGACACAGGATGAAGGACTAAAAAGTCTCAAAGGAGGTGCGGTCTCCAGGCCGCACCATAGGTGATGCAATGCCCACTGGGTACGCAGGTGGTACATACCGACTTGTCGTGTGCGTCCCCGCCTGCGGTTTTCAAGGAGGTGCGGTCTCCTGACCGCACACTAATAGACGAAGGTAATAAGTCTTTTGTCCTTTATCCTTCATCTTTTATCCTTAAATCCACACAAAAGCGGCTGCAAAGGTACGGAAAAAAATTGAGATATACAAATAAATGGACAAAAAATCATAAAAATGCAATAACGGATTTGCATAATTGAAAAAAAAGCAGTACCTTTGCAGCCGATTTTGGAGAGAGGATGGGTGAGATGATTAGGATTCAGGAATTGTCTTTGTTTATTTGTTCTCAGAGTCGAGACTATTTAGTCTTTTATCCTGTGTCCTTCATCCTTTATCCAAATAGGAAAGATGGCAGAGTGGTCGATTGCGGCGGTCTTGAAAACCGTTGACCTTCACGGGTCCGGGGGTTCGAATCCCTCTCTTTCCGCAGAGAATGAAAACAGAGGCTGTCTAACAATTCAAGTTAGGCAGCCTCTTGTTAATAAACGTGAAGCCCATACAAGATGATTCGGATTTTTTACCTTCACTTTATTTCCTTCCATAAATCTACCATTCCCCAGCAGGCTTACTCGGTATCTGATCGGTTTCTGATCGGTATCTGACCGGTATCTGACCGATTCAAAGACGAAACTATACCGTGTCAAAACCGACTCTTTCTAACGAAGACATCCCCATACCCATGAGCATCCCTTTGCACTTTGTTAACGTTTTTACCCTCCCTAAACACATAATACAACTTGCTATTCCAGATAATTGTCCATTTTTTGCATCACCATACCCGACCATACTACCCCCATCAATAGCAGATTTTATCGGAACATTATCGGAACATTATTGAGTCTGTATAAGGACTGTAACCTGCCGACAACTATTGTCCAAAACACATATACGCCATTCCCCTATCGCATACAAAAAAACTGCCTAACGTCATCCGTTAAGCAGTCTCTTTCCATTTTCGTGATCCGTGCAGGATTCAAACCTGCAACCCCCACATCCGTAGTGTGGTACTCTATTCAGTTGAGCTAACGGACCCCGCTTTTGTACTACCCCTCCCGCTTTAGCGAGAAAAAGCACTATCGGTTGAGTTAGGCGGTGCGGACGAGACTCGAACTCGCGACCTACGGCGTGACAGGCCGGTATTCTAACCAACTGAACTACCGCACCATTTCTCTCGTGCTTTGTTCAACCGATAGGCTCTTTTTCAAAAGCGAGTGCAAAAGTACTGCTTTTTTTTGACATGACCAAATTTTTTGTAGAAAAAATGAAAAAAAAAATGCAAATACATATTTTTCTACACAATTCTAACCCTTTTATCCTCCTTTGAAAAACCTTTCTACCTTGTTTCTATTGCCTTACTCACTATGTCGATATGCAACAAAGTCAGAACACCTACCGCAGTTACATATAATTTCATTGAGACATTATCGGAATACAACAGAGATTAAAAGCCGAAGTATCAACTATTACCTCATCTACTACCCTGCAAAAAACGGATAATTCCACAGAGAATTAGGTTTTATAGATAAAACGCCGCTTTAATTTGTATATGTAAAAAAAAAGTTGTACCTTTGCGGGCTGTTATATGGTCTAACCAATTATAGAAATAGGTTCTAACACCCTGCATAATGAAGTACTTGGATAGGATAAATAGTCCTGCGGACTTGAGGCAGTTGCCGGTGGCGGCGTTGCCGGAGGTGTGCGCGGAGGTGCGGCAGTTCATCATCGAGGAGTTGAGCCACAATCCCGGGCATTTAGGCTCGTCCTTAGGCGCGATAGAGTTGACGGTGGCGCTGCACTATGTGTTCGACACGCCCGACGACCGCATCGTATGGGATGTGGGGCATCAGGCATACGCGCACAAGATACTGACCGGCAGGCGGGAGCGTTTTCATACCAATCGGCAGTTCAAGGGACTGGCACCTTTCCCGACGCCGTTAGAGAGCGAATACGACACGTGCGTATGCGGGCACGCAAGTAACTCTATATCGGTGGCGCTCGGGATGGATATCGGGGGGAAAGTGGTTAGTGAGGAACAGGAAAACAACGGGAGTTCTACCGCAGGCGAGACGCCTTCGTCCCCGGTGAAGAGGAAGCATGTGGTGGCGGTGATAGGCGATGGGGCGATGACGGGCGGACTGGCGTTTGAGGGGCTGAACAACACCTCGATGCGGAAGAATGACCTGCTGATAGTGCTCAACGACAACAACATGGCGATAGACCCGCTGAAAGGCGGCTTCACACAGTATCTGCTCGACATCACCACCAGCTCGTTCTACAACCGCTGGCGCTGGCGACTGTATCAGTTGGCTGTGCGGCTGCACCTGATGGACGAAGAGAAGAAGCAGCAGGTGATGCGGCGGCATAACAACCTGAAAAGCATCCTCACCAAGCAGCCGAACAACATCTTCCAAGCGATGAACATCCGCTATTTCGGTCCGGCAGACGGGCACGATGTGGTGGACTTGGTGCGTATCCTGCGCGAGATAAAGAACCACAAGGGTCCGAAAGTGCTGCATATCATCACGAAGAAAGGCAAGGGTTACGCCCCCGCGGAGCAAGACCAGACGACATGGCATGCGCCCGGGGAGTTCTGCGTGGAGACGGGCGAGCGCAAGGCAGACCATGCTGCGAAAGCAGGAGTGCCGCCGCTGTGGCAGGAGGTGTTCGGCGAGGAGTTGCTGGCGATGGCGCGGGAAGACGCGCGCGTGGTGGGCGTTACGCCCGCGATGCCGTCGGGCTGCTCGATGAGTATCATGCAGAGAGTGTTCCCCGATAGGGTGTTCGATGTGGGGATAGCCGAGGGGCACGCGGTTACGTTCTCTGCCGGCATGGCGAAAGAGGGCGCGGTGGTGTTCTGCAATATCTATTCCTCGTTCCTGCAACGCGCCTACGACAATATCATCCACGACGTGGCGATAGCGCAGTTGCCTGTCATTCTGTGCATTGACCGCGCGGGGATAGTGGGCAACGACGGTGCGACCCACCACGGTTTGTTCGACCTCGCATACATTAGACCGATACCTCACCTCGCTATCTGCGCCCCGCGGACGGCAGGCGACCTGCGGGCGATGATGCGCCTTGCACCGACCTTAGGCAGACCCGTGGCGATACGCTACCCGAGGGGGAGGAGCGTGGAGGATGTCCTTGGAGAGCAAGGAGCCGAGAACCAAGAACCAAGACCGATATGCGTTGGTAAGGGAGTGTGCCTGCGGGAAGGCACGGATATGGCAGTGTTGAGTATCGGTGCGATAGGCAACACCGTGGCGGAAGCGATAGATTTGTTGGAACAAAGAGCCAAGAGCCAAGAACAAGGACTAAATAGTGCCGATGCTGAAAACTCAGAGACGAGTGTAATAAGTCCTTCATCCTGCGTCCTTTATCCTTTATCCAAAATCGCCCATTACGACATGCGGTGGCTCAAGCCCTTAGACGAAGACCTGCTACGGGAAGTGGGCGAGCGATTTAGGACCATCGTAACCGTGGAGGACGGCGTGATAGACGGCGGACTGGGCAGCGCGGTGCTGGAGTGGATGGCTGACCACGGCTTCACCCCCCGCGTCATCCGATTGGGCGTGCGCGACCAATTTGTAGAGCACGGCAGCACGCAGGAGTTGTATCATCTGTTGAAATTAGATAAAGAAGGAATATGCGAATCGTTATTGCAGGCGCTGGAGAAGTAGGCACTCACCTTGCCAAACTGCTCTCGCGCGAAGATATGGAAATCAGTCTGTTGGATGCCAAGGCAGAACGCTTAGGCGATTTGGATGCCAACTACGACCTGCTCACGAAGGTGGGCAGTCCTACTTCGATACACGACCTCAGGGATGTGGGCGTGGGCGATGCAGACCTCTTCATCGCCGTAACCCCCTCGGAGTCGGAGAACATCACGGCGTGCCTGATAGCCAATCAGTTAGGCGTGAAGAAGACCCTCGCGCGGATAGACAACTACGAGTATCTCATCCCCGAAAACAAGCGTATCTTCGAGCAGATGGGGCTCAACCACCTTATCTACCCCGAGGTGCTGGCGGCGCACGAGATAGAGGAAGCACTGAAAGTCAATTGGTTGCGCTATCATATCACGCTCTGCGACGGGGCATTGGAACTCTGTGTAGTCAAGGTGCGCGAGGGAGCGCAGGTGCTGGGCAAGAAATTCCTGTCGGGCTTCTTCGGACACGGGTTGTATCGCGTGGTGGCTATCAAACGCGGGCAAGACACCATCATCCCGCGCGGCAACGACGAGATAATGGCGGGCGACATGGTCTATGCCGTCTGCACGCGCGAGAACATGAAAGCACTCCGCGAGCATACCGGCAAGCAGAAACGCGAGATAAAGAACATCATTGTCTATGGCGCTTCGCGTATCGCGCAAAAAGCCGTTCAGGAACTGCCGGAGGGCATGAGTATCAAGATACTGGAAGCCAACCGCGACCTCTGCTACCATATCTCCGATAAGGTGAATAACGCACTGATTATCAACGCAGACGGTAGCGATATGAACTCGCTCAAAGAGGAGGGCATACAAGATGCGGACGCGTTCATCGCGGTAACCGACCGCAGCGAGGCGAATATCTTTGCCTGCTTGGCGGCGAAGCGGTTTGGGGTGAAGAAGACCATCGCGGAGGTGGAGAACATCGATTATATCCCCATGGCAGAGGCGTTGGATATTGGTACGGTGCTCAACAAGAAGACCATCACCGCGGCGTATATCTACCAGATGTTGCTCGACGCGAGTGTACTCAACGTGCGCAACCTGACGAGCGCGGACGCGGAGATAGTGGAATTTGTCGCCGCCGAGGGCAACCGTATCACCAAGCACAAGATACGTGAGTTAGACCTGCCCGAGGAGGTGAATATCGGGGCTATCGTCCGCGCAGGCGAAGGCATACTCGTGAACGGCGAGACGCTGATACTCCCCGGCGACCACGTGGTGGTCTTCTGCAAGCAGCAAGCCATACGGCAGATGGAGAAGTTCTTTAGATAATTTGTAAATTTGAAAATTTGAAAATTGCCATGCGGGATAAATGGAACAATTTGAAAATGCATTGCGAAACTAATCATTTTCAAATTTTCAAATTCTTAATTTTCAAATTCTGACACATGACTCGTACATTCAATAGGAAGATAGTAGTGAAGACGCTGGGCGCGCTGTTGTGCCTCGAGGCGTTGTTCATGCTGATACCGATGTTCACCTCGCTGGCGTACCGCGAGCCGGACTTCGAGGCATGGCTGGTGAGTACGGCTATCACCCTGCTCGCGGGCTTGCTCGGGCTGCTGATAGGCAGGCGGGCGGAGCGCAAGGTGGCAGAGCGCGAGGGATACGCCATCGTGGCGCTGGTGTGGATAGTCTATTCCATCTTCGGCGTGTTGCCGTATTGGTTGAGTGGCGCGTTCTCTTCCTTCACCGACTGCTGGTTCGAGACCATGTCGGGCTTCACCACCACGGGTGCCACCATAGCGAGCGACGTGGAGAGCCTGACGCACGGCGTGCTCCTCTGGCGCAGCCTCAGCCAGTGGATGGGCGGCATGGGTATCATCGTGCTCTCGGTGGCTATACTCCCGATGTTCGGCTTGGGCGGCATGCAGTTATACGCCGCGGAAGTTACGGGTGTCAGTTACGAGAAACTGTCGCCGCGTATCGCCGACACGGCGAAGCACATGTGGGGACTCTATATCGTGATGACCTTGGCGGAGACTGGCCTGCTCTATCTCTTCGGCATGAGTGGTTTCGATGCCGTGTGCCACTCGCTCTCCACCATCTCCACGGGCGGTTTCTCCACGCGCAACGAATCGGTAATCAACGACGGAGCGGCTATCCAATACACCATTGCCGTCTTCATGTTCCTGTCGGGTATCAACTTCACCTACCTCATCCACGCCCTGCGCGGCAAGCCCGGCAAACTCTTCCGCGACGAGGAGACGCGCTGGTACGCCGGAGCGGTGGCGGTATGCACGCTGGTGCTGGCAACGGGACTTTTCATCCACTATATGTTCCGCGAGGGCTACCCCAATGAGTTCGCCGGCGACGGTGTGTGGTGGCAGGCGCTGGAGACCTCTCTGCGCAAGGGTTTCTTCATGGTTACCACGGCGATGACCAGTAGCGGTTTTGCCGCGTCGGACTACATGAGTTGGCCCAAACTGCTGTGGGTATTGGTGTTCTTCATGATGTTCACGGGAGCCAGTTCGGGCTCTACTGCGGGCGGTATCAAGTGGGTTCGCTTGGGTATCTTCGCCAAGTCGGCACTGGTGGAGTTGCAGAGGCGTATCCATCCTAACGCCATCATCCCCGTGCGCTTCAACGGGCGAGCGGTCAGCGAGCAGACCATCAGCAACGTGATGGCGTTCCTCTTCTTCTACTTGATTATCATCGTGCTGACGGTGATTGTCTTCTGCGCTACAGGGGTCGCTTTCGATGAGGCAATAGGCACTGCCGTCTCGGCGATGGGTAATGTGGGTGTCAGCATCGGGCAGTTCGGACCTCTGGGCAGTTATGCCGACTTCCCCACCGTAGCGAAATGGACGATGACCTTCGTGATGTTGATTGGTCGTCTGGAAATCTTCACCGTGCTCCTGCTCTTCACGAAAGCGCTGTGGAAGAAATAGGGTGATCAAGTTTCAGGTTTCAAGTCTCAGGTTTCAGGTTTCAAGTTTCAGGTTTCAAGTTTCAAGTTTCAGGTTTCAAGTTTCAAGTTTCAAGTTTCAAGTTTCAAGTTTTAGGTATAGGTGAAGCCCTCTCGTATCGCGATATTGATTTGGTGTGCCATCGCCCTGTTAGGGGTGATGTGTCTTGTATTGCCCGAGCGTATGCAGATAGGTCCACTCACCCTCCGATGGACGACCCTCAACAAAGTGCTGGGCAGTCAGGATGAAGGATTTCCTTTGGATGAAGGATTAAGGATGAAGGATGAAGGACTTGATAGTACAGCCTTTATGGAGGTGCGGTCTCCAGGCCGCACCCAATACAATGCAGACTTAGAACCGAATGGTGCGGCCGGGAGACCGCACCTCCTTGACACCTCAGAGACGAAGGTAATAAGTCCTTCATCCTGTGTCCTTCCTCCTTTATCCCAAGAAAGTCCTTCATCCTGCGTCCTTCATCCTTCATCTGTGGAGGAGGAGGTGCAAGGCGATTCCGATGTCTTGACCGCCTTCCGTCAAGGCTTGGCGGAGGCGGATAGGCGGACAGTGCGCGTGGTGCACTACGGCGACTCGCAGATAGAGGAAGACCGCATGACGCAGACCCTGCGCCGCCGATTGCAAGCCGTCTATGGCGGCGGAGGAGTGGGCATGCTCCCCTTGCAGCAGACCATCCCCACGCGCACCATCAAGCAGACCCTCACCGTCAACGGCATCCGACAGACCACGCAGCAGGGACCCCGCCGCCACTTGGTCTATGGACCGAAGGCGCAACGCCGCGACAACGGTTTGTACGGTCCCATGGGACAGGTGGCGCTCCTCGGCGACACCACTCTCCAACGGCAAGACAGCGCAGTCTTGCATGTAGAGCCGATGGGGAAGAAACCCTATTCCGAGACCTATTTTAACCGCGCGCGCGTATGGGCGGCAGGCGACTTCCGCTGCTACGTGAATGGGCAACCAATACCCACAGGAGGTGCGGTCTCCAGGCCGCACCATGAAGGGGATAGGCTTACTTTGGTGCGGTCTGGAGACCGCACCTCCTATGTGCTCGCGGACAGCACCACTTCCTGCGACCTTGCGCTGGTGGGCTGCGGCGAGGTCTATGCCGTCTCCCTCGAGACGGAGAGAGGTGTTATCGTGGACAACATCCCCATGCGCGGCTGCACAGGCACTATCTTCACCGACATCGACAGCACGCAGTTGGCTACCTTCTACCGAGAGACCAATACCCGACTGATTATCATGCAGTTCGGTGGTAATGCCATCCCCTTCAACGAGCAGCCGACCACCATCGCGGGCACGGTGCAAAGCCTGCGCAAGCAGGTGCGCTACCTGCGCCGATGTGCGCCCGAGGCAAGTATCTTGTTTGTAGGACCCGGGGATATGCTGACGCAGATTGACGGCGAGACAACGACCTACCCGCTGCTGCCCTACATGGACCGACTGCTCAGGAAGATGGCGGCGGAGGAGCACATCGCCTATTTCAGCCTCTATGAGATGATGGGCGGCAAAGACAGCATGCTGCGCTGGCAGAAAAACGGCTGGGCAGGCAGCGACGGAGTCCACTTCACCCGCCGCGGCGCCGAGATAGCAGGAGAAAAACTATCAGAATACATCATGAAGAATTTGTAAATTTGAAAATTTGAAAATTTGAAAATTATTACCTTTGCTCTGAATAGTTGGCATACAATGCCCTCATAATTCATAATTCATAATTAGTATTGTCTTTCCTTCACCACATATTCGCTTTTGACAGCAACTCGCCGTTGCTCTTCACCCAGTTCTACTTCTGGGCGTTCTTTGCGATTGTCTATTCTGTCTTCGCACTGATAGTCCGCAAACAGACGAGTGCCCGTCTGCACCTGCGCAACGTCTTCCTGCTCTTCGTATCGTGGTTCTTCTACTACAAAACGAGCGGGCTCTTCCTGCTGATATTGGCGTTCGTAACCCTATCCGACTGGCTCATCGCCAAAGGAATATACCGTGCACGATATGCAACACCAAACTCTCCCCCTTTAAGGGGGAGTCGGAGAGGGTCTTTCCTCCTAATCTTATCCGTAGTGATAGACTTAGGACTATTGGCGTACTTCAAGTATGCTTACTTCTTCACCAACATGGTGAACGACCTGTTTGGGTGCTCCTTCGAGGTGTTCGATGTCTTTGCCTACGTAGGCAACGGCTTTCGGACGACAGGGCAGTTCGACGTGGAGAGTATCGTGCTGCCCGTAGGTATCAGTTTCTACATCTTCCAAGTCATCTCCTACACGGCGGACATCTATCGGGGAAAGATAAAGCCTGTGAGCAACCTGCTCGACTTCGGCTTCTACGTATCCTTCTTCCCACAGTTGGTGGCAGGTCCGATAGTCCGCGCCGAGGAGTTCATCCCCCAGTTGTACAAGCCTTTCCACCTGAGCAGGCGACAGTTCGGGATGGCGGTCTTTTGGATACTCAACGGACTGACGAAGAAAATCATACTGAGCGACTACTTGGCAGTGAACTTCATAGACCGCGTGTTTGATAACCCGCTGCTGTTCAGTGGCTTTGAGAACCTCTTTGCGCTCTTTGCCTACTCGCTGCAAGTCTATGCCGACTTCTCCGGCTACACGGATATAGCCATCGGCGTGGCGATGTTAATGGGCTTCTACCTGCCCAAGAACTTCAACTCTCCCTACAAAGCACAGAACCCGCAGGAGTTTTGGCGCAGATGGCATATGTCGCTCTCGCGCTGGTTGAAGAACTACCTCTATATCCCGCTGGGCGGCAACCGCAATGCCACCTTCGGCACGTATTTCTGGATAGCACTCATTGCCCTCATCGCCTTGGTGCTGACAGGCTCGTGGGCAGCAACGGCGGTGATAGCCGCAGTGGCGGTAGTCGTAGCGCTGGTAGCGTACTTCCGACCCGCTCACCGCAAACTGCTCTACGCCAACCTCAACTCGTTCATCACCATGCTGCTCGGAGGACTATGGCACGGAGCCAGTTGGAACTTCATGATTTGGGGAGGACTGAACGGTATAGGGATGATAGTCAATAAGTTCTGGCGCACGATGGGGTGGAACCTTCGGCTTATCCTGCTGACAGCGCTGACCTTCTCCCTCATGCTCGCCGACCACTTCACCCACCTGCCCGCCATTCGGGTCTTCACCGTCTGGGCACTCATCGTCTGGGCAGGGACGATGGTACGATACATGCGACGAATCTTCTTGGATAAAGGATTCAGGATAAAGGATAAAGGACTAAATAGTACTGGGGACGCGGGCGTCTCGCCCGCGGTAGAAAAGCATTATACCGAGAACTCAAATCCAAAGGTAATAAGTCCTTCATCTTGTGTCCTTTATCCTTCATCCTTCATCTCCAAAGCGTGGGCTGTGTTGCAGACCTTTACGTTCATCACCTTCACACGTCTGTTCTTCCGCTCGGGCTCGAACCTCGACCCTGCTACCGCCAACCAAGTGGCGTGGGAGACGGCAACCAACATGATGAACCAGATAGGCGGAGCATGGGATAGCAGTATCATCCCTGCGTTCATGCGAGAGTATTGGGCAGTGGTAGTGCTGTTTGTGCTGGGTATGGTGATACACTGGCTGCCCGACAAGTGGAAGCAGTGGTATCGTCTGCGCTTTGCCTCCCTGCCGCTGTGGGCAATGCTGCTCGCGGTAGCCGCGGTAGTGTTCATCGTCTATCAGTTCATCACAGCAGATATGCAACCGTTCATCTATTTCCAATTCTAATCAGCAGACCGCGCTTCGCGCTGTCCGGGTGCAGCCAAACTCCCCCGCCTCTCCTGAAAGGAGGGGAGGGGGTAAGGGGGCGGGATGGTACATTCGGCAACAGCCGCAAAAAAGCAAATTGTAAAATAGTAAATGGTCAAATAGTCAAATACTGTCTGGGGGACGTCCCGACTGTGTCGCGGACAGCAAAGCGGTCGGACAATAAAATGGTCAAATAGTAAATTGTCAAATTGTCAAATAAAAGACATGTTAATCGGTATCACAGGCGGAATAGGAAGTGGCAAGTCCAGGATAGCGCAGGCACTGCGCAGTCGGGGCTATGCCGTGTACGATACAGATACAGAGGCGAAGCGGATTATCGTGGAGAATCCGATGGTGCGTTCGCAGGTAGAGATGCTCTTCGGCTCGCAGGTGTTCGAGGGGGATGTCTATCGGACGCAGTTAGTAGCCAAGCAGGTCTTCCACCACCCCGACTTGTTGGCGGAACTGAACCATATCGTCCACCCCGCCGTTGCCTTCCACCTCAAGCAATGGGCAAAAGAGCAGAAGGGGACCCACCCCAGCCCTCCCCAAAGTTACCCCACTGCGCGTTGCTTGCAGGGACCCCAAGAGGGAGGGAGGTTAGAGACTACACCCATATGTTTCGTAGAATCGGCTATCTTGTTTGCAAGCGGCTTGGACCAACTCTGCGACAAGATAGTGGTGGTAACCGCGCCGGAAGCGTTGCGCATTGAGCGTACCATACAGCGTGATTACCGCGGGGAGCGGACGGCGGAGAACATCGCCAAAGTGAAGCAGCGGATTGCCGCACAAACAGAAGAAGAGTCTGCCATGCGCCGCTGCCAAGACACCAGCCTCAATAAACATAATTTCATACTCACACTCATTAACGATGGTGCACTCTCCATAGAAGAACTGACGAATGAGATTATTCGCTCTGCTTACAAAATGTAAGTAGCCTTAGGGAATATCAACAGCTATTCAAGGACAGAAAGATATGCCTCATTTGCATATTTCGGAAAAAAGTAGTACCTTTGCAAGCGAAATAGATAAACATTATTTTAATTTCAAAGAGAAACCGTATAAAGATTGTGCATATATTATTGAGCATATTGCTGTCGGTGGGCGTGCTATTGGAGAACCCGCTGACAGAGCAGGCGAACATCAGCGTGCTGGTGAAGAACATCGACACGCAGGAGACGATAGACAGTTACCGCGAAGAGAACGTGGTGCCCCCCGCATCGGTAATGAAACTGCTGACTACGGGCGCGGCATTGGAGTTATTAGGCGCGGATTTCCGCTTCGTAACCACGCTGGAGACCTCCGCGCCTATAGAAGACGGGGTGCTGAAAGGCGACCTATATATCAAAGGCTCGTGCGACCCCTCGTTGGGTCTGCTCCTCGGCAGGGGGCGCGGCAACGGCTCTGTCCCGAATACCACCACCGCCTTCCTTGCCAAATGGGCGAAAGCCGTGATGGACGCGGGGATACGGAGGATAGAAGGGCGCGTGGTGGCAGACATGACGCTGCTGGACGGAGACGTGGTGAACCCCGCATGGCTCTGGGAAGACGCGGGCAACTACTACGCCCCGGGCGTGTTCGGTATCAACTACTTGGGCAACAGCCTGAATATCGTACTCAAGAGCGGCGAGGTAGGCAGCGTGGCGGAGGTAACGCGCATAGAGCCTTACTACCCCGACCTGCAACTGATTAACCATATCCGCTGCACGCAAATCACCTACGACGGCGCATTCGTACACGGGCTGCCGTACAGCAAAGAGCGTTACCTGACGGGCTCTATCCCCTCCAACCTCGGGGTGTTCGGTGTGCGGAGCGACATGCCCAACCCGGGCTTGCTGCTGGCGCAGCACCTGCAACGGGAGTTGAACGCGCGGGGGGTAACGGTATGCGAGCCGGCGACCTACATGGCGGACTACAACCCGCTGCTGCCGGCAAGGCGCGTGCTGTACGAACACAAGTCCGACTCGCTGGGGGTGCTGCTGGCGGAGTGCAACATCCATAGCAATAACCTCTTCGCGGAGGCATTGTTCCGCTACCTCGGGCTGAACTACGGCAAACCGGGCACGATACACAACTCCTGCGAGGTGGTGCGCGACTTCTGGAAGCGGCGCGGCGTGGACATAGGCAACGCGCTCATCAAGGACGGTTGCGGATTGGCACCGCAAGATGCCGTGAGTGCGGCGACGCTGGTGCAGTTGCTCACCTACATGGACGGCAGCAAGAACCGCGAGGTATGGCTTGCCTCGCTGCCGGTGAGCGGCGAGAGCGGGACACTCCGAAGCCTGCTGGCAGGCACCTCGCTGCAAGGGCGCGTGCAGGCGAAGAGCGGCACGATAGCCGGCACGAAGAACTACGCAGGGTATATCAACTGCCCGAACGGCGAGCGATGGGTGTTCGCAGTGCTCGTGAACAGTGCCCCCTGCAAAGCCAAGAAGATACAGACCATCATCGAACGATACCTGCTGGCGTTGTAAGATAAAAGACCGCTGTCCGGGTACGCAGGCGTCCCCGCCTGCTAATTAAGAATTAAGAGTGCGTTGCCTGTCCGGGTGCGCAGGCGTCCCCGCCTGCTAATCATGAATTAAGAATTAAGAGGCGCAGCAACTCCCCCGCCTCTCCTAAAAGGAGGGGAGGGGGTACGGGGGCGGGAAGGTACACTCGGCATCAAAATTAGATTAAGGATTAAGGACACAGGATTAAAGACTCAATAGT
>JBJECI010000025.1:0-3742 GCA_051870915.1 Paludibacteraceae bacterium
TTTAGAATGAACATGATTTTCTCTTAATCAACACAGGTTTTTACTGGTGAGCCCCCTCATCCTGATATGCAGCCGTCAATTACGGCAAAAAGACGGCAACGAGACGGCAACGACACGAAAGAAAGAGCAGAGAAAAAAAACAACAAACATCATGCAAACCATTTCATTATCTAACGGCACTGAGATGCCGATTTTGGGCTACGGCGTATATCGCGTGGAGCCCCAAGAGTGCGAACAATGTGTGCTGGACGCGCTGGCGGCAGGTTACCGCCATATCGACACCGCACAATCCTATTTCAACGAGACAGAGGTCGGCAACGCCATCCGCCGCAGCGGCATCGCGCGCGACCAACTCTTCCTCACCAGCAAGGTGTGGATAGACAACTACGGCTACGAGCAGACCAAGGCGAGCGTGGAGCAGTCCCTCCGCAAGTTGCAGACCGACTACCTCGACCTCATGCTCCTTCACCAGCCTTTCGGCGATGTCCACGGCGCGTGGCGCGCATTGGAAGAACTATACCAAGACGGCAAACTGCGCGCCATTGGTATCTCTAATTTCTATGCCGACCGCATGCTGGATTTATGTTTGTTCGGCTGCGAGGACTTCCGCACGCCCGACGGCAAGGAGGTGAAAGGCGTGCGCCCGATGGTCAATCAGGTGGAGATACACCCCTACCACCAGCAGGACGAACTGCTGCAATGGATGCACCGTTACCACATCACCCCCGAGGCATGGGCACCGCTGGCAGAGGGGCGCGAAGGATTGTTCGCAGACCCCGTGCTGACGGCTATCGCCGACAGACACGGCAAGTCCCTGCACCAAGTGGTGCTCCGCTGGCATATCCAGAGAGGGATAGCCGTCTTCCCCATGTCGCGCAACAAAGCACACATGGCGGACAACATGAACATCTTTGATTTCTCCCTCAGCGAGGAGGAGATGAGTGACATCGCTGCCCTTGACAAGCACCGCAGTGCCTTCTTCCCCCACCAAGACCCGACCACCGTCGAGTTCTTCGCCCAACTGGTAGAATCCCGCCGTAATAAGCAATAAGCCATTAGTAAACGTAGTTTTCGTATTTTTCGTAATCTACGTAAACAACGAAAACTACGTAATCTACGCAAACAACATATAAAATAACCAAACATGAAACTAAAACTCTTTTCCCTCGTGGCAATGGCGGCAGTGTTGACCGCCTGCCACACCTCGTCGGGGCAGCAGGCTGCCACCGCGCAAGACACCATCCCTACTGTGCTCATCACCCAAGAAATCTCGGGCGAGGCACTCGTGAAAATCTTCCGTGCTTTGGGCGTGGAGCCGCAGGGCAAGGTCGCCATCAAGGTCTCTACAGGCGAGCCCGGCGGGCATAACTTCCTCAACCCGCAGTTGGTGGCTCCGCTCGCCATGCTGACCCGCGGCACCATCGTGGAGTGCAACACCGCCTACAAAGGCAAGCGCTTCGAGAGTGCCGACCACAAGCAGGCGTTCATCGACCACGGCTGGACGGCTATCGCCCCCTGCGACCTCATGGACGAGTTCGGCGAGGTGGCGCTCCCCGTGCGCGACACGCTCCACATCAAGTACAACCTCGTGGGCGAGCACCTCACGCACTACGATTTCCTCATCAACCTTGCCCACTTCAAGGGGCATGCCATGGGCGGCTTCGGCGGCGTGCTGAAGAACCAGAGTATCGGTATCGCCTCCCGCAACGGCAAGGCGTATATCCACACCGCCGGCGTAACGGCGAACACCGACTCGCTGTGGCAGAACCTGCCCGAGCAGGACTATTTCCTCGAGTCGATGGCAGCGGCGGCGGACGGCGTGCACCGCTACTTCAACGTAACGAAGAACCAAGAGCATGGCACGCAGGCGGTGCGCACCGTCTATATCAACGTGATGAACAACCTCTCCGTGGACTGCGACTGCAACAGCCACCCCGCCGACCCCGAGATGCGCAACATCGGCATCCTCGCCTCGCTCGACCCCGTGGCGCTTGACCAAGCCTGCATAGACCTTGTCTTCCAATATCCCTCCACCGAGGACGACAACGCAGCCGCCCTCATCGAGCGTATCAACTCCCGCCACGGCTTGCGTACCATCGAGCGGGCAGCAGAGATAGGGTTAGGCAGCCGCGAATATGCCCTTCGGAGCATTGACGGGGCGGATATGTTGCAGCAATTGGAGGCACAGCATCTCTCGCTCGTGGTGCGCAACCGCGGCGAGCAGACCACCTACACGCAGCACGGTGTGCGCGACCTCTACCAACTGCACACGACCTCCGTCCTGCGCGGCGCCGCCGTGGCAGACAAGACCATCGGCAAGGGGGCTGCCGCGCTGATGATAGCGGGCGGCGTGAAGCGCGCCACCACACTCAGTATATCGCGGGACGCGCTGGAAATGTTGCAGGCGGCAGGCGTGGAGACCACCTACACCGACCTGCTCGACTTCATCCCCAACCGCGACCGCACGGGGGAATGCCCCTTGGAGCAACGCCTCCACGGCATCACCGACCCCGCCGCCTGCCTACCCATAATCGACCAATGGATAGCAGAACTGGATGCACAATAACAAGATAAAAGACCGCTGACGCTGTCCGGGTGCGCCCGCGACCTGTCGGGGCTGTCCGACCGCGCACTGCACTGTCAGACCGCTCACTTTGTTCGCTGAAAGACCGCTGATGCTGAACGACCGCGCTCTGTGCTGTCAGACTGATATACAATTTGGATAGCAAACAAACGGTATCCTCCATAAAAATCCTATGAATCTCGCGAGCGTAAGCGAGCAGGAGTGTAAGAAACACCTTGCTGCGGGCTACGCCCTTGCAGAGATTAGGAAAGAATTTTGCTGATGTTGGAGAAACAGTCTTTCAGCGCAGCGGTCAGACAGTGAAACGGTCGTTCAACGAAGTGGTCGGATAGCGCAGCGGTCAAATAAAATCCTTCTTTCAAAATGATACTTATAGCCGATAGCAACGAAGATTTTGCACAAGACTTAGCCTCCCGTTTGCAGGCGCAGGCTTTGAACGTAGATATCTGCCGCGATGGTGAGACCGCCATCCAGCGGCTACTCTCCCGGTCCTACGACCTCTGCGTGTTGGACTTGTCGCTGGCGGTCAAAGACGGCTTTCAGGTGATGCAGGCGTTGCGGGAGGTTGGCTTCATGCTGCCCTGCTCGCAACATCCCGTCGGCGTGATTGTCCTCACCCACCGCTATGAGCGGCAGGAGCTTGCATCCCGATTTATCGGGGATATGCTGCTGGCTTTCGAGTTAGGTTGCGACGACTACCTGCTCAAGTCCTTGCCGCCGGAGGTCGTGGTGCTGCACATACAGGCAGTGCTCCGACGTTGCAGTGCGGGAGAGCGACCGCCGCAGATGGTGTACGACATAGCCGGCACGCCGTTCGATGCCGTCCACCAGCAGTTCGGTGACCGCCACCTCACTGCCCGCGAGAACGACATCCTGCTTATCCTCTGCCGCAACATGAACACCACGGTGGAGCGTAGCCATATCTTGTTGGCACTATGGGGCAAGGACGACTACTACACCTCCCGCTCCCTGTCGGTCTATATCAACCGCCTGCGCGACATCCTCCGCCCCACAGCCTACCGTATCTTCAGCATCCACCGCAAAGGCTACAAACTGGTGGACAACAAAGGATAGGTCAGTGGTTAGTGGTTAGTGGTCAGTGATTAGTTGCCATGTATCAAGACATCGTTGACACTTTTGTATCAGGACATCGTTGAC
>JBJECI010000026.1:0-10664 GCA_051870915.1 Paludibacteraceae bacterium
CCCCCCCCCCCCCCCCCCCCCTTCTTTTCTGGCACCCCCTCTCCCGCCACCTCTATCTGGTTCATTAGTAGAAAAAAGCAAGAGACCGGACCCGCAAGCATTCCCGCCTGCGGGTATTTGTGTGTTACCTGCTTTTTCTACACCTTTGTTGTGGAGGATTTTAAGACAATAAACCATTCTCTTCATATTCTTAAAAAAATGTACATTTTTGGCGTTAGGTAGTAGATGGTTAGTTCCTTGGTAATTCTTTGGTAGTTCCTTGGTAAATTTGTGTGTGATAGGTAAGCATAAGAATAGGACTTGGATCTTAACAAATAGCATCCTTCTCTCCATAATGCCCTATTAATTCTTCATTACTCCGCCTATGCCATATTATCGCGAAACTCCCCCTTTCACACACGGAGCTCCAAAACCCCTCTCAGTCCGAAACCATCAAAAACATAAAATAAATTTGCTTAACTCAAAAAAAATCACTACCTTTGCAAGCAGATTTGAGGTACGAATGACCACATAATAACACCTCAATACTCTTTTATTTCTAAAAATTAGTACAGAATCATCAATGTAGCAAAATCATTATATCTATTACTTATTCAATCAAACCATGAGTGAACTAAGCAACAATCAAGGAAGAGGATACGAATATGCTTGCCTTTGCGAGTTGTACAATGCCATCAAAGATGTACGACCTGTGGAGATAGTAAAGAATAGCAGTCTTGAGGCTGCGCAAAGAGCGTACGATACTCTCACTGAGTCCGAAAAGGAAACATTCGGCAAAAGTGCCAAAGCAATGGTACCGGCTATTTTTGAGTCTGAACCGCGAATCATTGAAGATGAACAGGATGTGTTGTCGCTTTTTATCCAGCAGGATGAAGAAGGAGAGAAAGGTGATGTGCGTGATGTCATCATTGCACGTAGCACCTTGAAATGGGAAATAGGTTTGAGTATCAAACATAACCATTTTGCAGTGAAACATAGTCGATTAAGTCCTACAATAGACTTTGGTGACAAGTGGTTTGGAGTACCTTGCTCGCAAGATTATTGGAATAAAGTTAAACCTATATTTAATTATCTTGAGGATGCTAAGAAGACAAAAAAGAAATTCAACGAGTTACCCGACAAAGACACGCAAATTTATAAGCCTATTATCGCTGCCTTTATTGAAGAAATCAATCGACAATATACCAAACATGCTGACCTCCCCAAGAAGATGGTAGAGTACTTGTTAAGCAAATACGACTTCTACAAGGTTATAAGCATAGACAGTCAGAAACTAACCCAAGTACAAGCATACAACCTACATGGTTCACTCAATAAGCCGTCAAAAAAGCAGCAACCCAAAATAATTATTCCGATAGCCTCGTTACCTAACCGAATAATCAAGATTGATTTTTATCCCGGGCGTAATAATACAGCAGAATTGTTTATGGATAATGGGTGGACTTTTACATTCCGTATTCATAACGCGGAAACCTATGCTGCCCCCACACTCAAATTTGACATTCAAATTAAAGGAATGCCTACAGATATTTTAACAATAAATTGTATTTGGAAATAATATGAGACTGATTAGTCTTTTTAGTGGAGCGGGGGGACTTGATTTAGGGTTTCATAATGCGGGTTTTCACACGATTATAGCAAATGAATTCGATTCAAAAATTTGCCCTACTTTTCGTGCTAATTTCCCCGATACGGAATTGATAGAGGCGGACATACGCAAAGTGGATGCCGATAAGTTTCCCACAGGAATTACCGGTATCATAGGTGGTCCCCCTTGTCAGTCTTGGAGCGAAGCAGGTACCCTGAAAGGAATCGCAGATGAACGCGGGCAACTCTTTTATGAATATATTCGTGTCTTAAAAACTACGCAACCGCTTTTCTTTGTTGCAGAAAATGTATCGGGAATGTTGGCTGCACGGCATGCAACAGCCGTCAAAGAATTTTTGCAACTTTTTGACAAAGCAGGCTATAATGTGAATTTGAAATTGCTCAATGCTAATGATTACAATGTGCCTGAAGATAGAGACCGAGTTTTTTACATCGGTTTCCGAAAAGATTTGGATATAGTTAATTTCGATTATCCTGCACCTCAACAGCACAAGCCCACATTGCGCGAAGCAATTTGGGACCTGAAAGACAATGTATTGCCGGCATTGCCCAAAAATAAGACCAACGCCGACAACTGTATTGTTCCAAATCACGAGTATTTTGTCGGCGAGTATTCCCCTATCTTTATGTCCCGAAATAGGGTGCGCTCTTGGGATGAACCTGCTTTCACCGTGCAAGCAAGTGGTCGGCAATGCCAACTCCACCCACAAGCACCTACTATGATTAAAGTAGAGAAAAACAAACAAATCTTTGTTCCCGGACAAGAAAGTCTTTATCGGCGTTTGTCGGTGCGAGAGGTGGCAAGAGTCCAAACATTCCCTGATAATTTCAGATTCATTTATGATAAAGTTGACTACGGCTACAAGATGATAGGAAATGCGGTGCCTGTAAATCTTGCTTATGCCGTTGCTATGCAGATTAGACGCACATTGGAAGATAAAGGGGCGTTATGAATGTAGTATCTTTCTTTGCAGGTTGCGGAGGATTGGACTTGGGCTTCGAACAAGCAGGTTTCAATGTGATTTGGGCGAATGATGTAGAGAAATCGGTAGAAGATACATATCGACTTAATCATCCTAAAACGCAATTTGTATTGGAAGATATTTGCAACCTTTCTGCAAAGGATATTCCCGAATGTGATGGTTTTATAGGTGGTCCGCCTTGTCAAGCATGGAGTGCCGGCGGACGAAATCTTGGACTGAAAGACGAGAGAGGGAGAGTTTTCTTGGAATATATCCGTATTATTCAGGCAAAACATCCTAAATTCTTTGTGATAGAAAATGTGGAAGGTATCTTGTCTGATACGCATATTGTCTCTTTTAATGAATTTGTAAAAACATTGTATTCTGCCGGTTATGTGGTTACCTATGCCTTATTGGATGCAAAGAATTATAAGATACCACAAGACAGAAAACGGGTCTTTGTAGTAGGAATTGCAGAAACACTTAATAAGGCTTGTCTATTGCCAAATCCTACAACGGATGAATATATCACATTGCGGCAAGCAATTGGCGATATTATAGAACAACCGCGATTTTATTCCGCGACCGAAAGGGTCAGTCAGCAGTATGGTAAGTGGTTGAATCATGATGTGTACAACGGTCCTTATGACGAGCGATTCATGGCTCGTAACCGTGTGCGTGCATGGGAAGAAGTGTCTTTCACTATACAAGCACAAGCCAAAAATCAACCATTACACCCCCAAGCACCGAAAATGCAATATATTTCACCTAATAAACGCATATTTGTAAAAGGTGCTGAACATTTGTATAGACGCTTGAGTGTTAGAGAATGTGCAAGAATACAAACTTTCCCCGATAAATTTCGTTTTGTGTATAATAATATCTTTGATGGATATAAGATGGTAGGAAACGCCGTTCCTCCTCGTTTGGCATACCAAATCGCATTGTGGCTAAAGCAGACCTTAAAGTAAAATCCAACTATTTTGGGGAAACAGAATGCAATATCGTTGGGATTAAACACCCCTTTTGTTATTTTTTCGCATATTATAACTACAAGGTGCATTTTGTTTTGCATATTCCATTTCTTTTTAGTAACTTTGCGAGCGATTTTTCTAAATTAAACATTGGGTGCGCTTTAGTGTTGCATTTTCAGAGCATAAGCACTAATAATTCATAATTCTTAATTCTTAATTCATAATTCCCCTATGGTTGCTCCGTTGGTCAATAGGAAATGGAAGGTGCTCAAGAGTGAGCAGATACTGAAGTTAGGCGTGTGGTTGAGCGTGCGCCAAGAGGAGGTGCAGTTGCCATCGGGGGCGATTATCCCGACGTGGTTTATCTTGGAGTTCCCGAATTGGATTAACGTGATAGCCATCACGAAAGACGGCGAGATGGTGATGGAAGACCAGTATCGGCACGCGCTGGGCGAGACGCACTACGAATTGGTAGCGGGCGTGATAGACCCGGGGGAGACGCCGCTGGAGGCTGCCAAACGCGAGTTGAGCGAGGAGACGGGCTTCGAGGGCGGCGAGTGGGAACTGTTCATGACGCTTTCGCCCAACCCGACGAACCATAACAACTTGAGTTTCACCTTCTTGGCACGCGGTGTGGAGAAAGTGCGCGAGCAACACCAAGAGAAGACGGAGGACATCCGTGTGCATGTGATGAAGCAGGAGGAGGTGCGCGAACTGCTGGAGCAGGGCGAAATCATCCAAGCCCTCCACGCCGCCCCCCTGTGGAAGTATTTTTGTTTGGACAAAGGAGACATTTAACTTATAATTTCCGTGTAGGAACATTATAACATATAATTACCGTTAATTATTCGTATAATTTTATTCCTCCATGAAAGTCAATTAAAAGTTCATTAAAAGACAATGCTTTAATGGTTCTTTACATGGCCTTTAATGGAGAAATCAACAAGAAATTAATGGTTAATTACGTTGCAATTACACGTTAAAAAAGAACGACAATTATATGTTGAAGTAAGACGTAGAAGTATGAAACGGATAATTTTATGTTTATTGAGTTGCCTGTTGCTGGCGGGGTTGACGGGTTGCGATCCGGCGGTGAAGATGGCGGGCGAGTATAGTTACAAACTGAGCGGCAAGGTAACGATTGACAGCGCAGACTACACCCTGAGCAACGAGCAGGGAACGATGGACCTGCTTCGTAAGACCGACGGCGATGTGCTGCTGACTTTCAGTCAGTTGCGCGGCGGAGTCTATACCGCTGAAGCAGAAATCAACGACACCCTGCTGACGCTCTATCCCTTTGAACGGACGGTGGATATCACCTTTACCATACCCGACACGGTGAGCATTGGGGGAATAGAGAACATTCGCGACAAAGAGGTTACGGAGACTTTCGACGTGGAGGTAACCGGCACGGGTACGCTCTACAAAGAGACCATCGTGTTCGACTTGTATTTCCATGGCGAGTCGCAGGTGAGCGACACGCGCCTGACCGGCGAGAACATCCTGATGGTGGCAAAGAAGAATTAGTAGGACCCACCCCATCCCTCCCTACAGAGGGAGGGAGAAGGTATGACCCCCTCCAACTCCCCCTACAAAGGGGGAGAGCAGATTCCCCGAAGAAACTAAAATAACGATATACTATGTTTCAATTCCTAAAACATATCTTTCACACTCCCTCCCTTCGTAGGGAGGGTTGGGGAGGGTCTTCTACTCCCTCCCTTTGTAGGGAGGGTCGGGGAGGGTCTTCTACTCTCCCCCTTTGTAGGGGGAGTTGGAGGGGGTCTTGCTTCCTACTGCTGCTGTGTATCCTCCCCTCCTGCGGCGGCAAGGACGCGAAGAAGATGCCAACGGTGGCACCCCTCCCTGTGAAGGTGCAGGCAGTGGGCGAGCATACGTCCGTGTCGCAGCACACCTACGTGGGCACCATCGAAGAAGAGCGCCGCGTGCCCCTGAGCGTGGAGACGGGCGGACAGGTGCTGGAGGTGGCATGCCGCATGGGCGACCGCGTGCAGAAAGGCGATGTGTTGCTGCGCGTGGACAGTGCGAGTGCGATAGACGCGCGTGAGGCGGCGCGCGCCACGCTACGGCAGGCGGAAGACGCCTATCGGCGTGTTACCGAGGTGCACGGTGCGGGCGGCGTTACCGAGCAGCAGTTGATAGAGGTGGAGACCAAACTGGCGCAGGCGCGCTCGATGGCGTCCGTAGCAGAGCGCCGCGTGGCGAACTGCGTGCTGCGTAGCCCGAGCGACGGCGTGGTGGGCGAGGTGCTCGTGGCGGAGGGGCAGATGCTCTCGCCCATGACCCCCGCGATGACGCTGTATATCGTTGACCGACTATATGTTACCTTCTCCGTGCCCGAGTCAGAAGTGTCGGAACTCCGCGTAGGCGACACAGGCAGCATGGACGTGCCGGCGATAGATAGGAGATACCAAGCAAAAGGAGGTGCGGTCTCCAGGCCGCACCAAGATGGGAAACTATGCGATACTATGGTGCGGCCTGGAGACCGCACCTCCTCGGAATCTCAACCCTCAACCTCCATCCCCGTGCGCGTGGTGGAGAAAGGGATGAAGGCGAATGCCCTCTCGCATGCCTATCCTGTGCGCGCCGAGGTGTTGCGCCGCGAAGGTCTGCTCCCCGGTATGGTGAGCAAGGTGTGCATGACAGGGCAGCAGAGCGAGGGCTTGCTGATACCCGCCGCCTGCGTGCAGGTAACGCCGGAAGGAAAGAGCGTGTGGGTAGTGCGAGAAGATAGCACCGCGGAGCGCAGAATGGTGCAGATTGGGCAATATGTACCCAACGGCGTGCTGGTCATAGACGGCTTGCAGACGGGCGACCGCGTAGTAACAGACGGATTTCAAAAACTATACAAAGGAGCAAAGATAATTATGAATTAAGAATTAAGAATTAAGAGCGCCCATGCTCTGAAACTTAGTTCCAATGCTCTCTTAATTCTTAATTCATAATTCTTAATTAACAAGCGTATGCGTAATCGTAATCACATAGAAGGTGCGATGAGAAACCACGGGCTGGTATTCTTCCTCTTCATGTGCCTGACGCTGTTCGGCGTATGGGCACTGACGAAGATGAACAAAGACGAGTTCCCCTTCTTCACCATCCGCCAGGGCGTGGTGGTCGCGGTGTACCCGGGTGCCACGGCGCAGGAGGTGGAGGCGCAGGTTACGAAGCCGCTGGAGGACTATATCAACGCCTTCGAGGAGGTGGACAAGGCGCATACCTACAGCGTTACCGAAGACGGGATGGTGTATGTCTATGTGTCGCTGCGTATGTTCGTCAAGTCGAACAACGAGGCATGGAGCCGCATACGCGCGAACCTCGACCTCTTCCGCAAGACCTCGCTCCCCAAGGGCGTGCTGGCGGTGATGGTGGTGGACGATTTCGGCAACACCTCCTCGATGTTGCTCGCCGTAGAGAGCCCTGAGCGCACGCCGCGCGAGTTGGAGCAGTTCGCCCGCAGCCTCTCCGACCGACTGCGCACCATCCCCGAGATGGGAAAGATAAAGATTCTGGGGCAGCGGCAGGAGGAGATAGCCGTTACCATCGACCCCGCGCGCCTCTCAGCGTATGGAGTCAACCAAAACCTCTTGAACGCGCAACTGCTGTTGCAGGGCATGCGCACGATGACCGGCAGCGAGGACGGCGCACAGTACCAAGTGGTCATCCCCTACGGGTCGGAGCACGAGATAGCCGAGCAGATTATCTGGTCAGACCCCGCCACGGGCGCCACCCTGCGCCTCAAAGACGTGGCGACCGTAGAGCGACGCTATGCCACCTCTTCTAAGTATGTTGATTTCTACGAGGGCAAAGCCCTCTGTCCGGGTACGCCCCAGTTTATCCCGACAAGTCGGGAACAAGTCGGGGCTCAAAGGAGGTGCGGTCTCCAGGCCGCACCAGGAGACAAGGAGGAGCAGCGTGGTATGGTGCGGCCAGGAGACCGCACCTCCATGAAGGCCGCACCAAACTCCGTGGAACCCGCACTAAACCATACCAACTGCCTGATTATCAGCATGGAGATGACGCCGGGCAACAACATCGTGGAGTTCGGCGAGAAAGTGGAAGCGCAGTTGCAGACCGCCCGCGCGGAGTTGCCGCCCGACTTGCAGTTCCATCGTATCACCGACCAGCCGAAGGTGGTGGACGCCTCGGTCTCCTCTTTCCTGCGCGACATCATCATTTCTATCGTGGTCGTCATCTTGGTCATGCTCATGCTGTTCCCGCTGCGCACGGCGCTGGTCGCGAGCACGGGCGTGCCTGTCTGTATCGCTATTGCGCTGGGGCTGATGTACCTGATGGGCATTGAACTCAACACGGTTACGCTGGCGGCGCTTATCTTCGTGCTGGGCATGATAGTGGACGACTCGGTCATTGTCATCGACGGCTACACCAACCTCTTGGAGAAAGGGCACAGCCGCTGGTACTCCGCCGCGGTCAGCACGAAGCAACTCTTCGTCCCTATGGCGCTCGCTACCTGCTCCATCTCGGGCATGTTCTTCCCCATGACCAAAATTATCACGGGGCCCTTGGGCGAGTTCATCCAACTCTTCCCCTTCGCCGTCATGTTCGCCCTCGTGGCGAGTATCTTCTACGCCACGTGGGTAACACCCTACATGGCAACGCGCTTTGTCCGCCGCACGCGACCCGAGGAGAAGAACTGGTTTGAGCGCGGGCAAAACAAGTTCTTCGGCTGGCTGCAAAGGGGCTACGAGCGCTTGCTCCGCCGTTGTTTCGAACGCCCGTGGATGGTCTATCTGTTGCTCATCGGCTCCTTGGGCTTGGGCATTTTCCTGCTCACAAGGCTGAACATCCAGTTGCTGCCCAAGGCGGAGCGCGAGTGCTTTGCCGTGGAGATTCATCTGCGTGAGGGCTCCTCGGTGGAGGAGACCGCGGTGGTGGCGGACTCGCTGGCGCGTATCTTGCAGCAAGACCCGCGCGTGAAGTCCGTAACCTCCTTCGTCGGGCAGGCATCGCCGCGTTTCCATGCCGTCTATGCACCCAACATGGCAAAGCCGAGTTATGCGCAGTTCATCGTCAACACCGTCTCCTGCGACGCTACGCTGGAGGTCATCCGCGAATACACGCCGCGCTACGAGAACCACTTCCCCAACGCCTATGTGCGCTTCAAGCAGGTGGACTACCAAGCGGCGAAGAACCCCGTGGAGGTACGCTTCAAAGGTGGCGACTTGGAGCAGATGGCAGTCCTCGCCGACTCGCTCAAGGCGTTTATGGCGCAGCAGCCGGAGATGACATGGGTGCACTCCGACTACGACCAGTTCAAACGGCAAGTGCGTATCGTGCTCAAAGAGGATGAGGCAACGCGCTTAGGCATCACGCAGACCCAACTCTCCCTCTACCTCGCCACGCTCCACGGCGGCACCACCATGACCACCCTCTACGAGAACGACTACCCCATCCCCGTAGTGTTGTACATGGAAGAGGAGCCAAGAGCCAAGAGCCAAGAACCAAGAACTCTCAACGAACTCCCCCGCCCCGCTTGCGGGGAGGGGGTAGGGGGCGGGGAGTCTCTCAACCCTCAACCCTCAACCCTCAACTCTCAACCCTCCTTAGAGGATGTGCTCGTCCCCACCAACATCCCCTCTCTCTGGGTGCCGCTTAGGCAGGTAGCCACGCTAGAACCCGCATGGCATAGGGCGTTCATCACCCACTACAACGGTATTCCCACTATCACCGTCGGCTGCGACTTGCGAGGCAACACCAGTTCCGTGGCAGCGGAGAAGAAGGTGAAGCAGTGGATAAACACCCACATGACCGACCTTCCCGAGGGCGTTACTATCTCCTACGGCGGCTTGTCGGCGGTCAATAGCGAGATGGTGCCGCAGATACTCTGGTCTGTGGTGGCAGCATTGCTGGTCATGCTGGTGCTCTTGCTCTACCATTTCGGCAAAGTGCCGCTGGCGTTGCTCACTCTCTCCAGCGCGCTGCTCTGTATCTACGGTGCTTTCCTCGGCTTGTTCATCTTCCAATTAGACATCAGTATCACGGCATTCTTAGGTTTGGTGGCGCTCATAGGCGTGATTGTGCGCAATGCGATTATGATGTACGAGTATGCGGAAGAACTGCGCAAGACCAAGCACCTGAGTGTGCGCGACGCCGCCTACGAAGCGGGCTTGCGCCGTATGCGCCCCATCTTCCTGACCTCTGCCACCACGGCGCTGGGGGTCATGCCGATGATTATCGCGCGTACCAGCCTCTGGATGCCGATGGGTGTCGTCATCTGCTTCGGCACCATCCTGACCCTCCCCCTCACCATCACCATCCTCCCCGTGATGTACTGGAAACTGATGGGAAAGAAGAGGACCCTCCCCAACCCTCCCTACAGAGGGAGGGGGAAGAATCTCATAACCCTTCTACTTAGCCTCCTCTGCTGCCTACCTATTTCAGCAAATAATGATTACCCGGAAAGTGTAGTTTCTACAGACGAAGGTAATCTTCCTACTCCCTCCCTTTGTAGGGAGGGTAGGGGTGGGTCCTCCCCCCTCACCCTCGACTCCTGCCTGCAACTCGCCCGCAAGAACAACCCCGAACTGCGGAAAGCCGCCCTCGAGGTGGAGAAAGCCAAGCAGGTGAAGCAACAGGCGTTCACCAACTACTTCCCGCAGGTGAGTGCCTCGGCGCTGGGCTACCATGCGCTGAACCCGCTGGTGGACATCGGGCTGACCGACATCGGCAATGCCAACACCCGCGAGTTGCTGCAAGCACTATATGAGGAGTTTGGCGCCTCGCTGGGCTTGCAGAACCACCTTGCCCTCTTCCAATATGGCTACACGGTCGGCGTGTCGGCGGTGCAACCCGTCTATGTGGGGGGAAAGGTTGTGGCGGGCAACCGCCTTGCCAAGGTCGGTGTGCAGGCGGCGGAACTGCAGCAGGAGGTGCAGGAGCGCGATGTGCTGGAAGAGGTGGAGGAGAGTTATTGGCTCATCGTGGGCTTGCAGGAGAAGCAACAGACCGTAGAGGCGGTCGCCGCACTGCTCGACACCCTGCACCACACCGTGCAGACTGCCTTCAATGTGGGGTTGGCACTGCCCACCGACCTCTTGCAGGTGGAGATTAAGCAGAGCGAGATTCGCCGCACCCGCCTCCAGTT
>JBJECI010000026.1:10764-18975 GCA_051870915.1 Paludibacteraceae bacterium
ACCTCTTGCAGGTGGAGATTAAGCAGAGCGAGATTCGCCGCACCCGCCTCCAGTTGGAGAGCGGTCTCCGCCTCGCCAAACGCGCCCTCGCCGTAGCGATAGGGGTAGAAGATGACGTAGTCCTATCCCCGGACCCCCTCCAACTCCCCCTACAAAGGGGGAGAGTAGATGAATTACCTTCGTCTATAGATACTAATCTCTCTCCCTCCCTTGTAGGGAGGGACGGGGTGGGTCCTCTTTCCCCCTCCCTTTGTAGGGAGGGTTGGGGTGGGTCGTCCCCCGAGCACGACCTCCTCGCCCTACAAGTCAAGGCGGCGCAACTGCAGAAGCGCATGGTGCTGGCGGACGCTTTGCCGCAGGTGGCGATAGGGGCGAACTACAGTTATGGCAAATTCCAAGCCGACATCCTCCGCGATGGTCTCGGCAGCAAGACGGGCAACGGACTGCTCTTCGTCAGTGTGAAAGTGCCGCTCACGGAGTGGTGGGACACAGGGCATAAACTCAAAGAACACTCGCTCGCGGTGGAGCAGGCAAAGATAGAGCAGGAGCACCTCTCCGAGATGCTCGACCTGCGCACGCAGCAGGTGTGCGACCAACTGCAACAGTCCATCCTTATGGTCTCGGAGCAGGAGCAGGTCTTGCTGAAGGCGCAGCAGAACTACCAACTCATGCAGGCGAACTACCAAGCCGGCATGGCTACGCTCACCGACCTCCTCACCGCGCAGACCACGCTCCTCAAGGCGCAGAACGACCTCACCGATGCCATCATCGCCTATCGCGTCTCCGCCCGCCGCTACGCCGACCTCACCCGCTCCAACCGCAACCGCTCCTCGGTATCTCATAACTCTCCCGCTCCTTCGGAGAGGGGGCAAGGGGGCGGGGCTGCCTTCCATAAAGCGCAGCAGTTGACTTCTCAACAGTACGCTTCCGCTATTGACCATAGCGAGCGTCATACCCTAAACCTACAAAAATACGACATTCCTTTCCCCTTCCATAGTTTTTGGTAAATGACCGCGCACTTCGTTTGCTGTCTGACCGCCTTCGGCTGTCCGAACGCTGACGCTGACAGACCGCGCTTCGCGCTGTCTGACTGATTTAGTATCGGATAGCAAATGAACGGTCTCCTCTGCAAAAATCCTAAGAATCTCGTGAACGTCAGCGAGCAGGAGTACAAGAACTCCTTGCTGCGGGCTACGCCCTTGCAGATGTTGAGGGACGCGAGACACCCCGATTGGTCGGGGGAAGAGGAAGAACTTTGGCGGATGTTGCCAAAACGTTCGGACAGCGCAGCGGTCTGTCAGCGCGAAAGTGCGGTCGGACAATGAAATGGTCTGACCGCACAGTGGTCAAATAATCAACCAGTTATCAACCAAATTAAACACAACAACTATGGACTTATCAATTGTTATACTAACCCTTGTGTTCTTGGCGATGTTCCTTGTGCCTTTCCTCGCTATCAGCATTATGCAAAAGGTAAAAGAGCACAAGAAACGCAAGCAAACCAAGCATCAACTCGAATCCGAAATGGAATCATAAACGAGTTTATAAAGACAAACACGTCTTTTCTCGCTCCCAAACAAACAGACGCAAGTTCGTCAATACAAAAGGAGACCTCCCACCGAGGTCTCTTTTTCTATATAACACTCTTATTGACTATTTTTTGCCAAATTTCCTTCTTTTTCAAATTACCTCTTGCATAATTCAAAAAAAAGACGTACCTTTGCGAGCAAAATAGAGTATATGAACGATACTGAGCCATTATATTTCCTTTCGTTTTGCATTGAGGCATATAAGAAGAAAAACAAAATGACCGGCGAAGAAGTGATGAAACTGTTTGATAAAACAGGGGTATCGCAGTATTTGATTAACGGTTATGATGTGTTTCATACCCAAGGCGAGCAATGGCTTATGGAAGAAATTGAAGATTATTTGCAACACCACACATGATACTTTATCACGGCAGTCATACCAACGATAGGGTGTATGTACAATTTGCTTTGTATGAACAACATTTCATCTCGAAAGAGACATTACTGGCAGAACTGAAGGTGTATAAGTTAGTGGATCAAATGTTGTTTCACACGGATAGGTCAATGAGGTTGTTGCATTTTCTAAACGCAGAGGAGATTATGATATGATGGGTACGATGACACAGGATAATCTATATCTCTTGCTCCCCGGAAAGGTGTTGGCGGTGGCTGAGATGTATGCACGGCACCATAATGTTACGGTATTGGATGCTATGCGCATAGTCTATTTTTCAGACATGTACAAACAGTTGGAACAAGAAAGCACCAAACGCTGGCACGAAGGACCTGTTTCTTTGTACCAAACATTGTAACATATATAGATTATTGAAGAAAAATAGCGCAAAACATGCGCGTATAACATATTAAAGCATTACTATTATTTCGCGTTTACCGAAAGTGTCAGAAGCTTGAAAGGAATAAATGCTTAGAAATAATAAAAGGCACTACCAAGCGTAAGGTGAATCCTTACCGTAAGGAGGGTATGCCCCGTTATCCCAATGTAGATATGCTTGCACATTTGTGTGAGTTTCTTAGGGATAACAAAGGCTCCTTTCTGACACTGCCTTGGTAACGCGATAAGTAACTCACACTTTTCTTATCGCGATTCGAATTGATAGTATGCATAACGCAACAAATTACTATCAATCATGAATCAGAACAGCACACGCATTGTCGTTGATCCCCGTAGCAGCTATTCTTACGGTTCTTTCTATTTGTATGGACTTTTGAGTAAGTTTGGAGAAAATCATGTGAGTTTTTCCATTCGACCTTTTCGTGAATTACCTGATGTCGGATGGAACTTCCGTTTTATAGCAATCAATGGTAGCAATGTTACTAAATACTTCATTCATACGGATGATAGTTGGCAGATACATGAGATAGATTACCAATGGTGTGATATATATGGAAGCGTGAATGCTAATTTTACGCAAACTCCCAAAGAGAGGTATGCGAAACTCGTCTCGTTAGTACCATCATTTGGCATTCGTGCAATGTCTAACAGTAAAGCATTTTGGATGGCGACAGAAACATTTATTGCTGCTATGCCTGCGATATTGCAGCGAAGAGAATGGAACAAATACCAAAATAGAATGGATGTAGATATATACAAAAATATCAAGCACCATTTTAGTAAAATCTACAAAACGCAAAAAAACAGAATGCCCTATCCCGCATATACTGAGACGCAAGATAGTTTGGATGATTATGTATTCTTTTGTTCAACCTTATGGTATGACCATCCTGACAACCAAAACGATAAGGGGGTGAACTTGCGGCGAGCGATATTCATGCGAACGTGTAAAAAGGTACCCGGTATTCGTTTTGATGGTGGCTTTGTCGCCGATTCTACCTCCTCTAAGGAAAAGTTTGCAGATTTGCTAACGGATGGTGTTAGTATGAGTGAATGGATCTCAAAAACGAAGCAATCTGCCATCGTTTTTAACACGCCTGCATTTTGGAATTGTCATGGTTGGAAATTAGGTGAGTATCTCGCTATGGGGAAATGTATAATTTCTACTCCACTATCAAATGATTTACCGGCACCTTTGGAGCATGGAGTTCATATACATTATGTAGAACCCACCGAGAGTGCAATAAAAGAAGCTTTAGCATACATTCTATCACACAAAGAATATCGCTTAACCTTAGAACGCAATGCAAAAGCATATTGGGATAAATATGGTACACCGAAACAATCACTACACTTGTTAGGTTTGTAGTAAGATTGGCTCAATGTTTTGCATCATTGCTAAAGCTTAACCTTCAGCAAACCAAGCATCAACTCGAATCCGAAATGGAATCATAAAGGAGTTTATAAAGACAAACACGTCTTTTCTCGCTCCAAACAAACAGACGCAAGTCCGTTAATACAAAAGGAGACCTCCCCACCGAGGTCTCCCTTTTGTATGCTATTATTTTTGGCTGTAAGAACACAATTTTGTACTCTTATAGCCAAAAATAAAATCAGAATGAAATCATATCATTAAGTGTTAAATTTATGATATTCATTGAATTATAGTAACTATTTCGCTTTGCTTCATGCTTTGTCACCAATACGCATTGCACGTTTTTTTTCTTGCGGTTGAAAACCTGTAAAGAGTTCATTCTCTTTTGTATCTTTTCTGCTTCACCTTTATCCAAGGAATAGGGTTGTTGAGTGAATTTCATTTCGCAAAGGTTAATGACATTGTCGGCACGTTCTATTACCATATCCATTTGAACTTTCTCTGTGTACAATGAATAGGTCTTGGTAGCAATAGAATCCAAATGCAGAGCATGCCGTATTTGTGGCAGATGTGCAAAGCAGAGGCGTTCAAAACTTAGTCCTAACCATGTGGTATAATTGTTTTTGCCTTGAATATGCGCCCACATATTATCATCGTATCCTTTTTGCCCTGACACGAACATGTAGTAGAACAAAGTGTAGAAATCGCTCAATTGGTATATTTTCTCACGCATTCTCAATGGTTCAAATATCTGAATAAATCCACATTCGTTTAACTCTTTGAGCATGCGCGTAAGACCGCCGCCATTACTTAGTCCTGTGCCCTTGATAATATCTTCTCTCGTTAATCCGCTCCTTTTGGTTGCCAATGCCTCAATGATACGTATATAATCTTCTGACTTCTTGAAAAGCGATTTATATAGATTTTCCGCTTCATCGGCTAACAATGCGTTTTGTTGAAAGAATAGTCTATCAATGTTTTGTGCCAAACTATATGATTTGTCTATTTGCATTAAATAGTATGGTATGCCTCCTAATATCATGTAGCACTCCGCAATGGTTTCATCCAGCCAATCAATACCTTTTTGGTGTAAAAATTGGCTGGTTTCGTATAAATTGAACGGGCTAAGTCGTAGTCGGCATGTTAGGCGGTTGTGTAGCCCTCCTTTATTTTTGATGATATTGTTTACCATCCAGGATGCTGCACTTCCACATACAATAAGCATCAACTCGTTACATGTGCTGCCCCATTCATTCCAAAAAAGTTCTAATGCTTTGACAAATTCAGACTTTTGTGTGTCCATCCAAGGAAGTTCGTCCAAAAAGACGACTTTACGGTGTGAGCGAGAACGTTTTATCAGCGATCGCAGGCGGTCAAAAGCCTCATACCAGTCTGCTGCCTCGGTCGCAGGCAAAGTCTTACATTGCTCATATAAGGATTTTGAGAAATGACGCAATTGCTCTTTGCGAGTTCCCCGTGCAATACCTGTTGTGTAAAATGTAAAATTATCTTTGAAAAAGGAACGAATAAGAAATGTCTTTCCCACTCGGCGACGACCATATATAGCAACAAACTCAGGTTGTCCGCTCTCATTGAGTCTTTTCAACTCTGCCTGCTCTGTCTTGCGACCAATTAAATCCATAACGTAAACTTATTTTTGGCTGCAAAGATACAAAAATGTTTTGATATAGCCAAAAATAATTTTTCTTTTTAATTAAATATGAGCAATTTAGGTGTTTTTCAGGTTGGCATTTTTTGTTGTAAAACTATGAAACTCAAAATTGTTCTATTGCTCGGTTTCGCACAAAGCGTTCAAGAGTATTGAGATATCTTTCCTATATCGGGAAGGGCAAATGTTTTTCTATCCTCCATCTTGACCTGATTAAAATTCAAAAACCATATCAAAAGTACAAATATGTTCTATTTTAATCTAATCAAAACAAAAAACAACATAACAAATACGATAAAAACTAAAAATAATTTGGTTGTTTCAAAAATAATGCGTAATTTTGCGGCTGTTTTTGAGAAACAATCGGATTATGAAGCCATGTCGGGCTGTAAGAGACTACGTGTAGTAAAGCCCTATCGGGCTGTAAGAAAGTAAATGTAAAAAAACGCTGACGCGCAGTACACGGAGCGAAGCGGAGTTTTCCCAACACGCAGTTCCCAACACGCAGTTCCAACACAAAGTTATATAGGTATGAAAAAGATTGAAGCAATCATCCGCAAGACCAAGTTTGATGAAGTCAAGGAAGCCCTGCTGGCAGCCGACATCAATTGGTTTGAGTACTCCGATGTGCATGGCATCGGGCAGCAACGGCAAGAGCGTGTCTATCGCGGTGTGCAGTACTCCACCGACATCATCGAGCGCGTGTGTATCACCATCATCTGCCGCGACATCTTCGTGGAGCCGACCATTCAGGTCCTGCTCCGCGAGGCGCACACCGGCGAGGTGGGCGACGGGCGTATCTTCATCTCCGATGTGCTCGACTGCTACTCCATCCGCACCGGCGACCACGGCGACCAAGTCATTGCCGAGAAGAAGTAGAAAGACGGCTGTCAGACCGCTCACTTCGTTCGCTGAAAGAACGCTGACGCTGTCCGACCGCTCACTTCGTTCGCTGAAAGACTGATATAGTATCGGATAGTGAATCAGTCGGACAACGTAGTGGTCGGTCAATGAAATGGTCGGACAGCGTAGCGGTCTCATAATTCATAATTCTTAATTCATAATTAGACAATGCTTTCCTCATTAGATACCGTCTGGACATTGCTGGCGGCAATGTTGGTCTTTTTTATGCAACCGGGCTTCGCGCTCGTAGAGGCGGGACTCACCCGCAGTAAGAACACCGCCAATATCCTCATGAAGAACTTCTGCGACTTCATGGCAGGCACCATCCTCTATTGGCTCATCGGCTTCGGGCTGATGTTCCACGGATTCGATTTCGGGGCTTTTCTCTTCCATGGTAACTACCTCGACGGCGACGGTATCTGGCGCATGAGCGAGGATGCGACCATCCCCGCCGAGACCTTCCTGATGTTTCAGACGGTCTTCGCCGCCACCACGGCGACTATCGTCTCCGGCGCGATGGCAGAGCGCACGAAGTTCTCCATGTACCTGCTCTATTCGGTGATTATCTCCGCGCTTATCTACCCGATAGAGGGCAGTTGGAGTTGGGGCGGCGGCTGGCTTGCAGACCTCGGCTTCCATGACTTCGCCGGCTCCACGGTGGTGCACGCCACGGGCGGTGTGCTGGCGTTGGCAGGCGCGATAGTCTTAGGTCCGCGTATCGGCAAGTACAAACGGGTGAAGGGTGCCGATGGGAAGACGCGGACGCAGGTGCACGCCATCCCCGGGCATAACCTCGCGCTCTGTGCACTGGGTGTCTTCATCCTTTGGATGGGCTGGTTCGGCTTCAACCCAGGTTCCACCATCGCGGCGGAAGGGGCGGTGAACGCGCTCTCCATGTCGCATATCATGCTCACGACGAATATGGCGGCGGCAGTGGGTGGTATCGCCGCGCTGGTCTATACGTGGCTGGTGGACGGCAAACCCTCGCTGAGCATGGTCTGCAACGGCGTGCTGGCGGGCTTGGTCGGGATTACCGCGGGTTGCGACTGTGTCAGTATCGGCGCGGCGGCACTCATCGGACTCATCTGCTCGCTGCTGATGTGCGTCAGCGTGTGGTTCATCGACCAGAAACTGCATATCGACGACCCCGTCGGCGCGGTCAGCGTGCATGGGGTAGGGGGTATCACGGGCACCATCCTCACGGGGCTCTTTGCTGCGCCCGAGGCGGGTGTCAGCCTGTGGGTGCAGGTCGTTGGTGCGCTCACAGTGGCGGCGTATGCCTTCGCGGCGGGAATGCTTCTCTTCTATGGCATTCGCTTTACCTTCGGCTTGCGTGTCGCTCCACGTATCGAGGAAGAAGGGCTCGACATCTACGAGCACGGCGAAGCCGCCTACAACTAACCAATCCAAACTAATATACTAAAAAGATGAGGCTGTCTAACAAGTCTTTTTACTGGGGACGCAGGCGTCTCGCCTGCGGGCGTTTTGGAACAAAACGAAGGTTTTTGCGGTGATTTTTGCTGCTTATAAGCCATTCACCAACAACAAGAGACTGTCCAACAAACTTGTTAGACAGCCTCATTGTATCTCATCGTAAAGAGGAACTACATGGGAATGCTTGTATCCCAAATCCATCGGGAGAAGATGCTCGAAGTAGCGTTTAATTGAAGAACAGTGCCAATCCGGCGGAGAATGAGATGGGTCCGGCGGGGTGGCGGATGCGTCCTTGGTCGATGGCGGCTTGCTCCACCACCGAGGGCATGAGGTGCTGCACATAGGATGCCTCCACAAAGATGCCGAAGTTGCTCATCACGAACCACTCCACGCCCGCCGAGAAGCCGAGCGTAGGGATGACGGTCGTTTGGTCGGTGAGGCGGTAGGC
>JBJECI010000027.1:0-3529 GCA_051870915.1 Paludibacteraceae bacterium
ACCGTTGTTGTTTAACTTTTGATATTTAATCGTCCATTTTTAGTGGACACTAGTGATATTTTATTAGTAAATCGTATGAATATGCGTAAACAGGGACTAATAATTGTTTTTTTTCTTTTGTCAAGTGTTGTGTGCGGGCAGGTGTATGATGTGCATGGTTCGGATCGTTTGTCTGTGCTCTCGGGTCAAGGCTGGGTGGTGCAGCATCAGTCAACGGCTTATGATTCACTGAGGCTGTATATCTCGGCTCGTGCGCCGCGCGAAAGCAAGTATCGTCTGTATGTCCTTTCCAAGCAGGGTCAGACCTGGGGCACACCTCAGCCGCTGTTTGATGCCTCGGCGACCGACTCGGTGGAGCACTTATGGCCGAGCATTGCTCCCGACGGGGAACATTTGTACTACGTGGTGGAGCGTGTGCTGCAAAAGGGTAAGCAGCAGAGTGTAACGCGGCAGATTGCTTGTGCATCGTGGTCGGCGCAGGGTTGGCAACAGGGGGAGCCGATCATCATCTCATCGGATGATGATATTTCTCCGCTGATGCTGGCGGATGGGGCGACGATGCTGTTTTCTCGCCGTGTGCAGACCTCTCACCGCGAGTCGCATTACGGGTTGTTCTACACCCGTAAGATGGATGCGATGAACTGGCTTATCCCTTTGCCCGTAGCGCCGGAAGACGGTCGTTCGCTCTACGGCGGATATATGCTCGCGGAAGGGGACAGCACACTCTATTTGACGGAGCAGATTTGTCAGCGCAAGGACACGTCTTATCATCTTACGTCCATCTCGTTGCCCGCCGCTTTTCGCGGTCGGCAGTATAGGGTGTTGACGGGATGTATGACGGACGAGCAGACGGGTCGTGCACTTCGAGGCACACTGGATGTATATGACGCGCTGACGGCACAGCGACTCTTCACGGCTTATACGAATCCTCTGACGGGACGGTTTCGCATGGCGCTGTCGCCCGATAAGGATTACCGAATCGATGCCGGTGCGGAGGGTTATTCTCATTATTATATCACGCACGAGGACAATGCAGATATTCGTCTCTCGAAGCAGTTGGAACTGACGATAGGCGTTTATGACGCGCTGGAGCAGATGCCACTTCGGACGGAGCGCATGCAAGTATTCGACCTTGCGACGGCGAAACGCGTAGCCGTCAAGCAGACGACCGACAGCCTCGGGCGCATCCGCATTCAGTTGCCATTGAACAAAGATTATCGTTTGTTGTGTCAGAAGACGGGGTATTATGATTACACGCTCGACCTCTCAACGACCAAGCCGATACGCTTCTCGGAGTCGGAGTTTGATATAACCATGTCTCCGAAGATGACGCGAGTGCATGTGTTGCTGTTAGACAGCGAGACGGGCGATACCCTGCAAGGGAGCGTGCGCGGCGAAACTTATCTGCGTCAACGGGAGCGCTGCAGCCTATCTTGTATGGCAAAGGGGTATTTCTTCGCCGACACAACGTTTGTTACGGATGCGGACACGTTGCAGGAGGTGGCGGTGATGCTCCGCCCGCTGAAACGGGACATGGTGGTGGAACTACGGAACATACAGTTTGCCTATAACTCTTATCTGCTGTCGGATGCGTCGCATGAAGAGTTGGAGAAAGTGCGACTGCTGCTGGTGGAGAACCCGCAGATGGAGATAGAGGTGTCGGCTCATACAGATGACCGCGGTTCGGATGCGTACAACGACCGTTTGTCTGCTCGTCGCGGAGAGTCGGTGGCACGTTACTTGATTAAAGCAGGCATAGCCCCTCAGCGCATCCATACGGTGGGGTACGGGAAGCGTCGGCCGCTGGTGCCTAACGATTCGGAAGAGAACAGGGAGCGCAATAGACGGGTGGAGTTTAAGGTGTTGAGCAATGAATGAGAGGAGTGGGGGGCTCGGACGGGCAATGAAAAACTTGAATATGGAACTTGAGATTATGTATAAGAAACCGATTTTTGTCTTTCTTTTCGTCTGCGTGGGCGTGATGTCTGCGGCGGGTCAGAAACTCAGCGAGGTGCTGCATCAGGCAGACGAGATGTCGCCATACGTGGCGATGTATTACCTGCGCGATATGCAGCAACTCTTCACCGAAGAGCCGAAGATTTATGCCAAGTTGGGAGATATAGCGTATCCGCTGATTGAGACCCAAGACCCCATCACGGACTATCAAGAGCGGAAGAACCTGCTTTACTCCGCTCGTTTATACTATGGTAACTGCCTGCATTTTGCCAAAGACAAGAGTGCTTACCCGTTGCTGCCGGAGCGTATTCGGCAGATCAAGCAGCAAGAGCAGGAGACGGACAGTATCTACTGCCGCTTTAATCGGTTGGTGGATGATTATAACCGTTGCGTATCGCTCTTCACGCAGATTATGGATAACCATAAGCGTGAGAAGACGGCGCACCTGCTCTTCTCCGAGGTGGATAGTCTGCTGCTGGACAGTCTGCGGGCGTTATCGGCGACGCTGCCCCAACGCATTGCGGATTACCAAGCGGTGCAGACGCGCAGAGAAGTCCGTTTTAGGTGGCTTCCGATTGACTTATACCGCTTGGATGGTTTGACCTATTCCAATTTCTTGGAGGCCGATATTTCTCTGTGGGATTACTACGGTTGGACGCAACAGTTCGCCACGACCCAGCGTGCTATCTACGATCAACTCTATTGGGATATGCAGACGGACAGTATCTCCGACCGTTTGCTCAATCGTCTGCAGCAGGTGGACTACGGGTCTGCGGTGCACGATTGGTTTATCGTGCGTCAGCAGACGCAGCAAATAGGTCGAGCGTGGGAGGACTTGGCGGGGAGAGACTCGATATCGACCAACGAGATGCTGATGCACCTACTGCTGCAGTCGGCTCGTCAACAAGCGATGCTCGTGCAGGCAGAGCAGGCATTGCAGCGGCATCGGCAGAAGATGGATGAAGAGACTTTCTTGCGCTATGTGCCTTACTTCCGCAGTCAGCAGATTGGGTCTGTGGAGCAGGTGAAGCGTTTGGCGCAAGCGGATTATAACCAAGCGGCGCTGCTGCAACAGCAATTCGGTGCGCGGATAGTGCGGCTCTGCGAGGCGTATATGCAGGGGAAGACGGAGGAGCAACGCGCCGAAGAGGGATTCCTCTCGCTGACGGGTGATGAGGTAGTGGCGATGCCGGTGTCCGCAAAAGAGATGGCAGTGCTCACGATGCAAGACGGCACGGGCGTGGTGCGCATAGAAAGCATAGGAGATAATTAAATAGTGCCACCGAGGACGCAGGCGTACTCCCCCGCCTCCCTCGTAGAGGGGGGAGGGGGTAAGGGGGCGGGAGGAGGGCTCGGCTTCCAGCCGCAAAGGAAAATAGGATGCAGGATAAAAAGAGAAACTTAATACTCGCAACTCTGAAAAAAATCTCATAGTCGAAGGTAACTCCGGCTCCCCCGCCTCCCTCGTAGGGGGGGAAGGGGGTAAGGGGACGGAAGGAGGATTCGGCTTCCAGCCGCAAAAAATTGAAGAACAAACAAAATTAAACACGCAAAAATGAACATTATCGTAACA
>JBJECI010000028.1:0-9267 GCA_051870915.1 Paludibacteraceae bacterium
AGACCAACTAACTTTATTTGATTAATGTGCGAAAAGTTAACGCACCAGTACTAATCCTTAATCAAAAACAACAAACATGACAAAGAATGAAATTATTGCCAAAGTAAACGAAGTATTGGCAGAAGAGTTTGAGAAAGACGTAGAAGAACTGACCCCGGAGGCAAACATCAAGCAGACGCTTGAATTGGACAGCCTCTCGCTGGTGGACATGGTAGCCCTTATCGACAACGAGTTCGGTGTGAAGATTGCAAACAGCGAGTTGGCATCTATCCCCACCTTCCAAGCGCTGTACGACTACCTCGATAGCCACATAAATTAAGACGAAAGATGAAGGATAAAGGATAAAAGACTAAATAGTCCCGTGGATGAAAGATTAAGGACACAGGATGAAAGACTAAATAGCAACGACTATGAGAACTCAGAGACGAATGTAATAAGTCCTTCGTCCTTAATCTTTTATCCTTTATCTCAAGAAAGTCTTTCATCCTGTGTCCTTAATCCTTCATCCAAGAACACTATGCTATTCCAAGGCGAAGAAATCAAGCAACTGATACCCCAGCGGGAACCCATCATCATGGTGGATATGTTCACGCTCGGGGAGCAGGCGGACGAGGCGGCAGCAACCGGATTGACAGTTGCTGCCACCAATATTTTTGTACAGGACAACCATCTGCGTGAGCCCGGCATCATAGAGCACGTGGCGCAGTCGGCAGCCGCGCTGGCGGGATACACCACTTTCCGGCAGGGCTTGCCGCCGCAGTTGGGCTACATAGGTGAGATAAAGAAGTTTCATATCCATCGTCTGCCCTGCGTGGGCGACACGCTGCACACCACCCTCCGCGTGCTCGGCACCGCCATGGGCATCACCCTGCTCGCCGCCGAAGTCCGCGTCGCCGACGAGGTGGTAGCAGAAGGACAGATGAAGATATTTTTGAAAGGATAAAAAGACCGCTCACTGCGTTCGCTGAAGGACACAAGATAAAAGACTAAATAGTTTTATCTGATTAAGGATAAAGGACATAGGATTAAAGACAAAATAGTATTGACTCTGAAAACTCAACAGCCGAAAGTAATCTGTCTTTCATCTTTCATCCTTTATCTTTCATCCTAACAGACGAAAGTAATCAGTCTTTCATCCTTTATCCTTTAGCGTGAAGCGCGGTCTTGCAGCGAAGCGGTCTGATTAAACTATGCTTAACTATTACCACATATTATCTTCCGACATCACCTCCGACGAGGGTATGTTTCGGGTAGCGTTGAATGCCGACTGCGAGGTCTATCAGGGGCATTTCCCCGGCGAACCTGTCTGCCCGGGCGTATGCAACATCCAAATGATAAAAGAGTGCGCGGAGATAGTGCTTCAAGGAGGTGCGGTCGTAAGTTTATCCCGTTTTCGGGAGCCGCACCAAGAGAGCATGCTTAATACCGAGGTGCGGCCTGGAGACCGCACCTCCATGTGCAGCGAAACGCCGACCATGTTGCTGAGTCATATCCGGCAATGCCGACTGACCACCTTGGTTACGCCACAGCAGCACCCCGAGGTGGAGGTGCGCGTTGCCATCCTCAGCCGCAGCGAAGACACCATCACTTTCCGCGGCACCATCGGCAAAGGCGAAGAGGTCTATATGGAACTGAAAGGAGAGTTAAAAGGATAAAGGAATGTTAAAAGGATAAAGGAATAAGGACACAGGATAAAAGACTAAATAGTTTTATTGGATCAAGGATAAAGGACAAAGGATAAAAGACTAAATAGTTCCGACTCAGAAAACTCCCCCGCCCCGCTTGCGGGGAGGGGGTAGGGGGCGGGGAACTTATAGACAAAAGTAATCCGCCTTTCATCCTTAATCTGAACAAACGAACGTAATAGGTCTTTCATCCTTCATCCTTAATCTTTCATCCAAATAGACGAAAGTAATCAGTCTTTTATCCTTTATCCTTCATCCTTTATCCAAACCAAATGTCATCTGTCATCATCATAGGAGCGGGGCTGGGAGGGCTGGAGTGCGGCTATATCTTGGCGAAGAAGGGCTTTCGGGTAACAGTCCTCGAGCACGATGCGCGTGTCGGGGGCTGCCTGCAGTCGTTCCGCCGCGGCGACACGCTCTTCGACGCGGGCTTCCACTACGTGGGCGGGCTGGCGGAGGGACAGCCGCTGCACCGTATCTTCTCCTATCTTGACCTGCTCGACCTCCCGTGGCGGCGGCTGGACACCGACTGCTTCGACGAGGTCATCATCGGCGACCGCCGTTTCCCCTTCGCGCAGGGGCATGAAGCGTTTGCCGAGCGGCTGGCGGACTGCTTCCCCCACCAGCGCGAGAACCTGCGCCAATACACGCAGTTTCTGCAACACGTGGGCGAACATGTCTTCGACCCCTTGCAACCTGATTATCAGGGCAATCCGCTCTTCGGCGAGTCTGCCTACGACTGGCTCTTCCGCACCATCAGCGACCCGCTCCTGCGGCAAGTCTTGTCCGGCACGTCGCTCAAGATGGAACTACGGGCGGACACCCTGCCGCTCTACACCTTCGCGCAGATTAACGACTCGTTCATACAGAGCGCGTGGCGCCTGTCGGGCGGCGGGCAACAGTTAGCAGACCGCCTGCGCCAAGGCATTGAGGCGATGGGCGGGCAGGTGCGCACACGGGCGCAGGTAACGCGACTGATGGAGCACAACGGGCGTATCAACCAAGTGGAAATCAACGGCGAAGAACGTATGCAAGCCGACCTGTTTATCTCTAACACGCACCCTGCCATTACGCTCAACCTCATAGACGACTGCCCCGCCATCCGCAAAATCTACCGCCGCCGTATCGCCGCGCTGGACAACACCGACGGCATGTTCACCGCGAACATCCGCCTCAAGCCCAACCTATTGCCATACCTGAACCGTAACCTCTTCATCCACCGCGAGGGAGCCGACCTGTGGCAGAACCCCACCGACAGCATGCTGGTGCATTTCTACCCCGACGCGCACGCGCTGGACATCCTCACGCCCATGCGCTGGGAGGAGGTGGTACCGTGGGCGGACAAACCCCGCGGCAGACGCGGCGACGACTACGTGGCGTTCAAGGCGCAGAAGACCGAAGACTGCCTGCGGCGGGTGGAGCCGTTCCTCCCCGGCTTGCGAGAGGCCATCGACCGCGTCTATACCTCCACGCCGCTGTCCTACACCCACTACACCCTCACGCCGCGCGGCTCGGCATACGGCATCCGCAAAGACTGGCGCAGCCCGCTCACCACGGTGCTCACGCCCCGCACACCGCTGCCCAACCTCTTCCTCACGGGGCAGAACCTCAACCTACACGGCATCCTCGGCGTCTCCATGACCGCCCTCATGACCTGCAAAGCAATTATAGATATTCGTTTACAATAATGTCCTTCTTGATTCCTAATAGCCATAATTTACATAGAAAGTTTGAATAATTCGGAAAAAAATCTTATCTTTGTAGCGATTTTTCAAATTTATACTATCATGCGAAAGATTTTTTCCCTTCTTTTATGTCTCGGGCTGAGTCTCGGGCTCGCTGCGCAGAAGACCAACCTTCGCGATTATGTCTCCATCCGCTTCATTCCCAACCATGCCGACTGGGTGTATGCCGTGGGGGAGGATGTAGAGATAGAGGTTGCCGCCATTCGGCATTACGTGCCTATTCCCGCTGCGGAAGTGCACTACGAATGGGGGATGGAGCAGCGGGAACCAGAGAAAGCAGACATCCTACACACGGGCAAGCAAGGCATGCATCGGTTGCACCTCTCGGGCGCTACGCAGCCCGGGTTCAAGACGCTAACCGCATCGGTGGAGGTGGATGGTAAGACCTATACCAATAGTATTAACCTCGCTTTTGCGCCAGATGAGATTCGCCCGACGACGCCGCTCCCCGCAGACTTCGAGACATTTTGGCAAGCGAGTATAGAACAGGCTCGGCGTGTACCCCTGCGTCCCTTGCTGACGCTGCTTTCGGAGCGTTGCACGCCCGATGCAGATGTATATGAGGTTCGTTTCCAGAACTTTCAGGAAGGGCAATATCTCTACGGCACGCTGGCGGTGCCGCGGGGCGTGGATCCGCTGCACGCTACGGTGCAATATCCCGCAGTCGTCCTATGGCCCGGGGCAGGCGTGAAACCGCACCCCGGGGATGTGGATTTCTTCCCTGCACACGGGGTTATCACCCTGGAGATGGGTATCAATGGTATCCCCGTGAACCTGCCGCAGCAGGTGTATACCGACCTGCGCGCCAACGCACTACATGACTACAATAGCATCCACCTTGACGACCGCGATCAATACTACTATCGCCGCGTCTATGCGGGAACAGTGAAGACGGTGGATTTTCTCTGCTCGCTGGCGTGCGTGGACACGGCGCGTATAGGCTGCTACGGGGGCTCACAGGGCGGGGCACTTACCATCGTGCATGCCGCCCTCGACCCGCGCATCAAAGCCGCAGCCTCCTCCTACCCCGCCCTCGCGGAGATAGCAGGATACGTGCGGGGACGCGCCGCCGGATGGCCCAAGTGGCGTGAACTATCGGAAGCGAAACAGATGGTAACAGAATACTACGATGTGGTGAATTTCGCCCGTATGGTGCGCTGCCCTGTGTGGTTCATGCTGGGCTACAATGACCAAGTATGCTGCCCGACGAGCACCTACACGGTCTTCAACACCCTCTCCTGCCCCAGGACGCTCATCACTCCGCTCGACTGCGCCCATTGGATGTACCCTGAACACAAGCAACAGCGTGCCGAGTGGCTATTGGTGCAACTCTCCAAATAGGTTATTTTTACCCTAAAATTGCAACCTATACTTAGCAAAATGCAGAAAAATATGCTATAAAACATATTTTTCTGCATTTTTATTTGGTAGTATCAGAAAAAAGCCGTACTTTTGCACCGTGTTTTTCATGGTATTAGATTTAAGGTTAAGTAAAGATTGGGTTGTCGGGATGACAATCCTTCTTTTTTAGAAGAAGATTATAGTACAAAAGAGGCTGTCTAACAGATGACGTTAGGCAGCCTCTTTTGTTTGTGGGTAAGCAGGAGGTGAGACTGGAGTATACGTGTTTTGGACAATTGTTATTACCCCCTTACAAACCCGTTACAGACTCGTTTATGTTACGATAATGTTACGATAAATCTGCTATTGATAGTGGTAACCACTCGGGTGTGTTATACGAAAAAAGGACAATTATCTAATAACATGAACTTGAAATAAGATTCTAATACGACAAGAAGACCGCGCAAGCCCCTCCAAATCTCCCATAAAGGGATACTTTTCAACAAAAATTTCCGAAAGTTATCTATTATTTCTTTAGTGTTGCATTTTGCAGAGGTAGGAGCAAAAAAAAGTACACCGATGAGTAAATACCCATCGGTGTACCCTTGTGTGTTAATAAATCATCACTTTGTGAACGGAGGAATAGCCTTCCTTGGTTGTGCAACGGATGATATAGCATCCCGCCACATAGGGTAATGTGATGGTCTGCTCTCCATCCTCAAACCATCCTTCTTCGCATACATGCCCGGCAGAGGATATAATCCGATAGGAGCCTTCCTTGTTTGCCTTCAATGTGACAGACGGTTTCTGCTTGGGAGCTTGATTCGGATAAATCATGATAGGTGTCTCGTAAGCATCGTCTCCTGCAAGCGAGATGGTCAGCGGGCAAGTCGGTATAGAGTAACTATCTCCGATACGGGTTGCATAGAGCACCACTTGGTCGCCCACCCTCAGAGTCTGCGAATACAAGTACGGAGTACCATTGGTCTGTTGGCGTTCTCCATTGACATACCATTCATATTGTCCAAATTGGTAGCCGCCGTTGTACTCGGCAGTTAGCGGAGCCACCACATCCATCCAGTTTTGTTCGATAATCCAACTCGGATATTTCACCAACATAGACAGCGTATCCGACTTGGATAGCCCGCAGACACCGTTATCCAAAACGAGCCTGAACTGATAGGTACCCGGGCGAATATAGTCGGCGTGCTGCTGATAGAGGACTTTATCCTTGCGCGGCAGCGGGATGACCACATCCATATTCGCTCCAAACGGATGGTTGAAGATGTCGTTAAGTCCCTCTTTGTGCGCAGCTTGGTCGAAATAGACGCTGTAAGACGAAGGTTCTGCTCCGGAGTAGGTGAAGTAAATAGTGAAACTCTCGGCATCGGCACATATATCCGAAACAGAGGCAGAGGTGATATTCACCGGAGCCACTATATGCAACTCAAGCGAATAGATTGCCGAGGTAAGGGTTGCTTTGTTGTAAACCGTATCCGTATAGAGACCAGGTTCGCTCAGTGTTTTCCCTCGCCATGTATAGGTCTGACCCACACATATCGTATCCACGACAGCGATACGCGTGGTAGGAATCGTTGTCAGCCGCAGCGTGTAGGTACTATCACAGTTATTCACCGTTGGGAACACAATGGAGTACTCACCGGGTTGGTCATAATAGGATCCACGCCAATAGTACGACTCGTAGTCCACAATCGTAGCATTCTCATAGAACTGATACGAAGGATTAACAACAAGATCCAGATGAAGCAAACTATCGCAACCATCTACGGTTTTGAGTTTAAACTCGTAGTGTCCGCCTCTCGTCAGTTCCCTGCCGCCATAGCGAAGGGTATCGCCCTGACAGATGGTGATAGACTCAGGGGGTAGGTCGTAAGCCGGCGCACTATATACCTCCACCCGATAAAGACTATCCATCTGCTTTGAAACGAGCGAACGGCATACAAAGGTGTATAGTCCGGGCTCTGTGATGGTATCTGCACCTATTCGTAGTACAGAACCGGCGCACAATGGTATCATATCCCACTCGGATACATGCTCGGAAACAATTAAGTCTAAACGGAATATACTATCACAGCCATAGGATGTGTACATCGTGTCGATATATACTCCACCCTTATCGTAAGCATTTCCTCGGAAATAATAAGGCAGGTCATCTTCCGATATAACCACCCGTTTATCAGTCCGCGAGCGTTCGTGTACCACCAAGTGCATGTGAATAGTGGTATCACACTCTTTCTGATAGTAGTAATCACCCGTAGCCGTATATTTCATTCCGCAGAAGTCAATCGTATCCCCTTGACATATTTCCGCCTCGTAATGCTGCGTATAGGTACGTTTGGTATTAACAACAATTCTATAAACACTATCGCAACCATGAACCGTACGCAAACTATCATAATACACATCAGGTTTACTAATATCCATGCCGTGAATAGTGATGGTATGCCCCTCACAAATTGAATAAACTTCTTCTTTGAAATAGGTAGGATAAACCGTCAGCTTGAGTCGGTAGATACTATCGTATCCTTCGGTGGTCAAAAGCGAATCGTAATAGATACCCGTTTGGCTAAACTCGCGGTTCTGCCAAAGAATGGTATCTCCTTGGCAAATATCAATGGAGTCGTTGAAATAGTAAGGCGAGTGCACTTTCAAGTAAAGATGGAAGATACTATCGCATCCTTGAACGGTCTTGCTGTAAGCATGATAAAGCCCTTGTTTGGTTAGCCAACGACCATCAAAGTAGTATCTCTCTTTGTCGGAGATATGCACTGTATCCGTCCTCTCGTAAGTGGGGAATACGCGCACCGTGATTTTGAAGATACTATCGCATCCACTGAGACTCGGAATCGTATCATAGAAGATACCATCGGAACTATACTCTTTTCCTCGGTAGAAGAAAGAGCCTGCTCCCTCACACAGATCGATATTCTGCTCTGCGTAGTATGAGGGTTTGATTTGCAAAATCTTCAACATATATACACTATCAAAGCCGTGCACGGTCTGGAGCGAGTCGTAATAGGTTCCCGCTTCATAGAGCATGCGCCCGTGCCATTGATAGGGCAACTCCGATTGACATAGCGTTACAGAGTCGCGGAAGTCGTAGGTCGGACATACGGATAGGGTGAGTTGATAGATGATGCTATCGCATTGCCCGTCACGGGTCTTTACCGTATGCGTATAAACGCCGCTATACGAGAGTTGGTAGGTAGCCGTATCCACTTTCCATGTATAGGGAGCCTGTGTAGAAGTCTTCGCCGTGAACTCTATGAGTTGCGGATGGCGGAAACGTATATCCAATAGGACAATCTTGCCACACCCTACGCCGGTATCCAAAGTGTCGTAGAAGAATGTATCGCGCGAGAGCATCATATCACGATAGTTGAACACATCGCCTTCGCAAAGCGTTTGGGTGATTTGCTCTCTTTCCATCTCCGTGACGGTGAGATGGATAGTCCATATACTATCGTAGTGCATAACGGTCTGCATGGTATCTACATACACACCCGTACTATCATAAGAGCGATTTCCGAATCGGAAGGGAGCATCTTCGCGGCATATCGTTACCGTGGTATCTTGTTTGTAGGTAGGATGCACATGTAGCGTCAGTTCATAGAGCACACTATCGCAACCGGTCAAGGCGGAGCGAACGGTGTCTCGATAGATACCTGCGAAACGCAATACTCGGTTATGCCCTTCCCATGTATAGGTCTGTCTATCGGAGATATGGGCAGTAACACGCTCTATCTTAGGAGTGTAGCGTCGGAAGACAATGGATACGATACTATCGCAACCACAATTATTGCTCAATGTATCTCTATACACTCCTTCCGGCGTACTGCTATCAAAGATACGCCCGTTGTATTCGTAAGTATCTCCCTCACAAATCAGCACATCAAATTGTGCACGCGATGTACGGCAGACTACAAGATTGACGCGATAGATATTATCCACCCCGTTAATCGTTACCGTATCTTCGAAGTAAACAGACTCGTTGTAGGAAGCACCGTTCCAAACAAAGGGCAGATCTGCTTCGCAGCGATGGATGATGGTATCGTGTACCAACTGAGCAGGATTGACGGTCAATACCAACTGATAGATACTATCACATCCTTCCACAGTCTGCAAACTATCGTAATATACGCCGGTATGTGTGAAGGTCTTACCGTGCCATTGGTAGGGGACCCTGCCGGTGGTGGTAATCGTATCAGAGAAGAAATAATCAGGCAATACCTGTACATGGATAGCCAAGATACTATCGCAGTTGTACATCGTATGGAGCGTATCGTAATAGATACCGCTCTCTTGATAGATTGTATTACCAATCGTCATCTTCTCGCCGCGACAGAGACGTATGTGTATATCTCGATATGCTGTATCCAATACGGTGAGGTTCAAACGATAGATACTATCGTAATGCTGTACCGTCTGCAAAGAGTCGTAGTAAATGCCCGAGGCGAGCAGATGGCGATTGTGCC
>JBJECI010000028.1:9367-62517 GCA_051870915.1 Paludibacteraceae bacterium
TAAGGTCTGTTGTCTGCCGTTTGTGCCGTTTGCGGCATAAAGTAACTTGGCTGAATCTGTACGCTCACAGCAACGATGCTGTCGCAACCATTGGCACAAGTGAGGGTATCATAGTAGAGCCCTCCGCGGTCGTAAGTCTTACCATTGTAAGCCAAAGTCTCACCTTCGCAGATGCTTAGCGTGATGGTAGCATGAGCGGTATCCAACACGGTGAGGTTCAAGCGATAGATACTATCGTAATGCTGCACCGTCTGCAAAGAGTCGTAGTAAATGCCCGAGGCGAGCAGATGGCGATTGTGCCATACCACAGGCAACTCGCTCTCGCATACCGTCATCTGCTCTTCATAATGGTAAGTAGGATATACGGTCAGCGTCAGTTGGTAGATACTATCACAACCCGTAACGGATGTGAGCGAATCATAGTAAACGCCCGAGTATGGCAGCACTTTCCCGCGCCAGAGGTAAGGTCTGTTGTCTGCCGTTTGTGCCGTTTGCGGCATAAAGTAACTTGGCTGAACCTGTACGCTCACAGCAACGATGCTGTCGCAACCATTAGCACAAGTGAGGGTATCATAGAAAAGCCCGCCACGATCGTAAGCTTTACCATTGTAAGTCAAAGTCTCACCTTCGCAGATGCTTAGCGTGATGGCAGCATGTGCTGTATCAAGAACGGTGAAGTTCAAACGATAGATGCTATCATAATGGTGTACCGTCTGCAAAGAATCATAATAGATGCCGGAGTGGTAGAGCGGCTTGCCATGCCACCAGAACGGTGTCTCAGAGGCACACACTAACTCCCGTTCCTCAAAGAGATACTCCGGATATATAGTCAGCGTGAGACAGATGATACTATCGCAGCCCGTTACTGCTTGGAGAGTATCGTAGTACACTCCGGAAGCGTACAAGGTCTTGGTGATACTTCCTTCTGTCCATACATACGGATGCTTCGAACCGGTCTGAGCGGTTTTGTTAATCAGGTACTTGTCGCGCCATTGATACTCTATAATCAAGATGCTATCACAGAAATCAACAGATTGCAGGGTGTCGTAGTAGATGCCAGGGCGAGTATATACCTTATTGCGATATTGGATGGAGTCATCTTCGCAGGTAGAGAACACCAAACGTTGTTTATACGATGGTAGGACGGTCAGTTCCAATCGGTAGATACTATCAAAACCGACCTTAGTCTGCAAAGAGTCGAAATAGGTACCCGATTGGTACAATCGTCTATCTGCGTGGTGTCCTTGCCATATATAGGGCAACTCGGATTGGCAGATAGTAACCGAATCTTTTATGAAATAAGTCGGATGTACGGTCAGCGTCAATTCAATAATACTATCGCAGCCTAACACCGTCTCCAAAGTATCACGATAGATGCCACCTACTGTCAAGACACGATCATATGTCCCTGTGTGGTCGCGTAAACGCCATGTATAACTATCTTTATCCGAGATATCCGCATTGACTTGTCTGAAATAAGACGGCAACATGTTCACGGATAGTTGGATGATGCTATCACATCCGTTGATGCTCCGTAAGGTATCCCTATATACGCCCTGTTGCTTCACCCAACCACTACCAAAACGCAAGGAGTCGCCCTCACAGAGCGTGGTCTGCTGATGCACAAGATAGGTGGGATACACATTGACTTTTAGGCAGTAGATACTATCCACCCGCGTATTTTGAGTGAGCAAACTATCCCAATAGATACCCTCGTTGTATATCTCATACGTGCTACCGTCTATGCGCTTATGTCCTTGCCAAATATAAGGCGTATTGCGGTCATCGTTCGGACCATAATAATAGGGGTTGCATATTTGGATAGAATCAAGATAGAAGTAGGTGGTATCGACATAAAGTTCCAATGTGGTAATGCTATCGCACCCCCCGTGAGACATGGGCACTGTATCGTGATAGATACCGGTCTCATGCAGCCATTCGTTGCCAAAGAAGACAGAATCTTTATCGGATATATGCTTGATGATAGTATCCTTGGACGTGGGTTTCACCAGCACATAATGGCACACTATACTATCACAGGAATAGATATCCGTGGAGCCGGTGGTCGGAATGGTATCATAGTACTTACCGGGCTGAGTAACCCAAAAGGTGGTGCCATTGTGCCGTGCAAACCATACGGAATCGCCTTGGCATATCTCGGTGGTATCCACATAAAGACGCTCTGGCAAGACTACCAAGTGGAAATAGTTGGTATGATCGCAGTTCCAATAGATACTATCTTCATAATGTTGTGTCGCATCATTCCACTTACCCCACATCGGGCGTTGGTTCGGTCCAAAGAGGTAAGGCTCATTGTGCAATAACTTATCTTCACAGATGGTGTCGGAGTAATTGCGATGGAACTTATAGAGCAAGGTCAGATTCAGATTGAATAGACTATCACACCCGTTCTCATTGGGTTTGCGAACCTGATAGATAGCCTCCTCAGTAGCTTCCTCGCCATACCACCAAACGGTATCTCCATCGCAGATAGTATCATAGCGTACTATCTCATACTTATGGAAATTGATGGACAACTGTATCACACTATCACAACCAAAGATCGTAGTCAGCGTATCGTTATAAACACCACTTTCCGTTATCTCTCTGCCATTGAAGGTGAATGTTTCGTTCTCGCAGATATCTTTGTAGATGGCAGTGAAAGTGCGAGGATGTATTACCAACGAGAGCTGATATATACTATCCTGCCCGTGAATGGTAAAGAGACTATCGTAATATACGCCCGATTGGTTGTACTCATGCCCGCGCCATACATAGTAGGGGAACGTATCGGGCTCGCAAATCACCGCGGAATCCTTGAATACGTATCTTGGGTTGCGCAACAATACCAATCTCATAATACTATCGCAGCCGGTAGTTGTCTTCTCGTAAATAATATCCACACAGGGATCGGTGTAGGTCTTTCCGTTCGCCGACCATACATAACTATCGCCATCATTGATATAGGCTGTATCGGAACGGAAATAACTATCCTGCAGATTCACATGAATATGGCATATACTATCACATCCTGCGGAACTACGATAAGTGTAGGTATAATCGCCCGGGGTAGTATAGGTGATACCATTGTATTCTATGGAAGAGCCTTTACATATTTGCAATTGTTGATGGAACTCATAGGTGGGGTTGATAGTCAGGTGAAGTCGATAGATACTATCGTAGCCATCGTGAGTCTTGTAGGGGTCCTCGTAGGTGAAAGTGCCCAATTGATAAAAGTCTCTGCCCCTCCATGTGTATGGAGCATCGCTTTGACAGATAGTAGCAGTTTCCTCAAACACATACGTAGAGTGGACGATTACGGTACGCATATACGTACTATCACATCCATCCGCAGTCTGATGCATATCCACATAGGTACCCGATTGGGTAATGGTTTGCCCATGCCAATACATAGTATCACGGTTGGACATATGGACGGTATCGTGCGATAGGAAGTTGCGCGCCATATTGACCACTACAGTGATGATACTATCACAACCGTCCACCGTGAGCAGACTATCTACAAAGGTCCCCGTTTGGGTATAAACCTTACCACCGAAGATAGCATTACCACCCTCGCAGATAGTCAGTTGCTGGGTGTAACGATATTGTGGATAGGTATCGAAATTCAACTGATAGATACTATCGTATCCCCAAATTGTGGTGAATTTCTCCTCTATGGTGTGCGCTCCTGAACGGCTGTATGATTTCCCACGCCAAACGAGCGGCTCGTTGGATTGGCAAATCATGGTGTCGGTAACGAAAAGATAGGTAGGATGTACATATACGACGCGTTCGTATGTGCTGTCGCAGCCCCATTTCGTAGTATGCGAATCGAGATAAGTACCTGATTGCGTAATGGTTTGTCCATGCCAAACGATAGTATCTTTATCGGAGATGTGTACGGTATCGGAGGAATGGAAGTTGTGCGCCATATTGACCACAACGGTAGTGATACTATCGCAGCCGTTGACAGTAAGCAGTGTATCGGAGAAGGTGCCGGTGTGGGTATATGTTTTACCTTGGTAGGTTACGCTCGCACCATCGCACATAAAGAGTTGAATAGTTTGATTGTAGGTGGGGAAATAGGTGATATTGAGTTGATAGATACTATCGTATCCAAATACCGTAGAGTACTTCTCTTCTATCGTGGTGTTACCGTGTCTGCTATAAGTCTTTCCTCGCCATGTGAAGGGTTCAGAGGTCTGACAAAGCACGGTGTCGGTAATGAAGAGGTAGGTAGGATGCACATAGACCACATGCTCATAGGTGCTATCGCAACCATACGCATTCTTATGGGAATCGAGATAAGTACCGGACCGGGTGATGGTCTGTCCATGCCAGTGCTCCACTTGTTTATCAGAGATGTGTACGGTATCCGATGCGAAGAAATGGGGGGCATACTGAATAGATACCCGCAAGATGCTATCACAGCCGGATTGGGAAATCAACGTGTCTTCGAATACCGTAGGTGCTGTATATTCCACCCCACCATACATAACACTTGCTCCATCGCATAGGTATAGATGCTTAGTATGATGATACTTGGGATAGAACTGCACATTCAGCCGATAGATACTATCATATCCCCAAACGGTTTGGTATTTATCTTCAAAGATGGTAGCCCCTGTAGAGCGGCTGTAGGTATGTCCTCGCCATGTGAAAGGCTCTTCCGTTTGACAAAGCATAGTGTCGGTTTGGAAGAGATAGGTGGGGTGTACATATACGACCAACTCGTAAATACTATCGCATCCTGCCACGGATGAAAGGTTATCAGAATAAGTGCCTGAGAGACGGATATACTGTCCTCGCCATGTGCGTGTCTCTTGGTCGGAGATGTGGAGTGTGTCGCTCACTTTGTAAGTAGGTGCTTCAGATATCACATAAGTAATGATGCTGTCGCAGCCTTGTTGAGTACGGATGGTATCTACGTAGATGCCGTTAGAGGTAAACACATGTCCATCAATATGTACGCTTCCACCCGGACAGAACTGGTAGTAGTGGGTCTCGCGAGAAACAGGGTTCACAGTCAGGCGAAGTTGATAGATACTATCTTTGCGCATATCTGTCTGATAGGGTTCGGAGTAGATACCGGAGTTGTAGTATGCACGTCCACGCCATAGATAAGGAACCTCCGTTTCGCAGATAGCGGTATCTTTGGTGATGACATGGGTCGGATATACCACCAAGTAGCACTCGTAGATACTATCGCAACCATGTACTGTTGTGTATTCTGCTTTATGTGTTCCCGAGACGGTCAGCTCTTTGTCATGCCAACGGATAGGCAGTTGGTCGGTAGAGACAATGAGAGTATCGTGATAGTAGTAATCGCGATGGAAACGCACTACATATCTCACGATGCTATCGCAGCCTTGCGGAGTAAGAAGGGTATCAGTGAGAATAGTGTCCGACCGATAGGTATTTCCCTTGTAGGTGAAGACCTCTCCATCGCACATCTCTATCTGTTCGATACGTTTTTTCTCGGGATAGACAATGAGGTTGAGTTGATAAATACTATCCTGTCCGTCCACAGTCTTGTATTCGGCATGATAGGTGCCGCTGACGCTATAGCTACCCCCTCTCCAGAGATAGGGTGCTTCCGAAGCACAGATGACGGCATCTTGAGTGAAGCGATACGAATTGAGCACGCGAACAAAGCGTACATAACTGCTGTCGCAACCGTTAGCACCCTGATAGTCCGTTCGGTAGGTACCCGTTTGGGTAATAGACTGTCCTCGCCAAAGATAAGGCAAGGCTTGATCGCTAATAGTAACCGTATCGCGCTGCAGGAATCGCGGCAATACGTTGATGACTGTACGGATAACACTATCACAACCATGTTCTGTTAGGAGTGTGTCGTACAACACGGTGGGTGCATTGTAGGTCTTGCCATTCACCGTACAAGACTCCCCCTCGCAGATATTGATTTGCCGTGTGGTCTCGTACTTATCCCATACAATAAGGTTGAGTTGATAGATGCTATCGTTCCCGTCCACGGTCTGTAAGCGATGGTAATAAGTTCCGGTCTCTGAATAATTATTACCGAACCAAAGGTAGGGTGCTTCATTTGCACAGAGCGTGGTGTCCTTCACAAAATGATAGGTAGGCAAGACGCGGATAAAGCATATATAGGAACTATCGCAACCAGTGATAGTCTGATAATCAGCACGGTATGTTCCGCTGGCTGTGATCATCTGACCACGCCACTCGTACGGCAGTTGCTGGTCGTTGATGGTGATGGTATCACGCTTGATAAACCAAGGGAGGACATTCAGTATAGTGGTTACAATGCTATCACAGCCATCCAGAGAAGTGAGAGTGTCGCATACCGTGGTGGGAGAGGCATAGTTCTTCCCTCCGATGCTAATCTGCTCGCCCTCGCAGATAGTAATCTGGCGTGTAGAACGATAGACTGGAGCCACAACAAGATGCAGATGATAGATACTATCGAAACCGTCCTTGGTAAGATAGCTATCGGTATAGGTGCCCTCCCCACTGATTTGCATGCCATGCCAATCATATGGCAAGTCGTTGCGGCAGACGCTAACCTCCTCTCTGAAGTTATAGGTAGGGCAGACGGTAACATGCAGTTCGTAGATACTATCACAGCCATTGATAGTCTGGTGACTATCGAAGTACTGACCTGTGGCTACTATCTCCTGTCCATGCCAATGGTAGGGTATCTGTTGGTCGGAGAGGGTCTTTTCTTCAAAGAAACGGTATGCCCTATTTTGCAGAATGATAATCTCAATGATACTATCACAACCAAAGGAGGATAGCAGAGTATCACGAATGATAGCAGGTTGGGAATAGGTCTTGCCTAAAATATCTACACTCTCGCCCTCACAGATAACCACAGTCTGCTGTGCAAAGAAAGGTTCTTGCACGGTCAGTCGCAAGCAATAGACACTATCCTTGAGGTTATCAGCGGTGCGCAAACTATCAAAATAGGTGCCCGACTGCCAATACTTATTTCCGCGCCATTCATGGAAATCGCCCTTGCAGATACGTGCTTTCTCCTCTATGAGGTATCCGTTAGAGGTTGGATGGATGACGGTCACATTAAGTACATAGTTGCTATCACAACCGAGAGTAGTTACCTGATTATCATATAGATTGATGTTCTGCGTAGGATAATAGGTTTTGCCATGCCAAGTCAGGGGTTCTCCCTCCAAGACCGTTCTATATTCCTCGAAATAATAGGTGGGAGCATAGTTGAGGATATAGGTATGCAGACTATCGCATCCAACACTGCTGAGGTAAGTTGCTGTGTATTGTCCGGGGAGTGTAACTTCGCCCACGCCGGGAAGATACGTGGTATTCCCTTTGCAAAGCCAAACCATCTCCTGAGTCTCCTTGGTAGGATTTTGGAGAATCGTAATAGCTTCTATACTATCCGTTCCTTGCGTCGTCTTATGTACATCATAGTAGGTCCCCGGAGTGGGTCTGAGAATACCTTTCCACTCGTAGGGGAACGCCGATTGACACACCTTAATAGTATCATAGGAGAAGTAGGTAGGGGAATAGGTAGATGTAGTAACATGCAGTTCATAGATACTATCGCAACCTTGAATGGACTTGTAGCGATCATAATAGGTCGGCTTTGAGCCATCCACAATCTGTCCTCGCCATGTGATGGTTTCTCCGAGAAGTAGGTCACGGTACTCCTTATATATATAGTCAGAGAAATAGGTTACCACCACATCCACAATGCTATCAGTACCATCAACCGCTGTATAGTTGATAGTATAGATACCCGGAGACGAAATGGTAATGCTACCAAGTGTGAGCGTCTCATTCGGACAAAGTGTGTAGTTGGTTGTGGAATAGTAATCTGCCCTCAAGGTAGCAAAAGGGGTCAGCAAAACTAAGAGAATAGCGAAACAAAAACGTTGTAAGCTGTTGGTTTTCATACTATATAATTGGTTGTATGTGTTTTTTGCTCCGTAGTATAGAACGAAGCCAAATTGATCATTATCTTTGTTTTTTATCGTGCGTAGCATTGGCATCCTTTATGGTATCCGGATCTTGCTCCACGGCTACCACCGATCATGAATGTTAGTTTGACACCGGTGTAGAAAGGAACTATCCAGTTTTGATTGGTAACGGCAGTGGTAAGATAAGGATTGATATGTAATTTTGTAAGGTCATATCCGCCGTCTCCCATAGTATTAAGGGAGTAGTTCTGCTTATATTCTGCGGGATTGATAAGTCGTGTGATCCCATATTCGAAGTAGAATCCCAATTTCAAGACAGAGCAAAAGGTACTTCGAGTGGGCATGGATGAAAGCAGATCGTAGCCCACCTCTCCAATCAATGAAGCTGAGGGCTTAAGCGATACCGCTTGAGAGGTGGCGGGATATTCATAATGACCGTAACCGTGTCCAACCTCCATTCCTAATTCCGGATAGAGGACATAATCTGCCGAGAAATCATACTCTCCTGATGTCTCAATGTTCGGCGAGAGTGCATAACTGATTTTTACGCCTGCCCCTATATAAAAACCTTGTACATAGTAACCTGCCATGATAGGTACATCCAAAAATGTCCACTTCAAATGGTCTGTTTGGCTTACTTTATACCGAGGATAAATCTCCTTTCCTTGTGTATCATAAAATGTTGCCGTTGCATAGTCAGGGCTTTGATGCGGATAGAAAGTCATATCGGACACAGACAAAGTAGAACGATGGAAACTCACTTGCGCTCCTACACTCATCCAGAAACCGGTATGCCTAAACTCATACCCTATTCCGACTAATCCTCCCGCTTTTCCCGCCGGAGTCAACTCAAGAATATCATTTTGGAGCATAGAATAGCCGGCACTGCCACTCAAGTACACAAAATGGTAATTATCATTGGCGACGCGACGATACGATGCAGCCCGAACGCTGACAAAACAAGACAAGCCTATAGTGCCTATAAGCAAGACGCGCAAGGAAATAGATTGTTTAGAAAAAATAAAACTCATGTTGGTTATGTTTCTTTGTTTGCAAAATCAAGGTTGGGGAATTTCCGGGATACGAATAGTTACTCCCACCGGAAGATTAGAAGGATCGCTAATAATATCCCTATTGGCTTCGTACAGCAGTTTCCAATAACTTGGGTCTCCATAATGGCGGCGTGCTATCTGCGCGAGCCTGCTACCTTGCCGCACCACCTCTGTACACCGAATTTTATAGGAGGACGAGACTTTATTTGCTTGTGTTTCTTGCAGCTTTTGCGGAGTATCATCTAATGGTAAGATTTCTACTCGCCTGTCTTGCTTGAGACTATGTTCTTTGCCTGTTTTGTAGGGTTGTTTGGCTCCGAAAGAAGCGATAGACATCTGCTCTTCCCGCACTCCTAATGCGCGCAACATATCGGCAACAACGGCAGCACGTTGTTTTGCCAAACGCCGATTGACTTCCGGGTTGCCATCTTTGCTCGCATGCCCGTGGATGGCAATACGCTGTTGAGGATGGCGCTGCAAGATGGCTGCAATCTGCACCAGCACATCTGCCGGTTGCAGTTTGGGAGAAGTGCTATTCACATCAAAGAAAATCACCGCACTACGCAACACATCGTCCAACTGCTCTATGACTGGTTTTTCTTCCAAGATGGTATCCACCACATATACGGTATCTCTGAGATAGATTTCGCGATATAGATATACTGTATCATGACATCGATGACACAAGTCTATTTGCCATTGATCGGCGATACTATCTATCGCCTGCAAGGCTGCCGCTTTCTGTAATCTCACGTAGTCCGGCGTTTCTTCTTTCGACCATGTTTCTTCTTCCGAAGGAAACTCAGTTTGCTGACGGGTTGCTCTAATAGAGTCTTTTCGAGCCTGTTTCTCCGCGTTCTCTGCCTCACGCCGTTGCTTATCGAACTTCTTTTGTGCCTGCGTGCGCCCTGCATTAATTTGCAAACTTAATTTCAAACCTACTGACCATGGGCGTACATAAGAAACCTCATTCGTATTCCATACCCCCTCGTAGCTTGTTTCAAAAGGCGATGGGTATTCTCCGATGGTATATTGCCCGAATCCTAAAGGCGTTTGAAAGGGGGTGTTTGTCTTGACATCGCTAAATGTATATTGTCCGAACAATGTCAGTCCCATATCTACCCGTTGCGATAATTGAAAGAGCACACCTGCCTCAAGATAGCCTGTATAAGCAATTTTTGATAATCTGTACGAGTCGCTATTCTCAGACTGAGTCCATCCGTCCGTTCTGCCACCGGCCGCCGCAATGGTTTTATCTTCTATCACACCGGGTACGTCCTCCATACGCAAATCCCAATGAGGATAATAAACTTGATTTTGCAAAACGCCCTCACTCAAAGAGTATGTCCCCCACATCGGGAACCCGAATTTAGCACCTATACGTCCTGTAAATCCAACCTTCCCCGGCATATATCGAAACAGCAACATAAGCGGCACATCCACGGTATATAGTTTTTGTTTTTCGTAGAGGTTTTCCGGAGTAGCTGTCAATGTATATGGGTCAGCGTAGATATCCGTCATATCAGCAGTAAACGGCTGATCCAGCGACAAACGATTGGTGTGTTGTGCAAAGCGAACACCGGTACCGATACCCATATAGGGCAAGAAATACCAGTTAAGTCCGATTCCTGCATCCCAGCACGGGAAACCCGCTGCTTGTGTGAAATGGTGTTCGCCTTCAGAGGCGCCCATATTGCTTCCGCCGAGACCAAACGAAGCATCAATGTCAAATACAAAGCCTGTTGCAATACGCATTTCGGTGCGAGACTGCTGCATAATAGAGTCGGGATACTGCCGGGCATACGAGATACCGGCGTACAACAATATAATAGCGATAAAAGCCGTGCGTTTTTTCATAATTGAACAATCTTTGGTGTTACACAATTACTCAACAATGACTTTGATGGTATTCGTCAGCCCATTGCCGTTTGTCAACCTCAAGTAATATACACCCGGTAACGATGGAGCTTCCAAAGTATTTCCTAATATCGAGAGGTTGTGTACAGACACCACTTCTCCCATCGTATTCAATACCATGGCATTTATGGTCTCTTCTTGGCTGTCTGTAGGGAGCATAATTTCAATGCCACTGATACGAATCTGTTGGTTGCAGCCGACAGGAATCGGGTAGGCGACTATTTGCTGTACGGAATATGTGATATCGTCCTGTGGCATCACCATGTCGCAAGAACGGTAGGTTACTCCGTGGATGGTGTCTGTGAGATAGACATAATAGGTACCTTCCAATACTTCGCCGTTTTCTTGATAATACTGTCCCGTTTGTCCCTCTTGCGGAATACCGTTGCGATACCATTGGTAAGTACAGAAACGTAACTTATCGCCTTGTATCTCCCCATTTTCAGGGTTATTGTCCACGAACAATACCCGATTATATTTTTGATGCACATACCCTCCCAACGCGATTTCAAGATCCATGCTGATACTTCGGCTCAGACATGATTGTTCATCAACACCCACTGCTATCTGCAGGTATAAATCGCCTGTCCCGAGCGGGGGTACATCGCGCAATATGATTGTGAACAAATCGTCTTCCGATTCGTTGAGTATGCCTACGGTATCTGTAGTACCCATGTAGGCTGCCAAATCAGGGGAATAAGTGATATGGAAGAAAGAGGCTTCGCCTGAGTTGAGATAGAAATAGAGCGGTATTTGGTCATTGTCTTGACATACGAATCCGTTGTCTGCCTTGCTTATGGCAGGAACAATCATGACATGGCAGGTTATGGCAGTATCTGCCCTGCAACCATTCTCGGCAGTCCCAGAGAACTTGAACACCTCTCCATCGTAGGTAAAGATATGGCTGTTATTTTCTCCGTAGGAGTACTGATAAGGCATGTCCGAGGAACATATCTGTATATCCATCTCGGTATGTGTCCCTACAGAGTAGGTCTGGCTAACCGCACCTTCTGAACGAACCCATCCGCAATCCGCAGTCTGCACGTAGCGGTAATAAGTGAATGTGGTGTCGCCTTGTACATCAGATGCCGTAATCTCGTAGTTCAAGTTTTTAGTACTCGCAATATCTTCCTCCGAATCTCCACTGACGCGCACCCAGCGATAGGATAGTTCTTCACCTACTGCCGCCGACAATTCATCGATAACGACAGACTTGCTATCCTTCTCATCGTATGCCCAACATAATTGCGACATTTCATCAGTACCTATACTGCCTGCAACAAGCTTCGGACGGATTCGTACTATCTTGCGTCCCTCGCTTTGCTTAAAAGTGGTGAAACGAGTGTCATCTTTCACTTTGCGCACAAAGGTGTATTGGGCATCGTATGCCATAGGCGGCAACAATGTCAAGGATAAGTTTTTTTCATTGGCTCCATCTATAGCTTCCGCCGTATTTTCATTCATCAGATACCATTGGTACAGATAGTTCCCGTTCCCGCCGGTAGGAGTCGTCGCTTCCAATAATGCCTGTTGTGCATCAGATGGGGTGCAGAAAACCAAAGTGTCGTTGAAATCAAGTATCTGCCCCGGATGTATCGTATCGAAAACAACGACTGTGTATGCTCCCTCAGAATCGGAGTCTGCATTTTGATAGCAGAGCAGGTCTTGCGCTTTGCGAGTAAACACATACCTACCCGGTGTCCGAATAGTCCAATCCGTCAAATTAGGGTCTGCACTTCCAATACAAAGTTTGCCGTTTTCATAGAACGAATAAGTGATATCCCCGTATCCTCCTGCTGCTTCCTTTATATTAGACACTGTTACTGCTACCGGCAAGCCATAGACAGTGTCCTTCCCCGATTGGATGCTACCCGGCGTGAAAGGAGCCGCAACCGTAAATATCAATTCACCCTTGGAGGGAACCCAACTATCTACGCAACGCTCGTCCATCGCTTCTCTGCGAAGCACAAAGATGCCGTTTGCATCGCTCGGCAGAGTATAGGTACTAAACCAAGTCTGGTACTCCGCACTCGTGGCATCCGATACCACCTCAGTTGTTTGTACCACATCACCACTCACATCATCCACTTTATCCAATAACACCCGATAATGATAATCGCCGTATGTCCATCCGTCAGATGCAGGAGTCGGCTGTATATAGCCGTTCAACTTACCCTCATCTCCAGCACACAGAAGAATCGTATCCGCAGCATCAAAGACACCTGCCGAAAAATCTTCCAATCGTCTCGGACGAAGATATAACACCCGAACGAAATCACCTAAATCGATATTCACCAACACTTCTGTCTCGGTGCAAGGACGCGTTACCTCTACCGTGCTCCCGCTTACTTTTATCCAATCTTGCGGAACCTCCACACGCCATTGCTCACCGTAGAGATTAGACAAGTGGAAATCTTCCGTCAGGTCATTCAAGTGGTTGACCGGCGTTTGACTGATGGTGTCCACAACAACCCCTATGGAGGACAACAACGCCGCCGAATGACTGGCGAAAGCTGGCAATAGGTCATACTGTTGCGGAGATATATCATAGGCAACAATGCCGGCACTCTGCGCACCGGACTTCTGATAGTATAGTTTCCTGTCGTATGAACAATCGGTGTATGTCCCCAAATGGTCGGCACCTACAATGGCATATCCGTTTTTGGCATATCCTGCCACCCACGAACGCACGATGGTTCCTTCGTTGCATCCCACCAAACCACCTATAGTGTCCGTGGCGTTGAGGATAAGTCCTGTGAAATAACAATCTTCAATGCGCCCGTTTACCGTCTGCTCACCAACCAATCCGCCGACCATAGTGCCGGCATTCGCTATCACACCCATACTCCAGCATTGGGTAATCACTCCGCTATTCACACCCGCTATCGTACCTACTCGCCTGCGGTTGCCCGCCTGAATACCCATCTGAGAACCCACATCACCGGAATGACCGCTAACCAATCCCACGCGCTGAACCTTGCCTGCACTGCCTATATAGCCAAACAAACCTAACGTATGCGCCCCTTGAAACCGCTTAGGAAGGATAACCACATGTCCGTTCCCCTCAAACGTTCCTTCGTAAGGCATCGAAGAATCGTTGCAAAGCGGTTGCCACACCTCTTCACTTAAATCAAGATCTGTCATCAATTGCACACTATCTTGGCTGGAAATTACTTTTAATTCAGCAACAGACGTTACGACACGCTGAACCGCCCGTAGAAAAAGTCCGGGCATACAAAAAACAAGGCACAAAAGCCACCTTAAAACATGTTTTTCCATAGTAACCAACAAAGATTATTCAGGATATCTACTGAATTTCGGCGACAAAGATACGAAAATAAATTAAGATATGCAAATTTTCAAAAGGATTTATGCAAAATTGCTATAAATACAATCAAAATAATGGCATTTCTTGTAACTTTTAGAAACATTTATAGCATAAACAATAGGAATTACTATCATTTGCCGTGCTTTGGCAAGGCGGATCCGAGACTATTCTCGTCTATGCCGGATAAGTATAAGAATCGGCGGAGGGTAGAAGGTGCGGTCTTGAGGCGACGAGCCATCTCGCGTTTGCCTACGCCTTGTTGTACCCACTTGCTGATTTTGTGGCGCTTGGGGTAGAGTTTGTACTGCTCTATTGGCAACTTGCTACCACTTACACGCCCAATGTGTGCACCTTCTTGCTGCCTCCGAGCAAGGGCTTCTTTGGTGCGCTGGGAGATGAGGTTACGCTCTATTTCAGCGGAGAGCCCAAAGGCGAACGCGAGCACCTTGGACTGGATGTCCTCGCCGAGGCGATAATTGTCCTTCACCGTCCAGACGCGGCACTCTTTGGTCATGCAGATGTTGAGTATCTCCATAATCATGAAGAGGTTACGTCCGAGTCGAGAGAGTTCGGCGCAGATGATAAGGTCGCCTTTCCGCACCTGTTTGAGCAGTCTGCCGAGGGCGCGTTTGCTGTAGGCTTGGGTGCCGGAGATGGTTTCTTCTATCCAGCCGTCTATTTGGATATTCTCGGACAGACAAAAGCGGGTGATTTCAAAACGTTGGTTTTCCACCGTCTGCTTGTCGGTGGAAACTCGGATATAGCCATAGGTCATGGTTTATTTTGATTTTTTTAATGTTTATTTATTTCATACACATACAATAACAGATTCACAATATGCCAAAATTGTCATTTTTTCGCATAAATCACCCATAGAAACACCACCGCTCTATTACACCTATTTCATAAGAATTTTATCGTAACATAGACGAGTCTGTAACGGGATCTAACCGTGTCCTTAACCGGTCTGTAACAAAGCATAAAAATTGTCCAAAACACGTATAACTCATCATGCTTATTCCATTGCATATTTCACGCTCCATTCACGGGATGGAAGATGGATTTTAGGCAAAAATACATTTTTATTTGTGTACCTCAAAATTTTTTTGTATCTTTGCGGCGTTTTTTTAGGATGAAGGATAAGGGATTAAGGATAAAAGACTTATTACCTTCGTTTCTATATTTGGATGAAAGATAAAGGATGAAGGATGAAAGACTTAGTACCTTCGTCTATGAGTTTCAAAGTCGGAACTATTTAGTCCTTAATCCTGTGTCCTTAATCCTTTATCCAAATGGTGTCCTTAGTCCTTAATCCAACACAAAGATTATGAAGAAGTTTAGAGAATATAAGCAGTTGAATCTGCCGGAGTTGAGCCGCGAGGTGCTGGCGGCATGGGAGCAGGAAGACCTGTTCCGCAAGAGTGTAGAGACACGCGAGGGGTGCCCGCAGTTTTTGTTCTTTGAGGGTCCTCCCTCCGCCAACGGTATGCCCGGTATTCACCATGTGCTTGCCCGCACGATAAAAGATACGTTCTGCCGCTATAAGACCATGCAAGGGTATCAGGTGAAGCGCAAGGCAGGCTGGGATACGCACGGACTACCCGTGGAGTTGGGCGTGGAGAAGATGCTCGGTATCACCAAAGAGGATATCGGCAAGAAGATAAGCGTGGACGAGTACAACGCCGCCTGCCGCAAGGAGGTGATGAAATACACCAAAGAGTGGACGAACCTGACGAAGCAGATGGGCTACTGGGTGGACCTCGACAACCCGTATATCACCTACGACAACAAGTACATAGAGACGCTGTGGTATCTGCTCAAGGAGTTGTACAAGAAAGGGTATCTGTACAAAGGCTACACCATCCAGCCCTACTCGCCGGCGGCGGGCACGGGACTGTCGTCGCACGAGTTGAACCAGCCCGGGTGCTATAGGGACGTGAAAGATACTACCTGCACGGCGCAGTTCCTTGTGAGGAGCCAAGAGCCGGGAGCCAAGAGCCAAGACTCATTACCTGCGTCTCTGAGGTCGGTGGTGGATGAAGAGGGGTTGCCGCTGTATGTGCTGGCGTGGACGACTACGCCGTGGACGCTGCCCTCGAACACCGCGTTGTGCGTGGGGCCGAAGATAGACTACGTGGTGGTGAAAGGCGAGAACCCTTACACCCATGAGGCAGGGCTGTACCTGCTGGCGGAGGCGCGGCTGAACGCATACGCCAAGGAGTTGATAAAAGAGGACGAGTTGCGGATACGCAACGGCGAGGCTGAGGCGGTGCCCGTGATACTGTGGCGCGGGAAAGGCGCGGAGTTGGAAGGCATACGCTATGAGCAGTTGATACCGTGGGCTACGCCCGACGGGGACGCATTCCGCATTATCACAGGCGATTATGTAACGACGGAAGACGGTACGGGTATCGTGCATATCGCGCCGACCTTCGGTGCGGACGATGCGTTCGTGGCGAAGAAAGCGGGCATCGCGGGCATGGTGTTCCTGACGAAGAAAGGCGAGCAACGCCCGATGGTGGACATGACGGGTAAGTTCTTCCTGCTGGACGACTTGGACGAGCAGTTTGTGGCGCAACATATTGACACTGAGGAGTATAGCAAGTGGCAGGGACGGTTCGTGAAGAACGCTTACGACCCCGCGCTGACCGAGAAAGACGAGACGCTGGATATCAGTATCTGCATGATGCTGAAGGCGACCAACCGCGTGTTCAAGATAGAGAAGCACGTGCATAACTACCCGCACTGCTGGCGGACGGACAAGCCGGTGCTGTACTACCCGCTGGACTCGTGGTTCATCCGCTCGACGCAGGCGCGCGAGGAGATGATTGCGCTGAACAATACTATCCACTGGCAACCCGAATCGACGGGCACAGGGCGCTTCGGGAAGTGGTTAGAGAACCTGAACGACTGGAACCTGTCGCGGTCGCGCTACTGGGGCACGCCGCTGCCTATCTGGCGCACGGAAGACGGGCAAGAGGAGATGTGTATCGGCTCCATCGCCGAACTGATGGCGGAGATAGAGAAGTCCATCCAAGCGGGCTTCATGACGGAGAATCCGTGGCCCGAGTTCAAGGTGGGCGACTACTCGAAAGAGAACTACGACCCCTCGGTGATTGACCTGCACAGACCGTATGTGGATAATATCATCCTGTGCTCGCCATCGGGCAAGCCGATGAAGCGCGAGTTGGACTTGATAGACGTGTGGTTCGACTCGGGTGCGATGCCCTATGCGCAGAACCACTATCCGTTTGAGAATCAAGACGCTCCACGCACGGCGGACTTCATCTCGGAGGGCGTGGACCAGACGCGCGGATGGTTCTTCACGCTGCATGCCATCCACACGATGATAGAGGGGAGTGTGGCATATAAGAACGTGATTTCCAATGGCTTAGTGCTGGATAAGAACGGCAACAAGATGTCGAAGCGCTTGGGTAACGCCGTTGACCCCTTCGGAGCGATGGATAAGTACGGCGCGGACGCTGTGCGCTGGTACATGCTGACCAACTCAAGCCCGTGGGATAACCTGAAATTCGACCCCGAAGGCGTGGACGAGATACGACGCAAGTTCTTCGGCACGCTGTACAACACCTACGGCTTCTTTGCGCTCTATGCGAATGTGGACGGGTGGAGTGCTGACTCCCTCAAGGAGGTGCGGTCTCCAGGCCGCACCATGATGTCCCCGGTCAGTGGGCAGTTGACGGAGATTGACAAGTGGGTGCTGAGCAAGTTGAACTCCTTAGTGAAGGAGGTTACGGAGGCGTATGAGGCATACGAGCCGACGAAGGCGGGGCGTGCGATATCCGACTTTGTGCAAGACGACCTGAGCAACTGGTATGTGCGCCTGAACCGCAAGCGTTTTTGGGGCGGCGAGATGGACGGCGACAAGCAGGCGGCATATGCTACACTGTACACCTGCCTGAAGACCGTGGCGCAACTGATGGCACCCAACGCACCTTTCTTCGCCGACCGTCTCTATCGCGACCTGACCAGCGAGACCGTGCACCTGAGCGAATGGCCCAAAGCAGATGAGTCGCTGATAAACAAGGACTTGGAACGTTCGATGTATCTTGCGCAACAGGCTACTTCGATGATACTCTCGCTGCGTAAGCGTGCGGAGAAGAACGTGCGCCAACCGCTGCAGAAAGCCGTTATTCCCGCGCCCGATGCCGACACGTTGGCGGCGTTGCTGCACGTGCAAGACCTCATCAAGAGCGAGGTGAACGTGAAGGAACTGGTGATTGTGCGGGCGGAGGACTCGGAGATTCGGTTAGTGAAGAAGATTAAGCCGAACTTCAAGGTGCTGGGCAAGAAAGTGGGCGGCAAGATGAAGGAGTTGGCTACGGCTATCGGGCGCATGACGCAAGACGAGATTGCGCAGATGGAGCAGGCAGGCACATTCACGGTGTGCGACTACGCGCTGACCGCCGAGGACGTGGAGATTATCACGGAGGATATGCCCGGCTGGCTGGTGGCGAACAACGGCGTGCTGACTATCGCGCTCGACATCGAACTGACGGAGGCACTGGTGGAAGAAGGCGTGGCGCGCGAGTTGATAAACCGTATTCAGAACCTGCGCAAGTCATCGGGCTTAGAGATAACCGACCGCATCGAGGTATGTGTTGAGAGCCGCGAGGAGGTAGCGGGAGCGGTGAACCACTGCAATGAGTATATCGCTTCGCAGGTGCTCGCCACCTCGCTCACGCTGACCGACGGGCTGACCGACGGCGCAGAGGTGGAGATGGACGGATATAAACTGCATATATTGATAAAGAAGGCATAACACATTGAAAATCTGTGCGCTCCTTCAAGAGCGTGCAGATTTAAAGTTGAACTTTAAATTTTACACACATTTGTCTAACTTGCTTATTGATAGGGACTTACTGGGTGCAATAAATAATATATTCCAGTATTTTTCAGTCTTAACTCTTACGGGACCCCGCCAGTCTGGTAAGACGACATTGTGTAGAAAATTGTTTGCTTCGCTTCCCTATTACAACTTAGAGGATGTCGCCACATTGGATGCCATCAAATCCGACCCCAAAGCCTTTCTTTTGCGTGATGCTCAGGGCATGATATTAGACGAAGCGCAACGTTTCCCCGAAATCTTTTCCTATCTACAAGTGTTGACAGACGAGCAGAGGATGAGCGGAGATGCGCAAAGCAGGTATGTAGTAACGGGTAGTGCTAATTTTTCTTTGTTGCGTAATGCAACACAATCTATGGCGGGGCGTACGGCTGTTTTGACATTATTGCCTCTTTCCAATCAAGAGATAAATACCGTTTTTGCAACCGCAGACACAAACACTCGTATATTCAAAGGCGGTTATCCGGCGGTTTGGAAAGTGGATGATGTAGGAAGGAATTTGCTGTTAGGCAACTACTATACAACGTATATTGAGCGAGACTTACGCAGCATGATTAACATCAAGGACTTGTCGCAATTTCACACATTTATACGTTTGTGCGCAGGACGAATAGGAAGTGAGTGTAACACTTCTGCTTTGGCAGTAGAAACAGGCGTGAGTGTGCCAACTATCCAGTCGTGGCTTAGTATTTTGGAGGCATCATATGTTGTTTATCGCTTACAACCTTATTTTGCGAATATAGGTAAAAGGCTAACTAAAACGCCAAAATTGTATTTTTATGATACCGGATTAGCGTCTTGGCTGATGGGTATTAAGAGCGTGGAACAATTGTCCATTCATCCATTGCGAGGCGCATTGTTTGAGAACATGGTTGTCAATGACTTTATGAAGGGTGCGCTCAACAAAGGAGAACGTCCAGAGTTGTATTTTTATAGGGATGCCCGACAACATGAGGTTGACCTATTGCAAGTGGATGCACTTGGAAGGATGAATGCTTATGAAATAAAATCGGGGCAGACTTTTCGTTCTGATTATTTCAGTGGTCTGCATTACTTGGAAGAGGTGATGGGAGATAAACTAAATCATACTTGCGTGATATACGATGGTGAGTTGGAGCAACAAAAGCACAAAGAAGCATATCGTAATTATAAAAACATAACTATAACACTATGAAAAAGAGTATTTTACGTATTGCCTTGGTGGCGATGGTGGGGGCGGTGGTTGCCTCTTGTTCGTTGGTTACGGAGCCTACATTTCAAGAAAACGACCTGCTTGGTTTATGGCAGGAGGACGGCACGGAGGCTTTCGTGCGCTTCACTTCGGAGAAAGACTCGACCGGCGTGTATAAGTATGGTTGCGAGTGGAACGAGGGCGAGGGCGTCTTTGAGAGCGATTTGACAAAGTACGGCAACGGTTGGTTCAAGTGGAAATTAGTGAAAGCCGACCTCACGGAGATTCACCTCATGGAGAACGGATGGGCTGAAGAACCGAAGGTATATACCGTCAGCAAACTGACGGAAGATGTATTGGTTTATAAAGACGAATACAACAGCACTTACTCGTTTTCGAAAGTGATAGAGAAATAATTATTGCATTGTTTCTTCGAGGTAGTACCAATACAGCATAGACACAGAATGTTTCGCGCACTCGCGGGAGATTTTTTCAACAAACTAAAGAAACAATCGATTCTATGAAGCGCGTTTGGAAGATAATAGGCATCACGCTCGGCTCTTTGCTGGGAGTGGTGCTTTTGGTTATAGGTGTAGCGTTGTGGCTGGTGTTCACGCCGGAGCGGCTGACCCCTATCGTGCGGCAGGTGGCTGACGAGGTTATCACTTGCGAGCATGAGATAGGAGAGGTAGAACTGACTTTCTTCAGCACGTTCCCCGACTTCGGGCTGCGCGCGGAGGGGCTGACCATCGTGAATCCGACGGAGGGTGCGCAGAGCGACACACTGCTGTCTGCGCCCGAGGTGGTGGCAACGGTGGACGTGATGGCGTTTCTGCGCGATGAGAACCTGATAGTGAAGGAGTTGTCGCTGCGCGATGCCGTAGCCAACGCCTACCTGTCGGCGGACGGCAAGACCAACTTCGATGTGTTCGCCCTGCCGGAAGACACGACCACCGAAGAAGACACCACGGCTTTTGTGCTGCCGTTCAAGGGCTTGCAGGTGGATAAACTGGCGCTGGAGGCGCGCTGTATCACGCTGGTTGACGAGGCGGACAGTCTCGCTGCCTCCCTCTACGGCACGTCGGTGGCGGCTACCATGGGCGGATGGGACGACATCCTGCTGGTGCTGTCTGCGCCGGATGTGAGTGCCACGATGGGTGGGACACCGTATGCCGACCACCTGTGCGTGAGTGCTTCGCTGCCGATAGGTCTGAGCGTGAGTCAGTCCCGACAAGTCGGGACGCACCCAGTAGCAACCGCAGATACCATTATGGTGCGGCCTGGAGACCGCACCTCCTTGACAGCGGACAAAGAGGAGACCGTTTCCGTGAAGACCACGGCACCCATCGTGCTGAATGTGAATGAGTTCACGATAACCCTGTCGGGTGCGGTGGCGCTCGGCGATAGCATTTCGGTGGATGCCAAGGCGAGCCTTGACGATTGGCAGATAAGTTCTCTGCTCGCGCTCCTGCCGTCCTCGCTGACGGGCGACTTGCTGCGGGACATCACGGTGGACGGCAGTGTGTCGCTGGCGGCTGATGTGAAGGGGCTGTACGGCGAGGGTGTGTTGCCCGTAGTGGATGCACAAATCGCGCTGGCGGACGGTACGGGCAAGTATAGCGGACTGCCCTACACCCTGGAGAACGTGGGGCTGCTGGCGGACGCACATATAGACCTCAATGATTCCACCGCGAGCCGCGTGCATATCCGCTCGCTTACCGCCACCACGCGGAACACCTCCGTGGAGGCGCAGGGCGACGTGAGCGAGTTGATGGGCGATATGTTGCTCGACCTGAGGCTGAACGCCGATGTGTCGCTGCCCGACATCGCCTATTTCCTGCCCGAGACGCTGCGTGCCGACGGACATGTGGGCGGCATTATGGCGGCGAAGATACGGCTGAGCGACCTGACCGCCATGCGGCTGAGCAAAGGGCGGATAAGCGGCGACCTGCGTCTGCGCGACATCGATGTGCAGATGGACAGCCTAAGGGCACAACTGCCCGACACGCGCCTGCGCCTGCAAATGCCTAACCCAAAGCCCTCGCGCAAGCAGGTAGGGTGGCTCTATGCAGAGTTGCAGCCCGACAGCCTCTCTGTAGATATGACGGGCACCTTGGCGGCTACGTTGGGTAAAGCCTCCATGCAGGTGGAGACCAACGACCTGCTCTCTTCTGACGTACTCTGTGCGGCGGTGGATATCACCTCGCAGGCGACCTTGCATGCCGCGATGGACTCATTAGACGCGACTGTGCTTGCTCCGCGACTGACGGCGTATGCGGCATACGACACGCGCGACACCATGGCTATCCCGACCTTGGAGGCGAGTCTTGACTTTGTTGATTTACAGGCAATCTATACCGATATACAAGCGCACCTGAAGGGGGCGTCGCTGTCAGCCAACCTGAGCCGCTCCAAGCGGGATAAGTCCGCGCCGCGGCTCTCTGCTACGCTGGCGACGGCGGGCGTGCAAGCGGCGATAGGCAGCGACATCGCGCTGACGACCGACAGTCTGCGCCTCGAAGCCGCTGCGCGGTACAACAGCAAGGGCGACAACCTACTCCTGCGATGGAACCCGCGGCTGAACATCGCGCTGACCAACGGTGTGGCGCAACTGCCCGACATGCTCCCGATGCCCGTCTATATCCCGCAGATTACCTTTGCTTATTCGAACAAACTGTGCGACATCGAGCAGTCGCAGATACGCTTGGGCAACTCCGATTTCGCTTTGTCAGGCGAGGTGAAGAATATCGGCAAGTGGTTGCGCAAGCAGGCGGTGCTGGAGGGCGAGTTGAACTTCGTGTCGGAGAAGACCGATGTGAACGAGTTGCTGGCGCTGTTCTCTGCGGATGAGGAAGAGAACATAACCGCAGGCGAGACTGTTGGGGCATCCCCAGTTTCCACAGGCGAGATTGTTGGGGCAGACACGGAAGAGCCCCGCCCCCTAACCCCCTCCCCGCAAGCGGGGCGGGGGAGTTCGCCTGCGTCCCCAGTGGAAGCGGAGCCGTTCTTGGTGCCTAAGGATGTGGACTTGGCGCTGAACACGCATATCAAAGAGGCGCGTTTCTTCGATGAGACGGCGCATAACTTGAAGGGTCGGATTTATGTGCGCAACGGTATCTTGGTGTTGGAGGAGGTCGGCTTCGTGTGCGATGCGGCGCGTATGCAACTCACCGCGATGTACAAGACTCCGCGCCGAGACCATATCTACGTCGGGCTTGACTACCACATGCTGGACGTGGATATCCACGAGTTGATACACCTCATCCCGCAGATAGATTCCATGATGCCGATGTTGCGCTCCTTCAAGGGAAAGGCGGAGTTCCACCTCGCAGCGGAGACCTTTACCAATGCGAAGTATGAGTTGAAACCTTCCACTATCCGCGGGGCGGCAAGCCTCTTTGCCAAGGACCTCGTGGTGCTCGACAACGAGACCTTCAGCAAAATCTCCAAACTGCTGCTGTTCAACAAGAAGACAGAGAATAAGATAGACAGTATCTCCGCCGAGATGACTATCTATAAGAAGGAGATAGATGTCTATCCGCTCTGCGTCTCGCTTGACAACTACATGGTGGCGTTGGGCGGGCGGCATAACCTCGACATGACGTTCAACTACGATATCAACGTGCTGTCCCCCATCTACTTGGGCGTGAACGTGTCGGGTAACTTGGATGACCTGAAGATTAAACTGGCGAAGTGCAAGTACGCACAAGACTTCAAGCCGCTCTTCCACCGAAAGGTGGATACGCAGACGGCGGAGTTGCGGACCATGATTCGTCAGTCGATGCAGAAGAATGTGAAGCCGGAGACCGATGAGCCATAAAACTTAACATGTAATTGTTCGTGTAATTATTCATTAATTATTTGCATATAACGTATCTTTAACCAATGCCATCTATGAATCATCGTGTATTATTCGTATTATGCGTAGCGGCAATGCTTTGCGTAAACATAGGCACGCAGGCGCAGACTTACCTGCTTGAGGAGGATACTCCCATCGAGCAACGTTACTATCCTTCGGTGCCCAATCCGTTCGGCAAGGTGCTGCCATCAAAGGGGCAACGCAAGCGCAGCGAGGCGGGGGCTACCCTCCCGCCGAAAGGGCTGTTGCTCTTGGTGCAGTTCAGCGACACCACGTTCTTCACTCCCAATCCCCATTCGGCATTCGACTCGCTGGCGAACAGCATCGATTACACGTATAACGGTGCTTGCGGCTCTGCGCGCGAGTACTTCCGCGCACAATCCAACGGGCAGTATGTGCCCGACTTCACGGTGGTAGGTCCCGTAACTCTACCCCACCCGATGGCATACTATGGCAAGAACGACACGACCAATACGGACCAATACTTGGCGGACTTCGTCATCGATGCCTGTTTGGCAGCAAAGGACTCAGTGGACTGGACGCAGTTCGACAGCGACAATGACGGGTTGGTAGATTTGGTATTCCTCCTCTTTGCCGGCTACGGCGAGGCGGACAGCCCTATCGCCAACACCATCTGGCCCTGCAAATGGGACTTGGCAAGCGCGTTATATGGTGGCTACACCAACCAGACGACCTATTACTACACCAATTCGAGTGACTACAATCTCCCCACTTTCAACGGCAAGACGGTGTTTAAGTTCGCCTGCTCTAACGAGTGGACATACCGCACCAACAGCCGTAGCGGCATCGGCACCTTCGTGCATGAGTTCAGCCACGTGCTGGGCTTGCCGGACTACTATGTGCCTTCCGGCGATGAATCGCATACCCCCGGCTCGTGGTCGCTCATGGGGTACGGCAACTATATCAACAACGGCAACACCCCGCCTAACTACAGTGCGTACGACAAGTACTTCCTTGGTTGGGCAACGCCCACGTTCTTGGATAAGAATCAGCAGGTTACGCTACCTGCGGACGGAGAGAACTACTATATGCTCACCCGCAGCGGTAACGCCCCCGCCAACGGTGCCTTCACGCAAGACACGGTCTATTATTTAGAAAACCGCCAATACACGAGTTGGGACACCTATCTGCCCGGGCACGGGCTACTGATATGGCAGGTGGTGTATGACTCCGCTGCGTGGACCAATGGGCTGCCGAATGCGGATGCGGTGCGCTATACCTTGATTACCGCAAGCGGAAAGAATCCCCTCACAAAGAGCACTATCGGAGCCCAACGCGAGGACGTGCCCTTCCCCGGTAGCGAAGGGGTAAGCACCCTCGCACTGTCCCCCAAAGCTATCCTGCAAGATATCACCGAACAAGCGGACGGCACCATCACGTTTACCTTCCTCCGTTCCTCTTCGCCTACGGGTATAGAGGAGTCAGAGGATGGTGTTGGGGAGAGGGAAGACGGAGATGGGGCTTATAGGGGAGGTTGCTATAACGTGCTTGGTCAGCGCGTGGACGCCGTTTCGTACCACGGCATCGTGATCTGTGACGGCAAGAAGGTCTTGCTCCAATAGTAGTGCATGCCCCCGCATTCGGTGCACGCAGGGTGCTTCAATCATCAAGAGGCTGTCTAACAAATCGAGTTAGGCAGTCTTTTTTGTGGCGATAGGTAGGAGACGGAAAAAGCTTATACGTGTTTTGGACAATTGTTATAGAAGGGCTGAGGGCACGTTACAGACACGTTACAGACTCGTTTATGTTACGATAATGTTACGATAATGTTACGATAAAACCGGCTACTGATAAAGGTGGCTGATCGGGTATGGTTATGCGAAAAAAGGACAATTATCATAGATTGCAGTTGTATGATAGGGAATTGTATAATATAAAAGAGGCTGTCTAACAAGTCAGGTTAGACAGTCTCTTTTTATTTGTGAATGACTTATAAGGTGCAAAAATCACCGCAAAAACACTTCGTTTTGTTCCAAAACGCTCGTCCGAACAATCGGGGCATCCCCAGTATAAGACTTGTTAGACAATCTCTTCAAATGTTTTCAATTAAGAATTAAGGGGGCTCATGCTCTGAAAACTCAGTTCCAATGCCTCTTAATTCTTAATTATCCATTTACCAATTGACTACGAAGCCGGCATGCACGTTGATACCCGCCTGCGCGTAGTACCACGGCCAGGGGTGGGTTCCATCGCGCAGCGCACTGGCATCGGCTCCACCGTTGCTTGCGTACTTATGGTCGAAGATATTGTTGATTTGGCAGAGCAACTTGATGTCGGGACAATGTTTGTACTTCTGCAAAGGCAGCGTGTATTGCAGGTTGACATTGGTGGTGGTGTATGCCTTGAGCATCGCACTCTCGCGCATCGTGTTGTCTAAGTATTGTTTTGAAACAACATTCGTCTGCACAGTACCAACGAAGCCGGCGATATCAAAGGTGAAGAGCGACATCGCCGTAATCATCGGGCTGAAAGCAATGGTGGTCTCCTTGAATGTCCATGTATCGTAGTCTGCCCAGACATAGTCTTGCTCCGCATCGTCCCACTCGTATATATCCACATACTGTTCATAGTTCTGTATCTTGTTGCGACTGAGCACGAAGTTGCCATCCCAACGGAACCAATCGGTTATCTTCACCCCCGCGGTGAGTTCGATACCCATACGGTAACTGTCTTTCACATTCGTAGTCCGCATAGCGCCCACTTCGTTATAATCGCCCGTTAGGACAAGTTGGTTGTCGTAGTCCATGAAGTAGAGGTTCGCGCCGATGGCGAAACGCGGGTGGCTGTATTGGTAGCCCAACTCGTAGTCGTAGAGCGTCTCGGGGCTGGGCAACCCTTTGTATTCTTGTGCTTGAGCATCCCAAAATACATTCTCCTTGTAGTTGTCGCGGCTCGGCTCGCGGTTCGCCATGGCAAAAGAGCCGTAGAGCAGGTGCCCGCGGTTTTGATAGGTGAGACCCGCCTTGGGGTTGAAGAAATGGTAGTTGACGGTCAGCGGCAGGTCGGTCATGTTCTCATCGTTGATACCATCGCGGTGGTATCGCACATAGCGGTATTGCAGGTCGGCATAGAGGCTGAGTCGCTCCTGCCCGCGGTTGAGCACACGCCAGTTGACCTTGCCGAAGGTGTTCGCGTCCACCTTGTTGGCGTTGTTGCGGTAGTACTCGTAGTTGACGGGCAGACTGCCACCATAGACGCTGTCTTGGATATAGTTCAGCGTGCCGAAGTGCGCACCGATATAGTCGTTGCCGGCTGCGCCGAACTGCACATCCACGTGCTCGTTCACGTATTTCGCGCTCACGATAGCACCCGCGAAATGGTTATCCAAGAACTTGCGATACATGCCGTAGGCTTTCTTCACTGTCTTGTCGTTTACGTCGGTATAGGGATCCAGCCCCCAGTCCTCGATTTTCTTGCGTTTGTACTGTTCGTAGTAGCCGCCGCCGTGGGTGTAGTGGAGCGTCGCGTTCAGGCTCCAGTTGGGCGTGAAGCGGTGGGTTATCTGCAACTGCGCATGCTGCTGCGCGTAGTTATCCGTCTGATTGTCATAGTACTTTGTGTTGCCTTCCGCGTCTTCGTACTCGCCCGCGGGGTTGTAGCGTCGGTCAGCGCCGTCAATGCCGTAGGCGGTGTTGTAGTCCACACCGTCCCAGCCCATGCCGGTCTTCTCCTTGCCGCCGAAGAAGCGTGCTACCACCTGCGTCTTGTTGCCGTACCAGCCGAGGTCGCCGTAGTACGAATACAGGTCGGAGTTGGTGCGATAGAGGAAGCCGTCGGAGTTCACCTTGCTGAAACGTGCGTTCACACGCCAGTTGCCGGGCAGCACCACATGCCCGCTCACCATCTCGCGGAAGGTGTTGTACATACCGCCGTTGAACGCCAGCGTGAAGTGGTTCGTGGTGTCGTTATCGCCCGTGTACATGTTCAGCGACGCACCGAACGAGGCACTACCGTTGGTGGAGGTTCCTACGCCGCGCTGCACATCGATGCTCGACATTGATGCCGCCATATCTGTCATGTTCACCCAAAAGACGGTCTGGCTCTCTTGGTCGTTGAGCGGCACATCGTTCACCGTCATGTTGATACGCGTGTGGTCGGTGCCGCGCACGCGGAAATACGTGTAGCCCACGCCCAAACCGTCGTCGCTCGTTACCTGTATGGCAGGGATAGTGCTCAGCAGGTATGGCAGGTTCTGACCTGTGTTCTCACGATTCAGACGGTCGTTGCCGACCACGTCGTGGTTGATGGTGGTTTGTTGTACGCGTTGTGCGACCACTTGCACGTCTTGCATCTGGTTCATCACAACAGTCAGCGTGTCATCTGCGGCATACGCACGTATACCGCTGACCGCAACGGCTGCCGTCAGGCAGCACACAGAAAGAAAAGATTGTTTTTTCATACTCCCTCTACAGAATTACCTGTGCAGGTTCAAAGGGTGTTTTCTCAGCACCGCGAAGCGGGCACCCCCGAAATATAGTTAATAATGAATAGTTAATAGTTAATATCTCGTTGTAATTAGCAATTATTAGTTAATGGTTAATATCTTGTTGATAGTTAGTTGTGGCTCACAATGCAATAATAACTATTAACTGTTAACTATTAACTAAAATAGGTACGAGAACGCCACATACCATCCCCATTCCCACATCTGCTGCTCGGCGATGGTCTTGCTTTTCACGCGGTTGTTCAGTCCGAAGTCGTAGCCTGCTTGCAGGCGGTATCTGTCCCACTCGAAGCCGCCGCCTAAGCCCATCTGTATGTTCGTGCGGTAGAGTGCGCCGGCACGCAGGCGGTCGTATTTCTCGGTGGGGACACCTATACTCTGCAACCATTGTTGCGTGCCCTCGCTCAAGTGGAGTTGCATATAGTCCACCTCCGCCAGCCCGATATGCAGTTGCGGACCGGCGTAGAAGAACATGTTGAGTTCTTTCCACAGCGGGATGGTATAGAAACAACGCACGGGGATGGTGAGGTTATGCTGCAACACGCGGTGGTGGATATACTCCTCTTGCATCGTGGCAGCGGTTTGCGAGTGCCAGTGCTGGTCGTTGTTGCCCAGCGAGAGCGAGTAGAGTACGCCCGTCTGCATGCTGAAATGCAGCGGTAGCAGGAACGTGAATGTCGCACCAATGCGCACCCCGTGCAAGTACATATCGGGATAGGTGTAGTTGTCGGTGCGCTGCTGCGGCTGCGTGTAGCCCACCTCCAAACGATACTCCACGCCGAAATGGTAGTCCTGTTTCTTGGTCTCTTTGCGCGTGGGGTCGAAGAAGGTGTTGTCCGCCGTCTGCAAATCAGGCTGCCGACGAGGCTCCTGCGCGTGGCAGACCATCGCCGCACAACACATTATAAGTATATATAGGAATCTTTTCATTATACACGCTAAAAGGTCAGTCGGAGGTAATGGGTCTTTCATCCTGCGTCCTTTATCCTTAATCCGCTGCAAAAGTACTGCTTTTTCCCGAATTATGCAAAAAAAAGCCTCAAATTTCACTTTTTTTACCAAAAAATTTGCGTAATTGAAAAAAAAGCAGTATTTTTGCACCCGCTTTCGACCAAAAGTGATGTTAAGAGTTTAGAGTTTAGGGTACTGATGCCCTCATAATTCTTAATTCATAATTCTTAATTAAGTATGGTCCATTCGTCTATCGGTTAGGACGAGAGATTTTCATTCTCTAAAGAGCAGTTCGACTCTGCTATGGACTACAAACGAATAAGCGCAAAGAAAACCTTCCTCAAAGGTAAATCATTTGTCTAACAACTTAACGTCTTATCAAAGATGGCAAACCACAAATCTTCATTAAAGAGAATCCGCCAAACGATTACTCGCAAGGCTCGCAACCACTATTATGCTAAAACCGCTCGCAACGCCGTTCGCGACCTGCGCGCTACCACCGACAAAGCCGCTGCTCAGGCAGCACTGCCCAAGGTAAGTTCTATGTTGGATAAGTTGGCAAAGCGCAACATCATCCACAAGAACAAGGCTGCAAACCTGAAATCGAAGTTGGCTATCTACGTAAACAAATTGGCGTAAACAACCGATAACGACTATATTTGCATAGAAGATAACGTTTGTAGCAAAGAAAGAGGCTGTCTAACAAATCGAGTTAGGCAGTCTTTTTTGTGGAGAATAGGTAGGAGACGAAAAAGGCTTATACGTGTTTTGGACAATTGTCATAAAAGGGTTGAAGGCAGGTTACAGACACGTTACAGACTCGTTTATGTTACGATAATGTTACGACAAAACCGGCTACTGATAAAGGAGACTGATCGGGTATGGTTATGCGAAAAAAGGACAATTATCATAGATTGCAGTTGTATGATAGGGAATTGTATCATATAAAAGAGACTGCATAACCTGACTTGTTAGACACTCTCTTTTTGTTATTCCTTTTCTGCATATCCGACTCAAATTGTTTTACAAAAATACCTGCCAACAAAGTAATTGTTCAAAAAAAGTTATAAAACGCTTGCTCATATCAGAAAAAAGTCGTAATTTTGCGGGCTGATTTTGGAATGCGGCTATGTTATATTCACACAACGAAATAATATCTTTTCTATGATTAGTTACAAAGATATACAATCTCTTTACTTCTTGGGTATCGGCGGCATCGGCATGAGTGCTCTGGCGCGCTACTTCAAGGCGCAGGGGTTCTTGGTCATGGGCTATGACCGGACGGCGTCGCCGCTGACGAAGGAATTGGAGAAGGAAGGGATAGAGGTGCACTACACCGACCGCGTGGAGAACGTGCAGCGTGTGGAGTTGACACCGAAGCACACGCTGGTGGTGCGCACGCCTGCGGTGCATGATGACTGCGCTATTTATCAGTACCTGCTCAGCGGCGGTTTCTCGATACAGAAACGTGCGGAGGTGCTGGGGATGGTTACCAAGCAGATGCGTGCGCTGTGCGTGGCAGGCACCCACGGGAAGACGACGACTTCGACCATGCTGGCGCATATCATGTACCAGTCGGAGATAGGCGCGAACGCGTTCTTGGGCGGGATAAGCAACAACTACAACTCGAACGTGCTGATGCAGAAAGACACGAGTTACGTGGTGGTGGAGGCAGATGAGTACGACCGCTCGTTTCTGCAACTGACGCCGTACATGGCGATAATCACCTCCGCCGACCCCGACCACCTCGACATATACGGCACAGAGGAAGAGTATCGCGCTGCTTTTCAGGAGTTTACGTCGCTTGTGAAGAATACGCTGATTATCAAGAAAGGCATTGCGTTGCAGCCGAAAGTGAAGAAAGGGGTGAAGGTGTATTCGTACAGCGCGACGGAGGTCGCGGACTTCTATGCGGACAACATCCGCGTGGCAGACGGACATATCCGCTTCGATTTCCACACGCCGACGGAGACGATAGTGGACATGAACTTGGGCGTGCCCGTGTGGATAAACATCGAGAACGCGGTGGCGGCGATGGCGGCGGCGTGGCTGAACGGCGTGCGTGTGGACGAACTGCGGCACGGCATAGACTCGTACAGCGGGGTGTACAGGCGTTTTAACGTGCATGTGAACACGCCGGAAGTGGCGTATGTGGACGATTATGCGCACCACCCCGAGGAGATACGCATGGCGATAGATTCGATACGTCGTCTGTTCCCCGAGCGGCATCTGATAGGGGTGTTTCAGCCTCATCTCTACTCGCGCACGAGGGACTTTGCGGAGCAGTTCGCGGCGGTGCTCTCGACGCTGGATGAGGTAGTGCTGCTGCCGATTTATCCTGCGCGGGAAGAGCCCATCCCCGGGGTGTCGTCCTGCATGCTGCTGGAGCGACTGACGTGCGCCGACCGATGGCTGGTTACCAAAGACGAGTTGGCGGATTTCCTGCGTCAGAAAGCACACGAGCAGACGCCCGCGGTGGTCATCACGCTCGGCGCGGGGGATATAGACAGGCTGGTGGAGCCGATAGCGGAAGCGCTATTGGATTAAGGACCGCTCGCTTCGCTCGCTGAAAGATGAAGGATAAAAGACTGATTACCTTCGTCTGTGAAGATAAAGGATGAAGGACTATTAATGCGATATTTGCATCAAGTTTAGTAAGGGAATGATATATATTTGTTCTTCTGTGGTTCAAATCGCCCCGCCCCCTTACCCCCTCCCCGGAGGGGCGGGGGAGTTGGAGAAGGTCGCCCCGCATACGTAGGGTTCCACCCTACGCTGGTCTATATCGCCCCTTCGGAGCTGGCATTAAGGATAATAATTTGTAACTATAATTGTGCGGTTCTTGACTTGTCGGGATAATACTTCTGTCCGCACCTCCTTGAATGAATTTGAAAACTGTCATATTGAAATCGCTTGTGGTGGTGGGGTTGATAGCCCTGCTGGCGGTGGCAGTGGGGACGAGCAGGAGGAAGGACAGAGAGGAGCGGTGTAAGGAGTTGGTGTGCAGGATAGCCGATGAGGACGAGCGCTCGTATGTGAGCGAGAAGGAGTTGTTCACGCTTCTCAAACAGCATAATGCGTACCCCGTGGGCGAGTATCTGCACCGGATAAACTTGCAGCATATGGAGAACATCATCCGCGAGCACCCGATGGTGCGGACGGCAGAGTGCTACACAGCGGAGGACGGCACGGCGCGAATCCGTATCACACAGCGCGTGCCGCTGCTGAAGGTGGTTACCGCCGATGAGGCGTATTATATCGACACCGACCGCCGCAAGATGCCGCTCAGGGCGAGCATACACGACACGGTGCCCATAGCCATGGGGAAAGTGGGCTTTGAGACGGCATCGACTGTGCTCGCGGACTTCGCGGAGTGGGTGCAGGAAGATGACTATTGGAGCGCGCGCGTGGAGGCGATAGACGTGCGGACACCCAAGCATATACGTATCAAGCAGAAAGGGAAACAAGAGGACTTGGTGTTGGGCGAGATAGACGACTATGAGGGCAAACTGCAGAAAGCCGCTGTCTTCTACCGCCGTACGGCAAGCATAGAGAAACCCCGTTACCGCACCCTTGACCTCCGCTATCAGGGGCAGGTGGTGGCGGGAAGGTAAGAAGAACCAGGAACCAGGAACCAGGAGCCAGGAACCAGGAGCCAGGAACCAGGAACCAAGAACAAAGACTATGGCAAAGCGAGGAAATAGATATCAGAAAGCAACCGAACTGCCTTTGGTGGCGGTGGATTTGGGTAGCAATGGCGTGCGTGCTATGGCGGCGCAGCGTGTGGGGGACGGTCTGTTTCGGATATTGGGGGTAGAGGAATGCAACGAGAAACCGCGTGCGGTGGAGGCAGGCGTGGTGCGGCAGTCGCTTGACACGGGTTTTGCCATCAACAAAGTGCTGACCCTGCTGGCGAACCGTATCGGTGTGGAGGAGATTCCGAGTGCTTTCTGCTCGGTAGGCGGGCAGTCAATGGGGGTGGTAGAGGTGATGGCTAAGCGCGACCAAGTGCGCCGGCGCGAGATACCCGCGACCATGTTGGAGGCACTGGAAGAGGAGTGCAAGCAGAAGATAGAGAACAAGTACCCGCAGTTGGCGGTGCTGGGTATCGTGCCGAGTTTCTACGTGTTGGACGGCGTGCGGCAGGAGGAAGTGCCTGAGAAACAGAGTGCTACCGTACTCGAAGGGCATTACAATGCGTTCTACGGTAATAAGGCGATAGACGCGAACCTCCGCAAGAGTTTCCTGCAAGCGAAGAAGGTGGTGGAGAGCGTGTTCCCGCGCCCCGATGTGTTGCTCTCGCTGTTTGCCGCCGAAGATGGCAGTCAGATATTAGATGATGGCTGCGCGGTGTTGGACATGGGGCACCAGACGACCACGCTGACGGTTTATAAGGCGGGCGAGTATGTCTGCAACGAGGTGGTTGCCCAAGGCGGAGCGCATATCACCCGCTATCTTGAGCAACAAGGGGTGAGTGCGAAGACCGCCGAACTGCTGAAGACCCGATACGGCTATGCGTCTCCCGAACAAGTGGAGAAGAACATCACCATGCGGATCCCCGCCGCGCCCGAACTGGGCGGCTATTTCTCGCTGACGAGCGAGCAACTGGCGGAGACCATTGCGCAGAAGTTAGACGAGATACTCAGTCCCCTGTTAGCGAAGTTGAACACCTACGTCGGGCGTATCCGCACCCTTTATATCACAGGCGGCGGCAGCATGCTGCGGGGTGTGGACGACTACATACAGCGACGCACCGCTATCACCGTCCGCTACGGGGGACACGACCTGCTCCTGACCGCCGACACTGCGGAGCAGTACCTCGAGCCGACCTACGCGCCGCTCGTGGGGACGATACTGCTCGGGCAAGACTATCGCGACCGACACCAAGACCGCGTCATCAAAGGGGCAGAGAGCCTGATAGGTGAAACAAAAAAGAAACTGATAGACCTCTTCTCGGAGCAGGAATAGAATATGAAACTTCGTGTAGTAAAGCCCTATCGGGCTGTAAGAAAGTAAATGTAAAGAACTTCGTGTAGGGAAGCCCTTCGGGCTGTACACGGAGCGAAGCGGAGTTGAATACACGAAGTTCCCAACACGTAGCGAAGCGGAGTTAAATACACGAAGTTCCCAACATAAAAACGACTATGAACGAAGAATTGATAACTCTCCCGTTGGAGATAGTGGAAGATAGCCTTATCAAGGTGGTAGGCGTAGGTGGCGGCGGCGGCAACGCGGTCAACTACCTATACCAGCAGGGAATCAAAGACGTTACTTTCCTTGTATGCAATACCGACAAGCAGGCGATGAGCAAGTTGTCCGTCCCTGCCAAACTGCAGTTGGGTCCCGGGTTAGGTGCAGGGGGCAAGCCTGAGGTAGCCTGCCAGTATGCCGAGCAGTCGCGTGAGGACATCAAGACGGCACTCAACGATGGCACGAAGATGCTCTTTGTGGCAGCCGGCATGGGCGGCGGCACGGGCACGGGAGCCTCGCCTATCGTGGCGGAAGTGGCGCAGGAGATGGGTATTCTCACTGTGGGGATTGTAACCATCCCCTTCAAGTTCGAGAAAGGGCAGAAGATACACAAGGCGATGGTCGGCGTAGCGAAACTGGCGAAGCATGTGGACGCGCTGCTGATTATCAATAATGAGAAGTTGAAGGACATCTACCCCGATTTCTCTTTCCTCAATGCCTTCGAGAAATCCAACGACGTGGTCGCCAACGCAGCGCGCGCCATTGCGGAAATCATCACGCTGCCCGGTATCGTCAATACCGACTTTGCGGATGTGTATAACACGCTCAAGGACGGCGGCGTGGCGATAATGAATGTAGGTCGCGCGAGCGGCGAGACGCGTATCGCCGACGCTATCAACGACGCGCTCAACTCGCCGTTGGTGAACACCAACGATGTGCACGGTGCCAAGCGGCTGCTGCTCCAACTCTACTGCTCCACGGAGCATGCCATCCAGATGCAGGAGATAGACCAGATAAACGCCTTTGTGGACGAGATAGGCGAGGAGGTGGAGGTGCAGTGGGGCGCCGCGCTGGATGAGACATTAGGCGAGGACGTGCGCGTTACCATCATCGCCACGGGCTATGAGGTGGACGGGTTGCCGACGATAGACACGGAAGACGAGGAGCAGTCGATACAAGACGCTATCCGCCAGAACTACGAGACGCTTGACAAACCCAAGGAAGACGAGCAGGCGGTAACCATTGACTTGAAGGACACCCTGCAAGCCGCAGAGACAACCCCTGTCTCCGGTGAGAAAGTTACTCCGCAATGGGGCGACACCCCCACGGCTGACGAGGTGGTGATACACATAGAAGATGACGAGCCTGCCCCCGCCAAACCCGCTGAAGAGACCCCTCAACGGCGCTGGGGAGGATGGTTGAGAAGATAATTAAGAATTAAGAATTAAGAGGACCGCTGACGCTGTCAGAGCGCGCTTCGCGCTGACAGACCGTCTTCGACTGACAGAGCGCGCTTCGCGCTGACAGACTGATATAGTATTAGAATGGTGGTCAGTGGTTAGTGGTTAGTGGTTAGTGGTTAGTGGTTAGTGGTCAGTGGTCAGTGGTCAGTGGTCAGTCAGCGAAGCGGTCGGACAATGAAATGGTCGGACAGCAAAGCGGTCGGATAGTGAAACGGTCTAACATCCTAATAGTCAAATAAAACTACGCAAACAACGTAATAAATGGACAACGAAATGAATCTCTTTGACTTGTGTCTGCTCGCGTGGCGAGGATGCAAGCGTGCTGTGAAAGCACTTTGGCGCACTTTCATGAGTGCGATGCGCCTAACTATCCGCAAATGGTGGATTAGCCTGCCGGTATTGGCGATTTTCATTGCCGGTGCACTCATCTATACGCGGAAGGACAACCTAACCTATAAAGTGTATGCCGTGGCGAAACTGAATGGTCCTACACTCAACCTCTTCAATGAAGTATTCCGTCCGTTGCAGTCGGGTGTGTTCTTCAACGGGACTCCGGAGGTGGCGCAACATATCTACGACCATACGGCAAGGCGTTTCGAGACCTTTCCCGTGATAGACTGTTTGCGGGATAACATCATTGATTATGTGGACTTTGACCGCAAGGTAAAGCCTACGGACACGGTGAACTGGCAGATGCGCGACCATATCTGCATCCAGTTTCGCGCAAAATACCGTGACTTAGAGCAGATTCCTATCATAGAGAGAGAGTTGCTATCCTATCTTAATGGCAACGAAGCGATGCAACATGCCTATCGCGCCGCCTTGCCCGTGATGGAGCGCAAGGTGCAGTTCTGCCATACTCAGATTGAGAAATTGGATAGCCTTACCTCCTCCTTCTATTTCAACAACAAAGAGTTGTCCTTGCAAGAGAGTTCCAACAATACGATTGTTACGGGCGAGCAGAGCAGTCGCAGCATGGAACTCTTCCTGCCTGCTATCTATGCGCATATCGACTATACGCAGAAAGTGGATGTGCAACGGGCTGCCTATACGGCACCTGTAGCATTAGAGAGTCATTTTGCCGTAAACCCCGAACCGGTGAATAGTCGGGCGAAGATGCTGGTGCTCTTCATCCTTGCCGGCTGGATTGTCAGCCTTGCTATTGCTTGGGGAGTGGAGAGAATGAAAAAGTAACAGGTTTCCGGTTTCTGGTTTCAAGTTTCAAGTTTCAAGTTTCAAGCAATATGTCTTTTGTAGAAAGCATAACATCGTGGTATGCATCGCACATGAACTACGCCTCTATCACGGCACTGATGACCATTGAGTCGTCGTTCATCCCTTTTCCCAGCGAGGTGGTGATACCGCCTGCCGTCTATGTGGCGTCGGAGCCGACCAGCGCGCTATGCGCTACGGGCAACTACCCTGTGGATGTGGCGCTGATAGTGCTCTTCGGCACGATAGGTGCAATGCTCGGAGCAGTTATCAACTACCTGCTCTCGATGTGGCTCGGGCGTCCGATTATCTATAAGTTCGCCGACAGCCGCGTGGGGCACCTGCTGTTGCTCAGCAGCGAGAAGGTGCAGAAAGCGGAGAACTACTTCAACGACCACGGCAAGGTGAGTACGTTCATCGGTCGTCTTATCCCGGGAATCCGCCAACTCATCAGTATCCCTGCGGGCTTGGCAAAGATGCACTTTGGGCAGTTCATGCTCTACACTTTCCTTGGGGCGTTTCTTTGGAACACGGTGTTGGCACTGCTGGGCTATATCGCCCACGGGCAGGCAGACCTCATCAACCAATATAGTCACGAACTGAGTATCATCATCTTAGCCCTTGTGGGCGTGGTGGCGGTTTACTACGTAGGGAAGATGGTTTATAAGAAAATTAAGAAGTAGAAAGACCGCTAACGCTTAAAGACCGTCTAACGACTGACAGACCGCTCACTTCGTTCACTGTCAGACTGATATAGTCTCGAAAGGTAAATCAGTCGTTCAGCGAAGCGGTCGGACAATGAAATGGTCGGACAGTGAAAACGGTCTAACATCCTAATAGTCAAATAAACTATGCAAGCAGAAGAGTTGCGCAAGTTGATTGCGCTTTGGTTTGAAGAAGACATACGCGATGGTGACCACACCTCGCTCAGTTGTATCCCGGCTACGCAGATGGGTTGCCAGCAGTTGCTCATCAAGGAAGAAGGTATCTTAGCGGGCGTGGAGGTAGCGAAAGAGATTATCCGCTATTTCGACCCCGAGTGCCGCATGGAGCAGTTCCTTGAAGATGGCGCGTCGGTGAAGATAGGCGATGTGGCGTTCCGCGTCTATGGCAAGGAACTGTCTCTCTTGCAGATAGAGCGCACCATGCTCAATATCATGCAGCGCATGTCGGGTATCGCGACGACGACGCACCGCTACCAGTCGCTGATAGCGGACACGGGTTGCCATGTGCTGGACACGCGCAAGACCACGCCCGGTCTGCGCTATTTGGAGAAAGAGGCGGTGAAGATAGGCGGCGGCATGAACCATCGTATCGGGCTCTTTGATATGATTCTGTTGAAGGACAACCATGTGGACTTTGCCGGCGGCATCACCAACGCGCTGACTCGTGCGCGCGACTACTGCCGCGAGAAAGGCAAGGACCTGCGTATCGAGATAGAGACGCGCAACGAGGCTGAGATACGCGAGGCGCTGGGGACCGACATCCCCGACCGAATCATGCTGGATAACTTCACCCCCGAGCGCACGAAGCAGGCGGTGGCGCTTATCCGCGACTGGGAGAAGACGGCGGGTCGCCACATGGAGATAGAGTCGTCGGGGGGTATCACCATTGGCACGCTGCGCGACTACGCGCTGTGCGGTGTGGACTTCATCTCGGTGGGTGCTCTGACGCATTCCGTCAAGGGTCTGGATATGTCTTTTAAGGCAGTGAAAGAGGGTTGACGGATAGGGTAAGACGGCTAATGAGCCGTTGTTATGCGTTCAGAAGCCTCTTAATACGAAATCTGTTATTGCATATTGGCAAAAGCAGTAACTTTGCCGTGAATTATGAGCAGTATTCTCACTGCGCGACAAGCGAAATAAACCGATATCATCACTGAAAGTGGGTCAATTAAAACGGTCGTTTTAATTGACCCACTTTTTTGCTGCGTTTCCCCTGCATCTTATCCCTTGTAAGTGGGTAGATTAAAACGACCGTTTTAATCTACCCACTTATACGACCCGAAAAAACGCCCCTACCCGTTGATACACACTCGGTAAGCAAAAGCAAAACCAAAACAATACTATATATATATAACTAAAAGACAAAGTAATATGAAAAGATTAACCTTTTTTCTCTGCGTGTGTCTATGCAGCATAGTAGTACACGCAAAGGTCATCCAAGGCACATGCGGTACGGACCTCAGTTGGTCGTACGACACTGAGACATTTGCCTTGACCATCACGGGTACGGGAGCCATGACGAACTACTCGTCATCTTCGAGCGTGCCGTGGGCTACAGTGAACGCCAACATCTTGTCGGTAACCCTATCCGAGGAGCAGACCACGATTGGCAATTATGCGTTCTACGGTTGCTCTTCCCTCACCTCCATCACTATCCCTAATTCCATTACCGGCATTGGGACTTATGCGTTCAGAGGCTGCTCTGCCATCACCTCGCTCAGCATCGGCAACTCCGTAACCAGCATTGGGAATTACGCGTTCTACAACTGCTCTGCGCTCACCTCGCTCACTATCCCTAATTCCGTTACCAGCATTGGTAAAGACGCGTTCTACGGTTGCTCTTCCATCACCTCGCTCACTATCCCTAATTCCGTTACCAGCATTGGGAATTACGCGTTCAGCGGCTGCGAAGCCCTCACCTCGCTCACCATCGGCAACTCCGTAACCAGCATTGGATATGAAGCGTTCAAGTGTAGCAAGTTGGATACCGTAGTTTGGAATGCAAAAAATTGTAAGGACCTGAATAGTAGTAGTGGTTGGGCAATTTTTTATAGTAATCATCCCACCACCATTATCTTTGGAGATGATGTAGAGCGCATACCGGCATACTTATATACCGGTGCTTCCAATGTCCACATAGGCAAGCGGGTTAAGAGTATTGGGGCAAAGGCTTTCTATTATAGTACCGAAAGGATTGTCATCCCTGATAGCGTAACCACTATCGGAGATCAGGCTTTCTACCAATGCCCGCTGGTGGTGATGCGCAGCAAGACTCCGCCAACCATCGCATCGCAAACATTTAAGTCAGATGTCATGGCCTATGTACCCTGCTCTGCCAAAAGGACCTACTTGAGTGCTAACTTCTGGAATTTTCTTGGTATATACGGCATTCCCACGCACAACCTCTCGGTCAATTCCTCCGCGGGCGGAACTGCCACTATCCTAAGTTGCGACTGCGACACATGGGGAATAGAGGCAACGGCAGATCCGCTATACCATTTCGTTCAATGGAGCGATGGCAACACCGAGAACCCGCGCAGTATAGATGTTGGGGAAGACCTTACCTTGGAGGCGACTTTTAGCCTGAATAATCCGCCTCAGCCTCTCTACGACTTCAGCAATGTTTCAGACAACGGCGATTGGCAGATGATTAACGGCACGCAGACGAACCAATGGATAATTGGAGATGCCACCGGCAACGGCGACAGCCACGCACTCTATATCTCCAACGACGGTAGCAGTTACGGTTACGATAACACCAATAGTTCAACCGTATGGGCATACCTCAACGCACCCATATCCGACAATGTAAACATTAGTTTCGATTGGAAAGGGTATGGCTACGGAAGTTACGACTATATGTACGCATACCTTATTCCCTTAGGCAGCAGTATCTCGGCTGGTAGCACTTCTGTACCCTCGGGGGCGATAAAATTAGGCAATCGCTTTAATGGTTCCGATGAATGGAGTACCTTTAGCCAAACCTGTATGGAGTTGAACGGCAATTATTATCTGGCTTTCATGTGGCGGAATAGCACTTATTCCGATGGTTCCAGTCCTATCGCTATTGATAATGTGAAGGTACGGACGGCTGTCTCGAAAACCTACCAAGTCAGCATCAGCGCAGGCGAAGGCGGTTCGTTAGCAAACGGCAATGTAAGCACCACCATCAATGATTGCTCGGGTGAAGGACAAGCGATGAACAATATATGTGCCCAAGCCGGCTTTGGCTACCGTTTTGTCGACTGGAGCGATGGCAACACCAACCCTTGCCGCGACCTGTTTATCACTCAAGATACCAACCTTGTGGCACGCTTCGAGACATCTACCGGCACACTCAAGCCCTCTTATGACTTCAGCAACGCTTCGGACAACGGCGATTGGATGCTACTCAACGGCACGCAGACGAACCAATGGATAATTGGAGATGCCACCGGCAACGGCGACAGCCACGCACTCTATATCTCCAACGACGGTAGCAGTTACGGTTACGATAACACCAATAGTTCAACCGTATGGGCATACCTCAACGCACCTATCTCCGGCAATGTAAACATTAGTTTCGATTGGATAGGGTATGGCGAAAGCAGTTATGATTATATGTACGCGTACCTTATTCCATTAGGTAGCAGCAGTATCTCGGCAGGGAGTAGTTCTGTACCCTCGGGCGCGATAAAATTAGGCAATCGCTTTAACGGTTCCAATGAATGGAGCACCTTTAGCCAAACATGTATGGAGTTGAACGGCAATTATTATCTTGCTTTCATGTGGCGGAATGATGGTTCCAGCGGTTCCACCCCTATCGCTATTGATAATGTGAAAGTACAGGCGGCTGTCTCGAAGACCTACCAAGTAAACATCACAGCGAGCGCAGGCGGCTATCTGACAAACGGAGATATCCACACCACCATCACCGACTGCACAGGCGCAGGAGAAACCCTCACGGATATCTGCCCGAATGCCAACGATGGCTACTACTTCGCAGGCTGGAGCGATGGCAACACCAATGAATGCCGCGACATCACCATCACCTCCGACACCACGATAATAGCCGTATTCAAGCCTTATGAGGACTACACCGTTACCCTCCGCGGATGGCAACTATCTGGTAGTTATAGCGATGCTTCCGCTGAATTAGGCTATAGCGAGTTTGAGCAGCAATCAGAGATAACGCTGACCTTACCTTACAACTCGTATGTATTCTTCTATGAGGATATCTCTTGCGGTGAATGGACAGGCTGGAGCGATGGTGTAACGGACAGCAGCCGCTCCATTCGGATCATCTCCGACACCGTCATCACCTCCTCGCTATACAATACTATTCAGACATACAATGTGCACCTTGCAGCCGATGCAGGTGGATACATCATGCGATATAATGACTCTATCCAACAGTTAGACACAGTGCTGACAGAATGCAATGATTACCTGTATTTTGAGGCAGTTGCCTTAGAGGGTTATTACTTCGCCGGCTGGAGCGATGGTTACCCCTATACAGGGCATCCTCTCACCGCAACGCAAGATACCACTATCACGGCTTACTTCAACGAGATACGCTACTACACGGTGCACATCGAGGGACAAGCCCTGTCGGGATACTATATGGATCGCCAGGAGGACGGCGGCGTTGGCTATCCCAATTTCGACAGGGTTACTTCGGTAGATGCCCGTATCTGTAACGGCGACATAATAGAGGTTACCGAATGGGGCGAGTGCGGTAACTTCCTCGGCTGGAGCGATGGCGTGGAGGATATAAACCGCTCCATTACCATCACCTCCGATACCACCATCACCGCACTCTTTGATGCAGCGACCTACCATATTGAACTCCGCGCAGAGGACGGCGGCTCATTGGACGGGGAGGGGACGAAGGTCTATTCCGAGGATGTGCTCGACTGCGAGGGCTTTGGTGTTATAGGCTATATCTACGCCGTTCCCGATGAGGGTTACTCCTTCACCCAATGGAGCGATGGCAGCACGGATGCTTACCGCAAGGTGATCATCACCCAAGACACTACCCTCGTTGCATCCTTCGAAGAAACGGTCTTCTATTCTGTAACCCTACGAGGCAACAACATCGGCGGTTACTATGTATATGTTACCGACCAATGGGGTAACACCTCAAGGGAGTATTTCTCGGGAGAATCCGAAGTGAACTTCCTTGTGGAGAAAGGTCTTCTCGTTGTTGTCAATGAGAATAATACGGACTGCGGCACATGGCTCGGCTGGAGCGATGGCTCAACGAACACCCATCGAGAACTCATCATCACGTCCGACACTGTCATCACATCGCTCTTCGATGCGCCTACTTACCACGTGGTGCTCAATACCACCGAAGGCGGTATGCTGCGCGACTCATGGGATGAACCCATAGAGGGTATAGAGACCGACCTGATAGATTGCAACGGGTATGGTACATCCTTGGGGTCGTTCTGCGCCGAAGCACAAGACGGCTATTATTTCACCGGATGGAGCGATGGCGTAACGTATCAATGCCGCGGTATCTACGACATCCACTCCGACACCACCTTCACCGCGTTCTTTGCCGAAGCCAAGCCCGTGCAACTGCAAGTGCTTGTGGAGAGCGGCAGCCAAGGCATGGGTAGCGTGAGCGGCGGAGGCGACTATCGGCAAGGCGATTTTGTAACCATCACCGCCACACCGAACGAAGGGCACCATTTCATCGAGTGGTCGGACGGCAGTTTTGAGCCTACTCGCGACATCTACCTGATGAGCGACTCCACTATCACCGCCTCCTTCGGCGTAGGCGAGATAGGCGGCAAGTGCGGCGAGAACCTCTATTGGAGATTAGACGGCGGTGCCCTCACCATCACCGGTACGGGCGACATGGACGTTAGCAATTATCCTACATGGAGAAGCCACAGATATGTCATCACCTCCCTCTCTATGCCCGAAGGCATGACCTCTATTGCATACAGCGCATTCTACGGGCAGCAACTGACCGAAGTAACCGTTCCCGCAAGCGTGAAACGGATAGAAGGTAGAGCATTTGCCAACAACTCCGAACTGGTACGCTTTGTATGCTTGGGTGACAGCATAGAGAACGCCTACAACACGGTCTGCAGCGGAGACTATCAGTTGCGCTATTTCCAAGGGCACAGAGACCTATTAGGAAATACGCTCAGCGACTATATAAGATTGGACACGGTAATCATCACGGGCGGTGATTACGTTTTCAGCTGCTATACCTATGCACGGTACATCGACAACCGCAAAGCAAAAGCCACCTATATAGGTTCCGGCGACTCGTATGGCATCAAAGCCGTAGAAACGCTCTTCTTGCCGGAAAAAGCAACCTCAATAGACGACTATGCTCTGAGCAATGCACACTACTTGGGCGGTATCACCATTCCTGCTGATGTGGAATACATTGGTACGAGTGCCTTCGAGGGATGTCGCAAGATGGACAGCGTGGTCTTTGCGGGAAACCGAGTGGAGACTATCGGAGACTGGGCATTCTACGACTGCCACAAGTTGCGTCGCATCAATATCCCCGAGGGTGTTATCACGATAGGCAAGTCGGCATTCTTCGGCTGCCTCTACCTGAGCGAGCTGACCCTTCCCTCCACGCTCTCTAAGATAGCAGAGAACGGCTTTGGTGCTTGCAGGGGTTTGCATCAGATGGTTGTGAACGCACTTGTTCCGCCGACCATCGAGGGCAACACGTTTGAAGATGTGGATCGCAACACGCCGGTGTGGGTACCTCTCGGCACGCTGGAGCGTTATCAGTCAGCCCCTTTCTGGAGCGAGTTCTTCCATATAACGGAGTATGACTCGCCGATGGGCAATGCCGAGATATCTTCCGACCAATCCCCCGCTCTGCAGAAGGTAGTGCGCGACGGACAAGTGCTCATCATCCGAGGCAACCAAGTGTTTACCGTCTTGGGCGAGCAACTATAGAAAAAGACAAATCCATAGGGGGATAGTTGCTATAGTTGTTATAGTTGCTATAGCCCCTATAGAAAGTAGTAATCACTATTAAAAAAACAATATAATCATGAAGAAACTGACAAATCTTGTGTGTGCATTGCTATGCATCCTCACACTCGTGCCGTTCTCGGCACAAGCCAAAGTTGTAGAGGGCAGTTGCGGCGACAACCTCAACTATTCCTATGACACCGAAACCCAAGCCCTCACCATCACGGGTACGGGAGATATGTACGATTATGGTTATGACACCAACAAAGCCCCATGGTCAGCCATATCCGAGAGCATCCTCTCGGTATCGCTACCAACGGGGCTGACCCGCATTGGTGCCTACGCTTTCTATCGCACCAGCAGTTTGCAGCAGATAGACATCCCGGGTAGCGTAACGCATATTGGATATAGCGCGTTCTCCCAATCCGGCATCCGTTCGCTTTCTATTCCGGAGGGGGTTACTGTATTGGAAAGAGAGGCTTTCTGGAACTGTAACCAACTCCGTTCGGTAGAACTTCCCAATTCGTTAACTACCTTAGATGCCGGTGCTTTTGCCGCTTGCTACGAACTGCGTTCGGTAAGGCTGGGGAAAAATATTGAGTCCATGGGAAATTATGTTTTTAAGTATGATAGGAATCTAACCTCCCTACATATACCAAGCAACGTCCTATTCATCGGTGAGCAGGCATTCCAACAGACCGGTTTGACCAGCCTCATCTTGGACCCCACCACACCGCCTACTTTGGGGAGCAATGCGATTCCAAATGGAGTGGATATTTATGTGCCCTGTTCGGCGAAAGCTTCCTACGAGTCTGCAGAGGGCTGGGAATTTTATACATTGAGCGGGAAATCAGATTACGCACTCACGCTCAGCGCCACCAACGGCGGGGAGACAGAGGTACTACATACCGATTGCAGCAGCGCCACTATCCATGCCACGATAGCCGATAGTCTGAACTACCATTTCGTAGGCTGGAGCGATGGCGTGCAGGACAATCTCCGCACCCTCACGCTCACGCAAGACACCACCCTGACGGCACTCTTCGAGCCATACCCTTACTATACGGTTACCCTGCAAGGTAGTTATTTATATGTTGAATACGAGTATGTGAATAGTGGTAGTTCTTGGTATTGGATTGGCACTAATTCTACCTATGATAGTAATATCAGTCTAAGCATCCGTGAGGGACTACACGTCTATATTGAGGAGCAAGGTGGCAGTTGCGGCAACTGGGTAGGTTGGAGCGATGGCGTTACAGACCATACACGCTACATCACTATCACGCAAGACACCACCATCCGCACTACGACAGATGCCAACTGGTACCACGTACAGGCAACGGCAAACGAAGGAGGACGCTTGGAAGGCAATATGATAGACGGCTACCTGAGCGAGTGCGACAACTATTGGTATGTCCAAGCGATACCGGAAGAGGGGTATTTCTTCGCCGGCTGGAATGACCTGCCCGCCGACCGCTCCAGACTCTATCTTGATGCAAACGGGAGACCCTATATCTTTGGTCGAAGCATGAATGTAAGCAGCGACTCGAGCATCGTGGCATTGTTTGCAGCAGCCCATCAGGTGCAGTTGCAGGTAGGTGTGGATGCAGCAAGTGCCGGTCAAGGCACGGTGAGCGGCGGCGGCACGTATATGCAAGGAGACTATCCGACCATCAGTGCTACGCCTAACAATGGCTACCACTTTGTGGCTTGGTCAGACGGCGTAAGTACCGCCGAGCGGGCACTATACCTCGTAAGCGACAGCACACTCACCGCTATTTTTGCACAAGGGGATTTTGGCGGTAAATGCGGCGAGAACCTCTATTGGACATGGGCAAACGACACCCTCACCATCACCGGCACGGGCGACATGGATATTGAGAACTACACCACATGGATAGATGAAGGACTTACCATCCGCTCCCTCTCTATGCCCGAAGGCATGACCTCTATTGCATACAGCGCATTCTACGGGCAGCAACTGACCGAAGTAACCATCCCAGCAAGCGTGCAGTACATCGGCGATCTGGCATTTGATGGGAACTACTCGCTTACGCGCTTCGTATGTTTAGGAAATGAAGTAAGCGGAGGAACTACTATTTCTAATGGCAATAATATCACCTATTTCCAAGGCAACCCTGAACTTTTAGGAGGTCAAGCTTACAGTTTCCATGCGTTAGACACTGTGATTGTAACCAATGGTTCGCCATACTGCTACTATTTCAACAACATCACATATGTGGACAACAGCAACTCAACCGCTGCTTGGAACTACATCATTTATCAGCCCTATTATGTCAAGACGGTTCACACCGTGCTCCTGCCCAACGCTTGGACAAAGGTGCCTGATTATGCTTTGACCAATGCTCGGTCGCTGAAAGCCATCACCATTCCTGCCAATATAACCCATATCGGTACGAGTGCTTTCGAGGACTGCCGCTCTATGGATAGCGTGGCTTTTGCGGGCAATAACGTAGAGAGCATTGATGACTGGGCATTCTACAACTGCCATAGCCTGCGCAGTATATCCCTCCCCGAAGGCGTTGAGACAGTTGGGGAAGGCGCATTCTTCGACTGCGTAGTGCTGAACGAACTCACTATCCCATCTACCATGCAGACAATAGCCGACAACGCCTTTGCCGGCTGCGAGAAAATCGGACGTATGTATGTGAACGCACTCGTACCGCCCGCCATTGAAGAAAAGACCTTCGATAAGGTGAACCGTGCAACGCCTGTCTTTGTGCCCCGCGGAACGATGGAACTCTATCAGGCAGACCAATACTGGAGCGAGTTCTTCAACATGGCAGAGTATGACGCGCCGAGCGGCAATCTGAACATCAGCACGGACGAAGCAAACGGATTGCGCAAAGTGTTACGCGACGGACAAGTGCTCATCATCCGAGGCGACAAGACCTACTCCGTATTAGGCAATCAGTTGTAAAAGAAACTTTTGGCTATGTAAATAAAAAGAGGCTGTCTAACAAGTTGAGTTAGGCAGCCTCTTTGTTAATCTAACGTAGCGTCCATACATGATTAGTAATCCTAAATTACCTTTCATTTATCACCCTCCTGTTCCCCAGCGGTTTTAATCGGTATCTGATCGGTATCTGATCGGTATCTGATCGGTATCTGGACGAGACGATACCGAGTTAAAAACGACCCTTGCACCAAGGATGCCTGCGTACCCCTTTGGCGGCGCTTGATGGACTTATTAAACAGCCCCTTTTGTATGTAAAAATGGTAAATTAGAGGGAGAGTCTCTTCTTCCCGTCGGGCATGATATGCAAGCGATAGATTCCCATCTGCACTATCATCAGTTCTTCCTGAGCGGAGGATTGTTCCGGCTGCTCTATAGCCTGCCCATAGGGATAGGAAGTATAGCGGACAGGCGTGGTGGAGAAATCCGTTGCATAGAGCAATGCCTGACAACAGAGGTTGGCATTATGATAGGTCGTACATCGGCACACCCACTCCTGCGTCTGAGCATCGTACATAGGGGTCATTACACGCGAAGAAATGCTGTCTTGCGGCACATAGAAGGCAAACGTGGAATCCGGCAACAAACGATAATGCCAATCAAAACGATCAGCATAGAGTTTACCGTTCTTGTACCCTACCCTCTCGCCGCTCTCTGCATGCCATATCTGAGCAAGCGTATCATTCAAGAAATATACCGCATAAACCATAGTGGGCGTTATCTCAAACAGCCTCTCATACAGGCCGTTTTCTGTTGCTCGCAAAGGAGCATCCATAAGGGGGACACCATATAGTTCCTGTTCTACTACGCCACACATCACTTTGTCTGTCAAAGGAAACGCGATGGCATAGTAACCCGAGTTGGGCTCCACGCACTGTGTAGTCGATACCTCCGAAGAGAGATAGTCCGTATAGACGGCATAGAGACATCTATCGTAGGCAGGGAAATAGCGCGTTCCGGCAGCAAGAAGAGCAGGACGAGCCACCGTTTCCTCCACACTCTGTTCGCTCCAACCGGCAAAATACCACGCGCCAATATCCGGCAACGCAGGCAACCAGATACCCTCGCCAACAGATGGCTCACTGACTTGAGAATACACGGAACTGCCATCATCTATAAGCGTAACCGTGTATGGGCGTGCCTGTGCCGGTTGCCATTCTATCTCGTAACGCTCTATATAGAGCGAGTTCTCAGTTGCCGCAATGCAAAGGCTAATCGCTCCGAAAGAAAGAGAAAGCGAGGGAGAGAAAGTATGAGATACGGACACGGTTGTTTTAGAGTAGCCGCTATCCGTCCACGTGTCAAAACTGCTGTTCGCTATCTCCCACACGGTCTGTCCGTCCGCCTTCACCACAAGCGAGCCTGCTCCGGAAGACTGATTGGAATGCATGAAGAGCGTAATGCGACTAATGTTGGTATTCTGCCAATTGGAAAGCGAGAGGGTCGCCGTGTTGCCGGCAGTGAGTTGTCCCTTCTTATACGTACATTCATAAACGGCTTCTGAGCCTTCCGGCTGTTCTCCTGTTGCAGAAACGGTAGTCTTGCTTTCTACCACAAAACCGGCTATTGCCGCCAATACACACAGAAATGACATAAGAAAAAATAGCCCCACAGCCTTTCGGATGCGGGGCGTTTGGATTTATTGTTTGGTGAAAGTAAAGGGAAAATCGGAGAAGTTGCCCATCATAAGGTTAAACGATGTGGGGGAGGCGGCTTGCACGAGGAGAGCGTACATAGACAACTCTTCTTGCCATTCACTATTGTCGGTGCTCGTAACCACGATGCCTCCCATGCCTGCCGCGGGACTATAATAGATGTGTCCGGCGAGGGAACCTTTGGTCTTTTCACCGGTCTCATAATCCATAACCGCCTCATAATCCGCCTTATAGTCGCCATTTGCCTGCACGGTAGCAGTGATGGTGAACATCCCCATCATGGATGCAGCCCAAACGCCCTCTACGGTTGCAGGCGCATTGGTGGCATTGGGCTGATGAACCAGCGTGAAGGTCTCTGTCTCACCGTTTTCTTCGTAAGAAATGACAATCGTTTGTGCATCCTTTTGCTCCATAGTATAGCCCATCGTATCGCCCTCTATTATGAAAGAGATCGTCCCCTTGCTCATGGTATGGTCGGTATAGGTAATGAAGCCCGGGATGCCGAAACTCATAGCAGTACCTTCTTCGTCATCTTGCACCGTTTGCAGTACGGGGAGATTCCCTTGCTCATCCTCGGGGCAGAAGAGCAGCCCGATACCCGTAGTGGCATCCAGCCAGTAGCCACGGTCTTCTGTAGCGATTATAGGTGTTTCGGAAGGGGTATAGGGAGTGAAGACCCAATCGTTGTTCGCCATGCGGATGGTGAAAGCGGTATCGTTAGCGGCTTGCAGGGTAAGATACCTGCCGCTGCCTTCGAGCGTGCCTTTGCCGGTGTTGGGATCGTAGGTAAGAGAGAGGGATTCTGCGGCGGCAGTAGGTATGCCCTGCGCATTGCAGGCAGTGAGGGTAGCGGCTTGGTCGGTAGCGATGGCGAGTTGGTAACGCACATCACCTACCGCCTGCGACTGCCAGTCGCCAACCAGCGATTGGGGATAATGAGACTCGGACTGACATCCCGTCAAAAAAAGAAGAAAAACGCACGAGAGTGCGGTGAAGAAACAGGCTTTTCTCATAGAAATCAAGATATTACATCTTTTTACCTTGTGACCCCGCTGGGACTCAAACCCAGGACCTTCAGAACCGGAATCTGACGCTCTATTCAACTAAGCTACGGAGCCTCGTCGGAGTGCGCTTCGCAGCAGAAATGGGCTGCGCCCATTTTATGCTTCGCGACTCCTCCTCTCAAATGGGCAAAATTGCCCATTTGTTTTTTTTACAGCGGGGCGACCAATACTGCTCCGCTTTCAAATGGGCAAAATGAATTTTGCCCATTTGGTTTGTATCAGTACATGTTAGAACAAAATTAGTCCCTCTTGCCGAAGGCTATCATGATATAGTATATCAATGTAGCGAGGGAGGAGAGGGCTGCCACTACGTAGGTGTATGCTGCGGAGCGGAGGGCGCTGGTGGCGAGAGGGGTAGTCTCGCGGTCGGTGATACCGGCTTCCTGCAACCAATTTACAGCTCGTTGGCTCGCGTTAATCTCCACCGGCAGGGTGATGAAAGAGAAGAGCGTGGTGAGCGCAAAGAGACAGATACCGATAATCATCAGCCCGGGGAAGACGTTTATCAAGAGCATACCTGCGAGCAGTACCCACGTTACCCATTTGCTGGCGAAACTCACCGCAGGGACAATCGCCGAGCGCATCTGCAACGGTGCATAGGCGGTGGCGTGTTGCACGGCATGTCCGCACTCGTGGGCGGCTACGGCGGCGGCTGCCACAGAGGCACTGTTATAGACCGATTCTGACAAATTAACAGTCTTATCCGTGGGGTTGTAGTGGTCAGTCAAGCGCCCGGGGATGCAGGTTACCTCCACATCGGTCAGTCCGTGGTCGCGCAGCATCTTCTCTGCTACCTGCTTGCCCGTCAGGGCGATAGGCACTTTGGAATAGCGCTTGAACTTGCTATTCAGCGTTGCAGAGACAATCCACGACAAAAGGGCTATTCCGATGAATAGTATCCAATAAAGGGTATTTGGGTTAATGGCTGATTCCATGATGGTTGGGTTCCGTTGTTTTCGTAGTTTTCGTAGTTTTCGTTGATTTCGTTGATTTCGTTATTAACGTTGCTTGCCTATATCTACAAAAACTATGCCATTTAATACATTATCATTTCTTTATGTCCGAAAAATACGAAATTAACGAAAAACACATAAACTACTAAATATCTTTGATGTATGCGCGGCGGCGTTTGTGTTGCTTGTGCTCGAATTGGGTCCAGTTGGCTTGGTTCTTCCAGTTGGTTTCCAAGATAGAGGTCGTCTCCGCATACTTCACGCCGTACTTGTTCATATACGGTATCTGGTCCACGAAGAAGAGGGCGTTGATACCCTTATCTTGGTAGTCGGGGCGAACGGCTATCAGCAGCAGGTCGAACACGTCTATATGCTTCGTTTTCAGTGCTTTGAGCACATGATACCACCCTGTCGGGAAGAGGTGTCCGCCGCACTTGCGCAGCGCCTTCGAGATATCGGGCATGCCCACGCCTACACCCACTATCTCGTCTTTCTCGTTCACCACCAGCGTTACGAAATCGAAGTTGATGGCAGGGAAATACATATCGCGGTAGTACTCTTTCTGCTTCTTGGTCATGGGCTGGAAGTTATAGAGTTTCTGGTACGCCGCGTCTATCACGTCCATGTACTCGATGCCGTATTTCTCGGTCAATTCCTTGGTTGTCTGCACCTTGTCCACGCGGACGTGTGTGCGTTCCATAACGATGTTGGCAATCCGCTGCAGCCGCTCGGGCACCTCCTTCGGCGGGAACACCTGAAACTCTATCCAGTCTGCCTCTTTCACCAGCCCGTAGGCGTCCATGTGGCGCACGTAATACGGGAAGTTGTAGAGCGACGCCATCGGCGCAAGATACTCATACCCCTCTATCAGCAAGCCCTCGTGGTCGAAATCCGTAAAGCCGACGGGTCCGTTCATCTGCTTCATGCCGCGCTCGCGCCCCCATTCTGCCACTCGGTCTAACAGCGCACGGCTCACCTCAAGGTCGTCTATGAAGTCCATCCAGCCGAAACGCACGTGCTCATGCTGCCATTTCTCGTTGGCTTTCCGATTGATAATCGCGGCGATACGCCCCACGGGTTTCCCGTCTCGAAATGCCATAAACAACTGTTTCTCACATACTTGCAGCGCGGGATTCTTCTCGTCGTCAAAGGTGTTCATCTCGTCGAAGAAGAGCGGCGGACAGTAGTGGGGACAATCCTTATAGAGGTCGTTGGCAAACTCGATGAACTGCCGCAGTTGGCGTTTGGTGTTGACTTCGCGTATTTCTATAGCCATAGATGTTTTATTAAATGCGGGCGCAAAAGTAGTATATTTTTTTGAAATATGCAAATTTTTCTTTATTTTTTAACATTTTTAGCCATAAAAAGCAATATCATGCAATCGTTTTCTATACAAAGACACCCTGCAGTCTGTCTTCTTTTGGGTTCGGTTCGTTGCCGTGTCGTTGCCGTGTCGTTGCCGTATTTCTTCCGAGATTGACGGCTGATAGACTCGTTAATCACTAACTAATCACTAACTAATCACTAACTAATAACTAACTAATAACTAACTAATAACTAACTCTTATCTGCTTATCGTTTTCGTGTTTACGGCTCACCAGTAAAAGTCTGTGTTGATTAAGAGAAAAAGTTTGTATAGATTTG
>JBJECI010000029.1:0-17438 GCA_051870915.1 Paludibacteraceae bacterium
CTAATAATATCCTACTATATACTGCTGAAAGTGAGCGCAAAGGGGATATCAGAAAAGACAGGGGGTGAAGTGAACACGAATGGTGAATTACTCAAACTTCACAAACATGTCATTTAGGTTAATGGTTGTTTTGCGGAAACGGCGAATTAAGTCCATCCCCATACGCCCATCACGCACGGCAAGTGGATTGTCATTGTGCGGGAAGAGATTGATTTCATCCATAGTAACTAATGTTTCACCAATCATACATGTCAGTTCGGGCAATAGGAGAATAGACGAGGTGGTGACAGTGCCGTAAGCGGCTGTAGTAATGGTATCCGGCTCTGCTACGGCATCCACTTCGGTGGTGAATTTTGTGTAATAATCGCTGTATAGTTCCGCGGTGGTACATCCCGTATCAAAGATAAACGATAGCGGCACATCACCCTTCCGTGCTTGCAGAATCAGCGTACCATCCAGAAAGATATTGCTCTGTGCGGTTGCAGTGGTGGGTTGATTTGGAAATACAATCTGTTGGCTATCAAATAGAATCTGTGTTTTACCAACGGCTTTGATAAAGTCCATTCCAAGTACAGCATCTACCCCGCTGACAAGCGTATCAAGCGGATTATTCAAACCAACATATACAATCATATTTCGGCAGAGGATATCGCCAATTTGCAGACTGTCAATATATGCTTGCAGCCCTTTTTGATTGCCATTTAACAAGATAGTATCAGAAAGAATCGTCAGATTTAAGTTCTTTGCAACGCTTTCTGTAACAAAAGAGGCACTTGCACCCGTATCGAAAATGAACGATTGCTGTTTGCCATGACAAGTAACAGGAACGGTCATCAGGTAACCCTTGAATTGCTTTTTGCCTGCCCGCATCCACTCCTCTCGTTTGTCGGCTTTCGGGCTTTGCAACTGAAAAGGAATAGTAACATTTTTATTAGGCTTAGAAATAGTCATTTGCGGATAGTCGCGCAAAGCGTTATAATGCTGATACATTCTTTGAATCGTTGGCACCTGTGGCAGTTGTTCGGCTATTGATTTGAGTCCATCTGCCGCCTCAGCATAGTTGCCTTGTTCGCCAATCGTTTGTAGTCGCAATAGAGCAAAGTTAAGCGCAGAAGAAGCACCTATCTCTTCTTGATAATTGCTTAAAAGCGTGGTCATCGCTGCGATTGCCTTATCCGATTGGTTGAAGTATTTGGCAAGCAATGCTTCCGCCATTGGTTGCAAGAACTCAACCTGCATTGAATCTTTTAATCGTGGATATTCTTCCGCCAAAGCGAACCAATCTCCCTCGTTGATAAGTTCACCGACACGTTGGTCTGCATTTTGCGCGGCAGCATTTATCGCAACCAGTATAAAGATTGATAAAAATAAGTGTTTCATTGTGTAGTTAACGTGAATTTGATATAATCAAATAGTCTTAGCAGTCAAAGACTAATTTGGTTTCTGGAACGGATGAGTTGCCACGTAATATCTAACGAGAAATTGTAAACTTGCTCTATCATTTTATTGGTTATTTTGAGACGATATGATACGATTTGAGCCGATTTTAAGACGGTAACTCAGAGAGTTAGTGCGTTATATTACGTAGTTCGCATCTAAAAAATCGCTGCAAATTTACAAATAATTATTGAATTGCGCAAGTAATTTTGATACGAAATGATACGATATGCCCAAATTTGTACTGTCTAACAGCAAATGCAATTCTTTGTGGGAAGCTACTAAAAAGAAATGGAATATGCAAAATAAAAACTACTTTTGCAGGTATAATCTTGCACTGTTGCCCCTCAAGAAGCACATCGTTTTTCACCAATAAAAAAGACAAATACTTATCGGGGGAGGATTTTCCCTCCCTCGATACTATGGGGGTGTCATAATGTAACTAAAAAATGTGAAGAGCGGAACTGGTGCTATACCCAACACGAAATTATAAAGGCAATACTTCATTTACTTGCCATCTGAGTCCCATCATTTCACAAATCAAATCAACTATTGGAGCTGCGGATGCAGTTTTAACTATTGGATAACTACATATGTATATAGCTAATAAAAAGAAAATCATTTTATATTGCTGTGCAAATTTGATTATCTTATTACATTGTAAGACAAAAGTAGTGTCATTCATGTATAACAAAACTCCTGACAAGCATATTTGACAGAATAAATAAGCATACGTCCATCTTTGGTAATCAACTGCCATAATGTATGCAGGAAGGATGATAACATGTAAAACTATCTGCATCAGCATATAACACCATTTTTCCGTTTTATTCTGAGCATTTTTAATAGCAAGAATCCAAGGAATCCAAAACATTAGGAACAATGGAGCAAAAATTATCAATGTCAAAACGAAACGAGCAATATTGTATTTCCAAATAGGTTTAACATAGGCTTCCAAATGCTCGGGTAATTTAGCATAGAGTTCGTAATATATTGCAGAATCACATGATAATGCATCTATAGTTTGCGTCCTTGTCTGTAGATATTGTCGATACGTCTCATAATCCACATTCATTGTACTGAAAAATGCAATTGCGCAAAACAATCCGAAAAGACATATCGTTATTAAGGAATACAAGATAATGTTTTTTTTACGATTCTTCTCATCTGTAAATATATCATAGAGAAACAAAGCAAATACCAGCGGGAAATATATATTGCAAAAGATATGATGAGTGAGGCATGCGACACACAAAATAACCACTGTTGCCACATAATAATACCATTTCCCTCGATAATTCAAGAATAAATATAGGAAGCATAATGTAGCTGTACATAGATAAAAGTCCACACATGCACCACTGATTATTCCTACAAACGAATACGGAGATAACAGATAAACTGCAAGAACTAAGACATAAGCAAATTGGTAGTCTTTTTGTTTACGAATCCACTTTCCGCTAAACCAAGCAAACAACGCAATCATAGCTATATTGACGATAGCAATGAGTGGTAAGCGATGCCTTTTTCGGACAACTTCCGGCAACCACAAACTGCATAACTCTCCAAGTAACTTCTTACCTCCGAAACCGGTACTGTAATCTGTAAAGTAAAAACAGGTGTGGTATGAATTGATATCACGAATACTCATTAAAGCAGGTAAACACAACAATAATACAAGTATTTCCGGCGAGCACAAATACTTCTCACAAAAATCAACTATCTTTTTCATTATTTTAGAGTTTTAGATGTTCCATTGTTATCATAGCTGCATTCATAGCCGTATCCATATTATAATACTCCCAATCAGCGAATCGACCGGTCATGTAGAAACCTTTCTGCGCCAATTCTTGTTTGAGCGAGGCTATCATATCTCGCGTATCCTTATTTTGTATAGGATATGTGTATTGGTTATATTTATGCGTAATATAAACAGGATGAAGCGGAATCCGTTGCAAATTCTCTATAATTTCTTCTGTCTTGACCTCGTCTGTAAATTCGACCGTAGCGTTAACTCGTCCATTTGATAGTATTCCATTATTGCTCTGCGCAAAATTTCCTGTGCAGATAATCCGATGCGCACGATACTTGTTATCCGGCAGATAAATCCATGAATAGGGATTTTTATCTATCTCGCAGAATACGGATGTAGTACCGTGGTATTGCAATTCCTCTATGTGTATTGAATATCCCTTCAACTCAACACCTTCTACTATCAACGGAATGTCTTTGATATTGCCACAAAATACTACCTTATCAAACATCTCTTCATTTATCTTCCAGTATTCATCTACACGTTCTATTTTCTCTATCGGAGCATTATATCGGATATCTAATCCTTCTGCTAATCGATTAGCAATCAGTTGCGAGCCATCTTGCTTCTCATAATAGAACGTTGAATGCACAAACGACTTTTCTGCGACACGATTAAAGTTATTGTAAATCATCTCCTCTACTGTAGGCATCGGCAGTTTCCCCTCCAACCAATCAATCGGCACTTCGCTCAATTCGCAACGCCAAACTTTTTTATTGTACGGTTCAAAATACAATTTATACAACGTATCGCCAAAACGAGTACGTAAGAATGCTTGGAAATTATCTATCGTTACCCCGGCAGAATTAGCGATAGATAACAAATCCTGAATAAAGGACTTTTGTGTCTGTTCATCCAGCATGTACGCGAAATTCTCAATTGGATATGGGATATGCTGCCCGTTGGGCAAAAATATAACAGAATTTCTATCTGTCTTGACAAACTCGTTTTCCCTGTTAAATTGCTGCCAAAACCAATCTAATACGTTCTGCATTTTGGTATTAAACACATGTCCCCCGCAAGTATGGAATAAGCCTCCGTTTACTCGCTCGCAGCGTATTAATCCTCCTGCTGTTGATTCTTTCTCGAAGACTACCACTCGTGCTTTATCTTTCAGTAGTTGCGCAGCCGTTAATCCAGATACTCCTGCTCCGATGATTGCTATCTTTTTCATTTGGTATGTAGTAATAATTTGCGTGCAAAGAAATTATAAAACAATGTTATCCCTGCTGCTACTAATTTGGATGCCATAAACCATATTCCAAATTCATCAGTAAATAGCCACATCAATAGTGCATTCAGCCCTAAACCTACAAGAGAGATTAATACATAATAAAGAAACTCTGTACGTTGGCGGTTAACTTTATGGTAATCAAATATCCAATAAGTGCAAAGAAGCCAATTGAGCACAACGCCTATTATGAATGAGATGGAGGCAGAAATTAAATAATGAACTCCTCCTAAAGTTGTCAGCAAATACAAAGTAACAAAATCAATCAGTGTACATGTTCCACCGACAACTGCATATTGTAGAAATTCTTTGATGCTTTTTCGTTTCATAGGGCTACCGACTTACCTATTATGCGTTGAAAGAAATAGTGAAACAGCACAGCAAATGAATTGCGAATAGCATTTCTTGACACACGAGGGGAAGGAGCCATATAGTGAATAGGCACTTCTATGCATTGTTGATAGCGCAACAAATAACGCACCTCTGTTTGATAGAAATGGGCTTTTGATAGCAAACCATGCTCTACGAACTTTCGTGCTACATCTGCGTGAAATCCCATATACCCACTAGTCATATCGCGCATATTTGTACCTAATAACAGGTTGCTAAGAATTGTGCCTCCACGACTCAAAACAGTTCTACGCCAATTGCTGTCATAGATACTACCTCCGTTAATAAAGCGGGAACCAAATACACACTTATGTCCTTCATTTAAGCATCGAATAAATTGCGGTAAGGCAGCAGGATTATGGCTTAACCCTCCATCCATCTCAATAATATAATCAAACGGATATTTTAGGGCTTCTTTGTAGCCGCGTAAATACGCATCAACGACATTACGATTTTCGGGAGCGAACAACGTGTGAAATCTTTTATCTCGTTTCTCTAAATCCTGACATAACTGCAATGTGCGGTCTTTACTAACATTATCAACCACAAAAAACACCTCTCCCGTCTCTAAGTCGTCTAATACTGACTGAATAGAGGTGGTGAAGTCTTCAAATGTGTCTTCTTCATTGGCTAATGGAGAGACGAGTGCAAATGTTTTCTTTTTCATATTATGTTGGCTTATATGTATATAAAAAACGTGAGGCTTGTTAGCTTCAATCTGGAATCTTGAGGAATCTGGACTACCTTAATTTGACCAAATATCTACCGAACAAGGCTCACGCAACGCGTGAGCATAAAAGCCTTGTTCTTGGTCAAATTAAATCTTAAAAGTGTCCAGTTTTCAAGATTCCAAGTTCTAAGCTATATGCTTTATTTATGTATGTTGTATATTTGTTGTTTTATGCCATAGGCAGCGGGGGATTATTCTTTATCTATGATGCTTAATAATTTCTCCATCATTTTTTTGTGCGGTAATTAAAGGACGAAGCGGTTTGCTGTAATTACGCCACAGGTTGTGGCGTAATAGCGTAAAGCAGGCGCAAAAGTACAACTATTTTTTGAATTATGCAAGAAAAGTGGGTAAAAAAGGAGAAAATTTTAACAAATAGAATCCTCCCAAAAGCATTTGTTTGGGGAACTATATAGGCAAATCTCGTACTATTGCGATAATTTTTTAGATATTAGTACTATCGAGCTATTATTGGCATCAAAGTTAAGAGAGCAGTGATATATACATATTCTTCATTGTTGAAAACACCCCGCCCCCTTTCCCCCTCCCCGCAAGCGGGGCGAGGGAGTTGGGAGAAAGTCGCCTTGCAGACGTAGGGGCGAGCCCCTACGCTGTGTTATGTCGCCCCGTTAGGGCTTGCAGTTGATAAACAACTTGGGTCAACTCGTATATCATTACCTTTTTCTTTTTTTGCGAAAAGCCATTACGAGTTAGGGGTGGGTGGGTGGTTGTTTGGTGATGGTGGCGATGACGAAGTTGTGGAGGAGGCGGTAGGGCTTCTTGTTGCAGGGGGATAGGTGGTAGTTGCTATAGAGGCTATAGAGGCTATAGACGTTATAGAGGTTATAGATGATAGTTGTAGATAAAGCAAATTTTATTCTGCCATATTGAGTTTGCGGGAGAGGGGGTGCCATTTGGCGGTCAGATAGATGACTCGCGCGAGGAGGTGGGCAAAGTAGCCTACATAAATCGCTTGCACGCCCCATGCAGGTGCCGCCAGCACGTAGCCCGCGACGAACGCTACTGCCGCTAAAATCATCGCAATCATTATCTCCTTGCCTGCCGCCGCACCCACAAACACGCCGTCCCACATAAACGCCAGCGTGCTCACTATCGGCATGGCTATCAGCCAACCCATATACGGCTTCGCCGCAGCCAGCACCGTCTCATCGTCCGTCAGCAGCCCAATACACCCGCTCCCCCACAACGCATACACCAACGTGAACACGCCGCCGACACCCAACGACCATGCAAAGAGTGCGCTAACCAACCCGCGCAGACTGCCTTTCCCTGCATTTTTTCCTTTTTCGCTAACTGTCTGCTCCGTTTCGGTCTGTCCGACTGCCATTTCGCCTACCCGCTTCCCCACCAGTGCCTCGCCCGCGTAGGCAAAACCGTCCACAAAATACGAGAACAGCATGAACAACTTCATCAGTATCGCCGACACCGCCAACTCCGTATCGCCGTACTTCGACGCCAGCGCGGTGAAACCCACATACACCACCATGAAACACAGCGACCGCACGAACAACTGGGTGTTCAGGCGAAACAAAGAGGACCCACCCCGTCCCTCCCTACAGGGGGAGGGAGAAGACCCACCCCAACCCTCCCTACTGAGGGAGGGAGAGGACCCACCCCGTCCCTCCCTACCGAGGGAGGGAGTAAGATTAGTATCGGCAGCCGAAGGTAGATTTATTTTCTCTCCCCCTTCGTAGGGGGAGGTAGAGGGGGTCATGAGGGCTGGAGTGAGTCCGTATTTCTTCCACAATATCCCCATTGCCAACGTTAGTCCCGCGTACTGGGCAATCAGCGTGCCCCATGCCACGCCCACGCCGCCCAAGGGCGTATAGACCGCCAGCACGTAACTCGCCGCCATATTCACCACGTTCACCAGAATATCCGTCGCCATGGGGCTCACCGTGTCCTGCATGCCGATGAACCAGCCTTTGAGCGCCATCAGGCTCAGCGTGGCAGGTGCCGCCCATATCCGCACGAAGAAATACCGCTCGGCAAACGCTGCCACCTCCGCCGAACACGGCACCAGCGCCAGCACGCCTTTCACGAACAACCACTGTATCGCGATACACACCAGTGCTCCTATCAACGCCACCCGCAGACTGCGATACAGCAAACTGCCGACCTCCGAGTGTTGGCTTATCTGCATGGAAGGATTGCCCATAGCCTCCTTTTGGTGCGGCTCCCGACAAGTCGGGATAACACCTCCGACCGCACCTCCTTTGGCAACCCCGCCCCCTACCCCCTCCCCGTCCCGACAGGTCGGGATAAACGAAGCGGGGCGGGGGAGTTTGTTGGAGACCGCACCTCCTTTAGCAGGCTGCAAACTTTCTTTCTCCCTGCCGTATGCCTGCGCGGTCAAGCCCGAGGTGCCCACACGCAGGAAACCGAAGTTCCAATACAACAAATCAAACAGCACGGTGCCAATAGCAATACCGCCTATCGCCGAGGCATCGGATATATGCCCCACGATGGCGGTATCTACCAACCCCACCAACGGTATCGTGATGTTGGCAAGAATGCTCGGCACTGCCAGCCGAAGTATCTCTTTATTGATGCTCATATCTTATTGACCGCTGCGCTGAACGACCGTTTCACTGTCAGACCGCTGCGCTGAACGACCGCTCACTTCGTTCGCTGAACGACTGATTTCCCGGGGACATCCCGACAGAGTCGCGGACGGGCAGTTCGTTCCGAACTGCTTGAGATAGCAACGAAGGAACCTCCAAGGCTTGCGCCTTGTCCGTCCGCGACAAAGTCGGGACGCCCCCAGTGAAACGGTCTTTCAGCGCAGCGGTCGGACAGTCACTTGACGGTCTAACTTACCCCTTCAGGGCGTAGACGGCGGGGATGTTTCTGCCGTAGCCGCTGTAGTCCAGACCGTAGCCGAGCACGAACTTGCGGGGTATTGACTTGCCTACATACTCCGGCTCCGCGTCGGGGAAGAGCAGTGCCTCGGGTTTGAACAAGAACGCCGTTACTGCCACTGACTTTGCCCCCATCTCGTGCAACATCTGCTTGAAATAGTGCATCGTCGTGCCCGTGTCCACGATGTCCTCTATCAGCACCACGTCTCTGCCCTTGATATCTTCGCGCAGCGGCGTTACCAACTCCACATGCCCAGTCGTGGACGTGCCCTCATACGACTTCAACCGCACGAAGGTTATCTCCGAGCGAACGGGTATCGCCCGATAGAGGTCGGCGGCATAGATATATGCGCCGTTCAATACGCAGATAAACAATGGGTTACGCCCCTCGTAGTCAGCGGTGATACGCTTTGCTACCTCCGCAACAATACCCTTAATCTCGTCTTCCGACAAGTACTCCTCAAACACACGCCCTTCCGTGCCTTGTAATTCTTTTTGTTTCACGTTGTTTTCGTATTTTTCGTTGATTTCGTTGTTTTCGTTAGTGTTCTGTGGTCAGATTGCAGATTGTTTTTACAAAATCCACGAACAGCGGGTGGGGGTGCAGCACCGTGGAGGAGTATTCGGGGTGGAACTGCGTACCGATGAACCATGGGTGGTCTTTCAGTGCCAGTATCTCCACCAAGCCGGAGTCGGGGTTCACGCCCACGCACTCCATGCCGTTTGCCTCAAAGTCCGCTTGATACCGGTGGTTGAACTCATAGCGGTGTCTATGGCGCTCGTAGATGGTATGGGAAGCCGCCTGTGCCCCTTCGTTCTCCTGCTCGCCGAAGTATATCTTCGCTACCTGCGAGCCCTCTTTCACGCGGCAGGGATAGGCTCCCAAGCGCATGGAACCGCCTTTGTTCACCAGTGCCTTCTGCGCCTCCATCATGTCTATCACGTTGTGGGTGGTGTTCGGGTCAAACTCCGTGGAGTTGGCATCCGCATAGCCCAGCACGTCGCGCGCGAACTCTATCGCCATGCACTGCATGCCCATGCAGATACCGAAGCAGGGAATCTTATGCTCGCGGGCGTACTTCAACGCCGCGAACTTCCCTTCCACGCCGCGGGAGCCGAAGCCCGGCGCAATAACAACACCCTGATAACCAGCCAATTCCTCCGCCACATTATCCTCCGTCAAGTTGTCCGATAGGATGGATTTGAGCACCAACTTACGGTCGTTGTACGCCGCGGCGTGGGTGAGCGACTCGCGTATCGACTTATAGGCATCTTGCAGTTGTACATACTTGCCCACCAGCGCTATCTTCACCTCCTGCTGCGCTCCCTCCAAGTGCTGCAAGAACTTGTTCCAGCGCGTCATATCGGGCTCGGGCACCTGCGCAAGGTCAAAACCCGTGCGGGTCAGCACTGCCTTGTCCAGCCCCTCGGAGAGCATGTTCAGCGGCACGCGGTAGATAGTGGGCGCGTCCAAGGATTGCACCACGCAGTCTTCTGCCACGTTGCAGAACAGCGCCACCTTGCGGCGGATATCCATCGGGATGTTATGCTCCGTGCGGAGCACGATGATGTCGGGCTGGATACCCTCCTGCTGCAGGTCTTTCACCGAGTGTTGCGTCGGCTTGGTTTTCAGTTCCTTAGCCGCAGCCAGATAGGGCACGTAGGTCAGGTGGATACAGCAGCAGTTTCTGCCCAATTGCCATTTGAGTTGGCGCACCGCCTCGATGTATGGCAGGCTCTCGATGTCGCCCACCGTGCCGCCTATCTCGGTTATCACGAAGTCGTAGTTACCGGTCTGCCCCAGCAACTGAATCTGATGCTTAATCTCGTCTGTGATATGGGGCACCACCTGCACGGTCTTGCCCAAGTAGTCGCCTCGGCGCTCTTTCTCGATGACATTCTGATAGATACGCCCCGTGGTGATGTTGTTCGCACGGTGTGTCCGCACATCCAAGAAACGCTCGTAGTGCCCCAAGTCCAAGTCTGCCTCGTGTCCGTCCTCCGTCACGTAACATTCCCCGTGCTCGTAGGGATTGAGCGTACCCGGGTCCACGTTGATGTACGGGTCTAATTTTTGGTTGGTAACTCGGAACCCGCGCGCCTTGAGCAGATTGCCCAGCGAGGCAGCGATGATTCCCTTTCCTAACGAAGAGGCAACGCCTCCCGTAACAAAAATGTACCTTGTCTCAGACATAACCTTAAAAATATGACTATTGTTTGAATGGTGCTTTTTCGACTGACTGTCCGAAATATGCCTACCGCTTATTCCTCGTAGTTTTGGAAGAGGAAGTCGTTGTAGGGGTAGCGTTGGATATGGATGGCTTTGATGCGGTCGTACATCAGTTGTTTGAGCGCGTCGATGTTGCTTTTCTCGCGGGCAGAGATGAAGATACAGTCTTCTTGCAGTTTTGCCATCCACGTCTTCTCCAACTCCTCCAACGAGATGTTCTCGCGGCGGACGGGCGTGAGGTCGTCTTCCTCTTTGGGCGTGTAGGTGAAAGCGTCTATCTTATTGAAGACCACGATGCGGGGGATGTCTGCCACACGCTTCTCTTTCTCGGGCTTGCGCTGCTGTCCTTTGCCCCACGGCTTGCTCTCTTGCTGCTGCTCCTCGCGGGTGAGCAGTTCGTTGATGGTCTTCTCCACCACCTCATATTGCTCCTCGAAGTTCGGGTGCGAGATGTCCACCACGTGTATCAACAAGTCTGCCTCGCGCACTTCGTCGAGGGTTGACTTGAAGGACTCCACCAAGTGGTGCGGCAACTTACGGATGAAACCCACCGTGTCGCTGAGGAGGAAAGGCAGGTTGTTGAGCGTTACCTTGCGGACGGTGGTGTCCAGCGTGGCAAAGAGTTTGTTCTCGGCAAAGACCTCGGACTTGCTCAGCAGGTTCATCAGCGTGGACTTGCCCACGTTGGTGTATCCCACGAGCGCCACGCGCACCATCTTCCCGCGGTTCTGCCGCTGGGTTGCCATCTGCTTATCTATCTTCTTGAGGTCTTCTCGCAGCAGGGCAATACGCTGTCCGATGATACGTTTGTCCGCCTCTATCTGCGTCTCACCCATACCACGGCTGGTGGTGCCGCCGCCTCGCTGGCGGTCAAGGTGCGACCACATGCGGGTCAGGCGCGGCAACATATACTGCAAGTGCGCCATCTCCACCTGCGTCTTGGCATAACTCGTCTGCGCTCGCTGCAAGAAGATTTCAAGGATAAGAATCGTTCTGTCCATCACGCGGACAGCCCTCTTCTCGCAGCCCTCCATCGGCGTATTCAGCGCTTTCTCGATGTTGCGAATCTGCCGCGGCGACAACTCATCATCAAAGATAACGAGCCCCACCTCCAAGCCTTTCTCCGGCGCGGTCTTGTAGAGGTAGTCTTTGATTTCCTGCAACTTACCTTCGCCCACGTAGGTGGTGGAGTTGGGCATGTCAAGCCTCTGTACAAAACGCTTGACGGGCACTATTTTGTTTGTGTCCGCCAAGAATGCCAACTCATCCAAATACTCTTTGGTTCGTTCTTCCGATTGCTCAGGGGTGATTAACCCCACGAGCACCGCATTTTCTATTTCTTCCTTAATTTCTATCATTATTTGATACAGGAACAAGGAGCAAAGAACAAAGACTTAATAGCCTCGTTTGGTCGTGTGTAATCCATCTTTGCTCTTGGTTCTTTGCTCTTGGTTCTAAAACTCAAAACTGCACTTTGGGTGCTTTCTCTGCGCCGGTCTCTGCCTCGAAGTAAGGTTTTTTCTCGAAGCCGAATAGGGAGGCGATGATATTATTCGGGAACTTGCGAATCATCGTGTTGTATTGCTTCGCCGTATCGTTGAAGTTCTGGCGCGCTACGGTGATTCTGTTCTCCGTGCCCTCCAACTGTGCTTGCAGGTCACGGAAGTTGGTGTTCGCTTTCAGGTCAGGGTATGCCTCCGCCACCGCCATCAGTCGTCCGAGGGCCTGGCTCAACTGCCCCTGTGCCTCTTGGTAAGCCGCCAACTGCTCGGGAGTAGCGTTCGCGGGGTCAATGGTCATCTGCGTGGCTCTTGCGCGAGCGGCAATCACGTTCTCGAGCGTGGCACTCTCGTGCGACGCATAGCCTTTCACCGTCTCCACGAGGTTAGGAATCAAGTCCGCCCGGCGCTGATACTGGTTCTCCACCTGCGACCAAGCCGTCTCAACGCTCTCTTCTGCGCCAACCATGCCGTTGTAGCGGCCAACTCCCCAAAATACAATGATTGCCAATACCAACAGCACCGCAATCCAAGGTAATGCTTTTTTCATTTGTTTACGATATATCGTTTGTTAATAGTTGTTTCTTACCATTTTCCTCCTGCTCCGCCGCCGGATGTGGAGCCGCCGCCCCATGAACCGCCGCCGGAGAATCCGCCACCGCCGAAACCACCGCCGCGGTTGGTGCCGCCTACGTACACTGTTCGTTGCAGGCGGGGTATCACGAAAGGCATTGTATGCGTGTGTCCGCAGTGCTTGCAGACGTATGTGCGTACTCCCGTGCCTGCATGCGCATACGTTGCGGGGGAGACGACCTGCTCGCGCACTACCCTACTCTTGCGTTTGCCGCACTTGGGGCAGCGACGAAACTGCGACCAATAGAGCACGAAGACGAACAGCGCCAGCCCTATGCCGCACAACGCCACCAGCGCTACGACGTCGCTCACGCCTGTCTCGTCCTCTTCGTTGGCTTTGCGGTAGCCCGCGCGGTCGGTTACCGACTGCATGGTGCGCAGTTCTTCCGGCGCCTCACCGTGGGTGCACTCCTCGTAGATACGCATGGCACCGTAGCACAATCCTTTGCCGTAGTCGCCTTGCCGAAAGAGGGGAATCATCTCGTCTTGGATGATACGATTGCAGAGGGCGTCGGGCAACACACCTTCGATACCCGTGCCGGTCATGATACGGATGTCGTGCGAATCGAGCACAAAGCAGATGAGCACGCCCGTGTTGCGCCCCTTGCCGCCAATGCCCCAAGTCTGAAAGAGCTGGTAGCAGAAGTCGAACATATCCATATCGCCGATGTTGCCGAGCGCCGCCACGCAGAGTTCCACCATGGTGGAGTCTTGCAGCGACTTGGCGCAGGCGTTCAGGAAACGCACATCCTCGCCCGACAATATATTATCGGGGTTTGCGACGTACTCCCATTGCCCGCGGTCTTTCGGGTCGGGAACGGTTTGGGGCGTATAGACCGCCCCTACAACATATAAGGGGAAAAGACAAAGGATTATCCAAAGACGCTTTCGCATAGTGCAAATAAAAATTTGCGTGCAAAATTACAACTATTTTTTCACATATGCAAGAGTCATTTATATTTTTCTGTAAATATATTTTAGGAATTACCATAGAAAAACAACAGCGCAGTGGAGACTGCGCCGATGTCAAACAAAAAAGTAATATCACTTTTGGAACTGCCCGATGTACTTAATGGCGAGGAAGACGAGCCAATCGGGCGTATGCTTCAGGAGCGGGGTGATGAGGTGGTTAATCACGCCCGGCATGTCGGCTTTCTTGCCGGCGAACATCTTTTTCAGCGCCCGCTTCACCAGTTTCTCAGGCGGGATGGAAACCGTCAGGTTCACCGCCACGCGGCGCCAATAGGGCGACAAGCCGAACAAAGCCGTATCCACTGCCCCGGGCGTCATCACGGTGATACCCACGCCTTTGGGCTTCAGTTCGTACCAAAGCGACTTGGAGAAGTTGTAGATAAACGCCTTCGTCGCGTTGTAGGTCTGGATGCCGGGCATCGCCATCCATGCGGACATGGAAGACATGTTCAGGATGTAACCTTTGTGCTTGCAGCCCGGGATGTTCTGCTCGCGTTTCGCCATCTCCTCGCCGAAGAGGCGGCAGAGTTTGGCTACCGTAACCACATGCAGTTGGAGCATGAGGTCAATGCGTTTCATGCTCGTCTCGCAGTAGGGGTTGAAGAAGAACACCCCCGCGTTGTTGATGAGTACATCCACTTGCAAGTGGTTCTGTTGGCAGTAGGCGAAGAGGTCTTCTGCCGCGGTGGGCAGGCTGAGGTCGGCATAATGAGGAACGGTCTGCACGCCGAAATCGTTGTGCAGTTGCTCTGCCACCTGCTGCAACTCGGCTTGCTGGTTGCTGACTAAGAGGATATCGCTATGATAATCGCGAGCCAACTGCGTGGCATACTGCAACCCGATGCCACTGCTCGCGCCTGTTACTAAGGAAAGCACTGTATTTAATTAAGAATTATGAATTAAGAATTATGAGGGCGTAGAGTCTGCTGGGGGCGCAGGCGTCTCGCCTGCGGGCAAGGCGCAAGCCTTGGTTGTATCTACATTGTCTACACACGCAGTTTGTTCCAAACTGTTCGCAGGCGAGACGCCTGCGTCCCCGGTGGTTTATCCCATGGACTTCTTCGCTTTTGCCTCCAGTTTGGCAATCTCTTTCTTGAGGCATGCGGGGATGGGTTCGCCATCGCGCTCCACGCACTCGTGGCACTTCATGTCCTTGGTGTACATGCGCCCTACGCAGTAGTTCGACCGCCCGCAACCCGCATGGTAGTGGGGATTCTCCTGCACGTGATTGACGAAGTCGGGGTCTTTTATCAGCACGTGCGCCAACTGGAAGAGTTCAAAGCCCTCGTCCATGATGGTCTGGCAGTTATCGCCCGACTGCACGCCGCCCACGTATATCAGTTTGGTGTCGCCCAACTCGTCCTTCAACTCGCTCTGGAAGTGCTTGGCTTTATCCATGAAATAGAGTTCCTTGAAGGGCACGGTAGGCATCATCACGGGGGCAACCCCCGGGATGTTGAGTGCGGCTTTGAGCCACCAGAACGACTTCATCGGCATGTAGTGCGCCAAGGTCTTGTAGGGCATGGCGCCGCCTAAAATCGTCATCGGGCTGGCGCTCACCGTTCCGCCCGAGAGCACGATACCGTGCACTTTGTGTTTCAGTATCTCGCGTGCCACGCGCAGCCCTTCCTCAAGGTCCGTACCGCGCCGGCAGTCGTCCCACATATTGGTCTTCACCACCACCGCCATGTCGTCTTTCGCATGCAGCATCACCTCGTCCAGCACCTCGTTGAGGAAGCGCACGCGGTTCTCAAAACTGCCTCCGTACTCATCGTGGCGGCGGTTGGTGCGGCGGCTGATGAACTGCGAAATCAGGTAGGCATGCCCCGCGTGTATCTCCACGCAGTCGAAGCCCGCCTCGCGGCAGAAGTCCACCGCCTCGCCGAACTTCTTCACCAGCGTTTTTATCTCATCCACGCGCAGACGGCGGTGGATAGTAGGCGAATAGAGGTTAAAGCCGTTGCTGGCGCTGACGGGCATGCAGTGGCAGGAGTAGAAATGCGTCATGTTGCCGCAGTGCCCCAGTTGGATACTCGCCTTCGCGCCCTCGGCATGGATGGCATCGGTCAGTTTCTTCAAGCCCGGCAGCGCCTCGTTGCGCACATAGAGTTGTCCGTCGAAACTCACGCCGCTCAGGTCAACGGCGCAGTATGCCACCGTGGTCATACCTACGCCGCCGTGTGCCACGCTCACATGGTAGTCGTGCAACTCCTGCGAGGGCGTGTTGTTATGGCACATGTTTTCAAACGCTGCCGAACGGATAAACCGATTCCGCAGCGTGATAGGTCCTAATTGATAGGGAGTAAAAAGTTTAGATTCCATAGTTTTGTTTGGATGAAAGATAAAGGATGAAGGATGAAAGATAAAGGATGAAGGATGAAAGACTGATTACCTTTGTCTATGAGTTTTCAAGGAGGTGCGGTCTCCAGGCCGCACCCTCAGAGTCGGAACTATTTAGTCTTTAATCTTGGTTCCTGGCTCCTTTATCCTAATAAATAAACGGTATAATTCGTTTCAGTTTCTTCTTATCAAACTCATCGGGGAACTCCTCCTCGTACTTGTGGTAGATGGAGTTGGCGCGCGGCACAAGGTTGCAGCACGAGAACCAGAAGAACAGCAGCCCCGCGAACGACCACGTCAGGAGCGCAAAACCTGCCCACTCGGTTATCTCGCCCAAGTAGTTCGCACTCGTTACGTACTTGTACATTCCCTTCTTCGGCAGGTAGTGGTTCGTGTCGCCCGGCTTACGCAGGTGCCGCACCACGTAGTCCGAGTGCAGGTTTACCACCATACCCGTGAAGAAGATGATGGTGCCGATGATAAACCGCGGGTCGGTCAGCCATGCCAGCGTGTACATCTCGGGGTAGTACTGCGGCGCGAGGTGGAACAACCAAAAGCCTTGGATATAGCCGTTTATCAGGTTCCAAGCCACAGACAATGCCATAATAACCACGGGCATCTTGCTGTTGCCTTTCAAGAGGAACGGAAATACAAACGACCGCTGAAAATAATGCAACTCAAACAGCAGGAAGAACACCCAGTAAGGTGCTTTCGTAGTTATCCCGCCGAACTCGCCCACCGAGGTTGAATACAAGTACAGCACCACGAGGAACACGGGCGCTTCCATCAAAAACCAGCCTATCTTGTTGTTGATGGCAGGTCCCCATTTCTCCGTGCGCATCTTGCCGTAGCCGGCATCCACAAAATAAAGGGTAACAAACACGACCAAACCGATAATAAACATGATAAACAGCAGGTCGTTAAAGAAATCAATCGAGTAAATTTTTGCCATGTAGTAGTGTTTTTGCGGGCGCACCATCCTACCGCAAGGGGTAGAAAACACCCAAAAATCGCGGCAAAGTTACGAAAAAAATAGCAAACCACCAAATAATTTTGTGTTTTTTTACATTCCCGCCCCATTACCGAGCCTTTTCCAATCCTTTTCCCAACTTTCTCCAAGCCTTTTCCCAACCTTCTCTAAGCCTTTTCCCAACCTTCTCCAAGCCTTTCTCAAGGGCTCACCAGTAAAAGCCTGTGTTGATTAGGAGAAAATCATGTTCATTCTGAAGAGGAAGAACTTGACATCCTTGACTCCTCTCAATGCCGCTCTAAAGGTTTTGA
>JBJECI010000030.1:0-17433 GCA_051870915.1 Paludibacteraceae bacterium
TAATTTTAGTCTTAATATCTTATCGTCAATCTTTTAGTGGACAGTAGTGATCTCGGATATTTTTTCTTCTCTGTTTACCATTTCCAATCGCTATTATTGAATAGTTTTGAATGCTATGGCTTGTGAGATCATCTCTGCATACACTTGTAATGGGAAAATCCCCCGTTACTTCAGGTAAAACATCAATAATCTTTTGTATCTCATCTATACTCAACTCTATCTTATCTCTAACAATAGCAAGCCTAGTAACTCGCATTATTGCATCTCTAACGTCTTTCTCTGTTATCATATCCTCACGCTTTTATCATATCGCTCTCTCATAAAAGACACCTGAAAAAGTTTTAGCCGAAGACTTTACAATGGCTCTAATTGCTTTTTCGTTATCTACATTCATAATCTCTATTCAGATTATATTGTTTCTATATGTCTCTATTGTATATATGCAAAAGATTGTGGAGCATAATGAATATTATAATCACTCAATCTACGTGCATGGGCGTAACGTTTTGCATTGCGTATCTTTATTGCATATGCCTTTTCTTTGTTCGCAAAATATGACATATAAAAGTCATGCGTTATTCCTGCATGATGCTCTGTCTCATTCCAAATTGTACTTAAGTCATCATTTAAGATGCGATCTATAGTAAACTCTCCGATTATCCTTTGAACAGGAGAGGAGGCATATACAATAACTGTTTTTACGTCCGCATTTTTGAAAATCGATTTTCGGAACTCATATTTTTTCGTTCCATCAAATATCTTTTCTGCGAACTCTGGTTTAATAGATAATAAAACTGTCATCGCTCTTTGTTTCATTAATGATTGTTTTTAATTGATCATTTGTTATTGGTTTAAATCCTCGTGGTGCATCATTGACACCTGCTAAAACTTTTAAATCAATGAGCGTTTTCATATTTATTCGATGAGGGAACGAGTATAGATACAAAAATTTCACCACAAAAGGCCTTTCTATACTATATTGCCACATTTCTCGTAACTTATTTTCAGGGAATACACTACCTTTCCTACAATATTTTATGAAATCATCTTCATCTTGGAAATCATATCGTAATTCCTCGACTACACCTATTGTCGTAACTACACTTTTGTAATATCCACCTGTACGATAGAAGACTAAAATATCACCTGACTTGGGATGAGGTTCTATCGCTCGCGACACATAAACCTTTCCTATACCATTTCGATGAGGAAAGTCTTCAACATATTCTTCTGGAGACTCCGTATTAAGTATTGAGTCTGGTAACAACTCTGTATGATAATCAGGATATATCGGCACGAGGAAGATATTTTGTTTCGTATTAACATACGGATATGTGCTTCTTAAATTATCGATATTCATATTAGGATGAAAATCACGCACATATACACGCTCATCCCCTTTCATTCCCCAGAACACGAATCCCCATTGCTCCAACAAAGTTATTAAACGGCATTGTTCCTCTCTTTTATCAAAGATTGTTACATATATTTCATCAACTTTGTTCTTCAGCGCATTATCAAATATTATCTTTAGGAAACGTTCTCCTAAACGGAAACCATTATTAATGACTTTGAAAGTGCCTACTTTAAGACGTTTCTTTGGCGGCAATACAGGATTGACATTGGAATAATCTTCGTCCATTCCCTCTACCTTTAGAAATAAGAACGATAACAACATTCCATTATTTGAGTTAATTGTAATGTAAGCTTCGTCATCGTATTTTTTGAGGAACCACTTATCAAACCCTGGATAATCCTCGCGAAGAGTATCAAAAAACTTGTCCTTTAGGTCTATTTTTCCGAATTTTAATTTTTGCACATTGAGTACTTTATAGTTTACCAATTCGGGGTGTTCCGTAAAAACTTTTTCAAGAAAAGAGTCAATAGTAAATACTTTATCTGCAATATTGAGTTTTTGCGCTTTAATATGAATTTTCTTATCTTCAGTTATAAGAATATCAGCACGCCCTACATAAACTTCATTCAGCAATATCGTATCATTCTTGTCATTATCGGTTCTGTCTATTGCTTCTGATACTTCTTGAACTGCAACTTGCATTGGGGAAGGAATATCTATTACTTCATAGCTTTGTAGTTTATTAAGGAATGTATTCACTGTATCCTTATTGGGATTTTTCTTAATTTCTTCAATAGTCACAGAATGGATACATTTAGTATATTTTCCCCTATCCAACCAACGATATAGAATGCCAATGTCTTGCGAAACAAGTTTGTTTGCTTCGCGATGAATGATTATATTTGTATCAAGTAGGGCTTTCATCTCTTATTGTTCGTTTTGTTGCTTAGTGAGTTGGGCGAGGGTGAAGCCGCGGAGGGTTTTGTAGGTGGGTTGGGAGGGGTCGGTATTTGCTTTGTTGGCTGTTGATTGTTTGTGCCAGTCGAAAAGGTGCTGCCAGTAGGCGCGGCGGATGGGGTCGGAAAGTTCGGCTTTGGCTTGGGCTACGGCTTGGGCAAAACGGGTATTGAGTTCACGCTGGTGGGGCGTGATCTTCTTCGGATCACGAGGCTTGGGGTAGTTGCTAATCACCGTTTCTCCGTAACGAGTGGTAACATACGTCTCGTTGTCGCCGGAAAGTCTGCCACTGATACTGCTGAATGGTACTTCCAATGTTGCTTTTGCCATAAGCGTCTATTTCTTATGTTAACGTGAAGTCGAAATAAGATACATATCTTTAGCAGGCGGGGACGCCTGCGCACCCGGACTATTTTGTTACGGTTTTCTCTCTATGAAGGCAGGTGTCGTTGCCGTGTCGTTGCCGTGTCGTTGCCGTAACCGACGGCTGAAAGGCAAAGGATTGAGTCTTTCTTCCATTGAGTACTTGCTCATTATCCACTTGCGCGTTTGGCGGATAATCCGCCTGCGAAAACAAAGTTACCAAGTCGGCGGAGCGGTTTTTGTAAAACATAATTATGTTTACATTATTCCTCCGCCGACTTGGAGAGTCATAGATTAGTTCTTGTAGTTACGGGTTTTGCGTTCTGTAAATTCGTAGTCGAGGGGCTCTTTGATGAGTTCGGGCTCGGAGTCCTCGCCGGTGTATTTCCAGCAAGCGACATAAGAGAACTTATCATCCTGACGGAGTGCCTCGCCTTCGGGGGTCTGGTATTCCTCGCGGAAGTGTCCGCCGCAGGACTCCTCACGGTTGAGGGCATCGACAGCCATCAAGCGGCCTATCTCGATGAAGTCTGCCAGACGGAGGGCTTTCTCCAACTCGTTGTTGAGCGAGCCTGCCTCACCCGGGATATAGACGTTGCTCCAGAACTCTTTCTTGATAGCGTCGATTTTCTCGATAGCCGTCTTGAGGCTCTCTGCGGTACGTCCCATGCCGACGAAGTCCCACATGACGAGACCCAACTCCTTGTGGATGGAGTCCACGGAGCGTTTGCCTTGGATAGCCATGAGGCGGTCGATTTTGTCTTGCACGTTCTTCTCCGCAGCGGCAAACTCAGGCAGGTCGGTGGACATACGGGGTACGCCGATTTGGTCGGAGAGGTAGTTTTGGATAGTGTAAGGCAATACGAAATAGCCGTCAGCAAGACCCTGCATGAGTGCGGAAGCGCCGAGACGGTTAGCGCCGTGGTCGGAGAAGTTCGCCTCGCCGATGCAGAAGAGACCCTTGACGGAGGTTTGGAGTTCGTAGTCCACCCAGATACCACCCATGGTGTAGTGGATAGCGGGGAAAATCATCATCGGGTTCTCGTAGGGGTTCTCGTCCACGATTTTCTCGTACATCTGGAAGAGGTTGCCGTATTTCTGCGCAACGACATCCTTGCCGAGACGCTGGATAGCGTCGGAGAAGTCAAGGAAGACAGCGAGACCGGTGTTGTTCACGCCGAAGCCTTTGTCGCAACGCTCTTTGGCAGCACGCGAAGCCACGTCGCGGGGCACGAGGTTACCGAAGGCGGGATAGCGGCGCTCCAAGTAGTAGTCGCGGTCTTCTTCGGGGATGTCGCGACCCTTGATTTCGCCGCGCTGCAACTTCTGTGCGTCTTCGAGTTTCTTGGGCACCCAGATACGTCCGTCGTTACGCAGAGACTCGGACATAAGGGTGAGTTTGGACTGGAAGTCGCCGTGCTTGGGGATACAGGTCGGGTGAATCTGCGCGTAGCAGGGGTTAGCGAAGTAAGCGCCGTGGCGGTACATCTGCATAGCGGCAGAGCCGTTGGAAGCCATGGCGTTGGTGGAGAGGAAGAAGGTGTTGCCGTAACCGCCGGAAGCGATGACTACGGCGTGTCCGAAGAAGCGCTCGATGCGACCCGTAACGAGGTTACGAGCGATGATACCGCGTGCGCGCTCCTCGCCGTTCTCGTCCTTAATCATGACGATGTCAAGCATCTCGTGGCGGTTGTACATCTTCACTTTGCCCTTACCGATTTGGCGGCTGAGTGCGGAGTACGCGCCGAGGAGGAGTTGCTGACCGGTCTGACCTTTGGCGTAGAAAGTACGGCTCACCTGTGCGCCACCGAAGGAGCGGTTATCGAGGAGACCTCCGTACTCGCGAGCGAAAGGCACGCCCTGCGCTACGCACTGGTCGATGATGTTGTTGCTGACCTCCGCGAGACGATAGACGTTCGCCTCACGAGCGCGGTAGTCGCCACCCTTGATGGTGTCGTAGTAGAGGCGATAGACGGAGTCGCCGTCGTTCTGATAGTTCTTGGCTGCGTTGATACCGCCCTGTGCGGCGATGGAGTGCGCGCGACGGGGGGAGTCTTGGATGCAGAAGTTGAGTACGTTGAAGCCCATCTCTGCGAGGGAAGCCGCAGCGGAAGCGCCGGCGAGACCGGTACCTACGACGATGATGTCGAGGCGGCGCTTGTTAGCGGGGTTGACCAGTTTCTGATGGTCTTTGTAGTTGGTCCATTTCTTCTCGAGCGGACCTGCAGGAATCTTCGCCATCTCGGGCGTGATAATCTGCGTTTCTTTTGCTTTTGCCATAGTTTATTTGACTATTTGACGATTTACTATTTAACGATTATCTTGGTGCGGCCCCCGACAAGTCGGGATAACACTTCCGACCGCACCTCCTTGATTTATGCGCAGAGTTCGCCGATGCCTACGCCGAGGTAGTAGAGAACTACAACAGCGAAGAGAGCGACCACGAGGGTGGCTACGATAGTGCCGATGACCTTGATGCGCTTCATCCAGATGAGGTTGTTCCAGCCGAGGGTGTGGAGAGCCGACCAAACGCCGTGGTTGAGGTGGAACCACAGGGCAACGAGCCAGATGAGGTAGAGGACGCAGTAGATTTGTCCGCTGACGGGGGTGGTGAAAAGTGCCTTCACATATGCCGCGCCGTTCTGCGGGTCGAAAGCGCCGGTGTGGATGCCGGTGAGTTCGGCAAACTGCATCTTAAACCAGAAGTTGTAGAGGTGGAGGCAGATAAAACCGAGTACGCAGATACCCAGCACGAGCATGTTCTCCGATTCCCACTCCACGCCTTCGCGCTTTGCGCTGACAGCATAACGGTCGTTGCCGCGGGCATGGCGGTTTTGGATGGTGAGCCAGATGGCATACGCAAAATGGAGCAGCACGAGCAGCGCAAGTCCTATGGAGCCGACGATGGCATACCAGTTAGCACCCAGCATTCTGCAAATCCAGTTGTAGGCTTCTTCCGAGAAGACCAAGGCGAGGTTCATGCAGCCATGGAAAAGCAGGAAAAAGACCAGAGCAAGGCCGGAAATACTCATTACGAACTTACGGCCGATGGACGAGTTAGTTAACCACATAATGTTTTTGTTTTAGTTATTTATTTATGTTTTTTCTTTTTATATACGCTCTGTATCATATTGCTACCAAATCCCCAAAAATCACAACAAAATAACACTCCGCACCAACACACGTTTTCATAGGGTTTTCATAAGGGTCAAGTGAGGTCTATATAAGGGTCTAACGCCCTCTCCGCCCCTCTCTCCGTAAGTAGCAAAATGACATCCCTCCCGTCAAAATTCTTTCAATCTGCCATCCCGCACATCCCCTCGCCCCATCCATCCGCCAACACAAAACCCCCGAAACATATACCAATTAGCGCACAAAGGTACAAATTATTTCTGAGATATACAAGAATTTAAGGAGTGTATTGCCCAAAAAGAGGATTTTTTGTCGAAATTTTGCGAAAATACGGGTAAAAACTTGCATATCTGCCAAAAAGGTTGTACCTTTGTGGCTTAATTTGGATAAGTAGGTGAAAAAGGTACGTAACATATTAGTTTTAGGGTGCCTCTTGTGCGCAAGTAGCGCTTGGGGACAGTATGTAGGCAGCGGTAGCAGTGTCTTCACATTCTTAGATTTGCCCGTCTCATCGAGGCTGAACGCCCTCGGTGGAAGCAACGTCAGCATCCGCGACGGAGACGTGAGCATGGCGATGTGTAATCCTGCGCTATTAGGGGAGATGACCGATAAAGTGCTGCAACTGAACTACTCGTACTACCTGCCGGGGACGATGTTCGGGAGCGTGCTGTATGGGCATAATTTCGGAAGGTCGAAGATAGAACGGGGATATGGCGATAAGACGGGGAAACCGAATTATTTTGCAGCGGGTATCCATTATTTGGATTACGGGCGAATGCCATACGCTGATAATGAGGGCAATCTGACGGGCGGGACGTTTACGGCAAAGGATATTTTGATAGACGTGATGTATGCGCGGCAGTTGGGTCCACAGTTCAGCGTGGGCGTTACGTTGAAGCCGATTTATTCGATATACGAGTCGTATCACTCGTTTGCGCTGGGCGCGGATGTGGGGGCACATTTCCAGACGAAAGATTCGACTTTTCAGATGGGCTTGGTGCTGGCGAATATCGGTTGGCAGTTGAAAGGGTTTTATTCTGACGAGGGCGGCTCCAATCATGAGATGCTGCCGCTGAATTTACAATTAGGCTTGAACTACCGCTTCGCGCACGCACCGATACGGCTTTCGATGACCATCCACAACCTGCAACGATGGAATTTGGGCTACGAGTTCACCAACCCCGGGTATAACTCCATGACGGGCGAGTTGGAGAGCGGGGAGGTGAAGTGGTATGATATGCTGTTTAGGCATACGATATTCGCGATAGATATTGTGCCTAAGAGCGAGCGATTCTATCTGACGCTGAGTTACAACCACCGCCGTCGGGCGGAGATGAACCTGAGCGACCAACGGTCGATGGCGGGATTTGCCGTGGGTGCGGGGGTGAGGATATACAAGTTCCGATTGGGCTTTGCGATGTCGCAGATGACGCGGAATAACTTCTCGTATCAGGTGGGGTTGAGTTTGGATATAAACAGCATGCTAAAATGATGTGTTTTTAACATGTAATTTATCGTGTAATTATTCATTAATTCATTACCAAACTTGTCCCGACCTATCGGGAAAACCAAATTAGTCTTTGACAGTTGAAATGGTTAGCTTATATCGAATTCATGTTATTTTACTGCAACGCGTCACGACCTATCAAGAGGACCAAATTACATTTTGAATAGCGAGAAAGGATACCCCTAAAAACACATAGAAAAGAATACGACTTGGTATGAAAGATAAATTGGAATATATTATCGCACTCATTACGGAGTTTGCTATGGCACACCATATCTCAACTCAGCAGGCATATCTCTATTTGCGGAGATACGGCGGTTTGGATTTTGTAGATAAGTTTTATGATGTGGAGCATACCTATTCTTTCGAGAATACAGTAGAGGACTTAACAGCTTATTGCAAGCGGATGGGAGGCGCAATCGCATGATATTGTACCACGGTACTAATGTGTCTTTCAGCAAGATAGATGTCCACCAAAGCAGATTAGGGAAGGACTTTGGAATAGGCTTCTACCTGACACCGGATAAGAATGTAGCCACTCGACAAGGCGAGCGAAAATATAGCCAAACGGGCGAAGGAGCAGTAGTCGTTAAGGCTTATCGGATAGACGATGATTGTATGCAACATCTGCGTGTGCTTCGGTTTGATTCGTACACAAAAGAATGGGCGCGGTTTATTTTTACCAATCGGCAGAATAGGACTTCTCGTCAAATACACGATTACGATGTGGTTATTGGTCCCATTGCAGATGACACAGTCGGGTTTCAGATACGTCGGTTGGAGGACGGGATTATCACAGAGGAGCAGTTCTTGGAGGAGATACGCTATCATCGGATTACCATTCAATACCTTTTTGCCACTCAGGCAGCCATTGATTGTTTGCGAGAGATATGAGCAAGTTCACATATATGGTGGAATCGTTAACGCGGGATTTGGTACTGCGTGTGATGGAGGACGAGCATCTCTCTATGCGCGAGGCTATGGATAAGGTATATCGGTCGAAGACATATCGTGCATTAACCAAAGAAGAAACAGGATTGTATTTTCAGAGTGCGGTGTACCTATACGATGAGTTAGAAAAAGAAAACAAGATGAAAAAGATAATTGTGGCTATTGACGGGTATTCGTCCTGCGGGAAGTCGACCATTGCTAAGGCGCTGGCGAAGTATGCGGGGTATATGTATGTGGATACGGGGGCGATGTATCGGGCGGTGGCGTTGTATATGTTGCGGCATGGGATAACGGAGGAGGCGGCTATCGTTGCGGCGCTGGAGGATGTGCAGGTTGGGTTTGCCTTGCAGGCGGACGGTACGCAGCATACTACTCTCAACGGCGAGGATGTAGAGGGGCAGATTAGGACATTGGAGGTCGGCAACAGGGCTTCGCAAGTGTCTCAGATAAAGGAAGTTAGAGCGTTTCTTGTTCGTCAGCAGCAGGCGATGGGTGAGGCAAAAGGGATTGTGATGGACGGGCGCGATATAGGGACGGTGGTCTTCCCACAGGCGGAGTTGAAACTCTTCCTCACGGCTCGCCCCGAGGTGCGTGCGCAGAGGAGATATGATGAGTTAGTCGGGAAGGGGGAGCAGCCTGATTACGAGGAGGTGTTGCGCGACGTGAACGACCGCGATTACCGAGATACACACCGTGCGGAGAGTCCGCTTCGGCAGGCAGAGGATGCCGTGGTTGTGGACAACAGCGATATGACGCGCGAGGAGCAAATGGCGCATATCTACGGGTTGTTTGACAAAATTATTTCCTCCGCGGGCGAGACGCCCGCGTCCCCAGTAGAACAACCGCGGGCGAGACGAATGCTCCACAATAACCACACAACCGCGGGCGAGACGCCCGCGTCCCCAGTAAATTGAGTATGCAAGTAACGATTGATAGTGGTAGCGGGTTTTGCTTTGGGGTTACGAGTGCTATCCGCAAGGCAGAAGAGGAGTTGCAGAAGGGGGTGTTGTACTGTCTTGGCGACATCGTTCACAACGGGCAGGAGGTAGAGCGGTTAGCGGCTTTGGGGCTGGAGACGATAGACTATGATGACCTCCGTACCCTGCACAACGCGCGGGTGTTGCTGCGGGCACACGGGGAGCCGCCGAGCACCTATCATATCGCGCAACAGAATGATATTCAGATTATTGACGCGAGTTGCCCTGTGGTGCTTCGGTTGCAGAAGAAGATACGCGATACCTATCGGCATATCCGCGAGACGGGGAGCCCAGCGCAGATAGTGATTTTCGGGCAGCGAGGGCATGCAGAGGTGATTGGCTTGGAAGGGCAGACGAACAACACGGCGATAGTGATTGAACTACCCGAGGAGGCAGAGAAGATTGATTTTCAACGGGATATATACCTTTTTTCGCAGACGACCAAGTCAGTAGAGGGCTTTCATGCGTTGGTAGAGTACATCCAAAAGCGATGCGGCGAGGGTGTGGTGTTTGAGTGGTATGACACGATATGTCGGAATGTCGCCAATAGAGTGGAGAAGTTGAGAGCGTTTGCCCGCGAACAGGATATGGTGATTTTCGTGGGCGGGAAAAAGTCCTCAAACGCCAAAGTGCTATTCCAACATTGCCAAGAAGCCAATCCTCGCACGATTTTTGTAAGTAGTGATGAGGAACTGACGAATGACATTCTGGCAGCCTGCCGCGAAGTCGAGAAAGTGGGCATCTGCGGAGCAACTTCCACCCCCCTCTGGCTCATGGAGAAATGCAAAGAGAAACTGTTAAACCTATAAATAACAATGGAATACAAAATCAATTGTATCGGTGTCTTCACCTCGGGAGGCGATGCGCCGGGAATGAATGCCGCTCTGCGGGCAGTAACGCGCGCTGCCATTAGCAACGGAATCAAAGTGAAAGCCATCTACCGTGGCTACAAAGGACTCATCGATGATGACATCAAAGAGTTCACGACTCAAGATGTCAGCGGCATCGTACAACGAGGCGGCACTATCATCAAAACCGCACGCTGCATGGAGTTCAAAACACCCGAAGGACGTAAGCAAGCATACGAAAATATGCAGAAAGAGGGCATCGATGCACTCATCGCCATCGGCGGAGACGGCACTTTCACCGGCGCAAGACTCTTCGCGCAAGAATACAACGTACCCATCATCGGCATCCCGGGAACAATCGATAATGACCTCTGGGGCACGGACGCAACTATCGGATACGACACCGCGCTCAACACCATCATGCACTGCGTGGATATGTTGCGCGACACCGCCACCAGCCACGAACGCGTCTTCCTCGTGGAAGTCATGGGACGCGATGCCGGCTTCTTGACATTGAACGCAGCGATTGCTGCAGGCGCGGAGGCTGCGATTATCCCCGAGCGCGCCACTATCTTGGAACAGATAGAAGAGGCGATCGGTCAAGGCAGACGCAAGAGCAAAAACTCCAGTATCGTACTCGTGCAAGAGCATGCCATCGAAGGCGGCGCACAAGCCGTAGCGAAGATGATGGAGCAGGCGCATCCCGAATACAGCACCCGAGTAACCATCCTCGGACACCTCCAGCGAGGTGGCTCACCCACCGCCAACGACCGTATCCTCGCTTCCCGAATGGGAATCGCTGCCATACAAGCACTCCTCGAAGAGCAGCGCAACGTCATGATTGGGGTACAGAACGATGAGATTGTCTATGTACCCCTTACCAAAGCGATACACGAGAAGAAAGACATCAAGGCGGACAAGTGGGCGGCTATGCAGGTTTTGAGCATCTGACGCCTACTGCCCCCGACATTACCGGCAACAGTGTGTTGATAATCCAAAGGCAGGTGGTCGCCATGATGAGGTTGGCTTGCACATCGTGCATATACTGACCAAAGACCACAACCGCCCACGCCCCGCGAATGCCTATATCGGCGGCAGGCATGTTGGGAGTTACGGTTACGAAGAGGTAGTAAAGCGGGATGCTGACGAGAGCCATCATTAGGGGAAGTCTTACCCCGCAAGCGTAGAGCAGCAGCCATAGTTGAAGGCTGAAACACAAGTAACGTAATAGCGATTGTAGCAGAATAATGCCGCAATCGCTATATTTTATGCTATACCGCCTTCCCATAAAAGGGACAAGGGCTAAGACAAGGAGAAGTATGCACAAGAGCAAGGAAATCAGCCAAAGATAGGTCTGACTATTCCATGTGAAGAAAGCCTGGTAGTGGGTGAAAGAGAGCGCGAAAGCGGGGATGCCAAGCATGAGAATAACCGCTGTGAGTGCAACGCTACCCACCGCCGCCATGGAGATAGCGGGGAGGTAGTGGGTTTTGTCTCTCAACAAGAGTACGCGGGCAGGATAATCCCCTATGCGATAGGGAGTAACGAACGCACCCGCCATGCCGTAGCAGACTTGGCGGAAGGCTTCACGGAGAGTCGTAGGCTCAATAGGTTTGAGGAGCGTTTGCCATTTCCAAGCCTCGAGCAAGAGATTGACGGGCATCAGCAGAAGGCAGGCTGCCAGCGCGAGGAAGTGGGGAGCGGAGGTTTGGCGAAAGAGGCGCAAGAGGTCGGGATAATGGTCGAAAGTGCAGAGCGTGTATATCAAGAAAGCATAGGCGGCAAGCGCAATCGCCCACTGCAAGGCTTTTTTGAGGACGGTTGTCCATCGGTCGGGGTTCTTTGGGCTCTCGGTCATCTCTCGGTAGAGGTAGGTTTATTGTACGGGAATTGTACGGGAATAGTACGGGAATAGTACGGGAATTGTACGGGAAAGACATCATAAGGACCTTATCCAATCTCGTGCAAGAACGGTACCTTCCCGAGGCGACTCGTTACTTCACGCGCAGCCATGTTTGATTTCTGCCCAAGAAGCCGCGTTTGTCGAGGCTACCACGGAGCACCAAGTTGCCTTTCTCGAGGTAAATCTTTCCGTAGTAGAACTTGCCGTTGTCGGGGTCAAGCACCTTCCCGCCTTTCAGGCAACCATCCTCCTCGTGCATCCCGCGAATAATCACCATGCCCACCACGGGCTTGTTGTGGTCTTCACCCTCGCAAGCAATACACAACGCCTCATGACCTTGGGTATCCACCAAGAGTTCAATGATTTTGCCGTAATACAAGCCATCGGAGCCTTTGTAGATATTGACAATAGACTGAGGCTCGCCGGACTTGTCGTCTATGGTTTTCCAGTTGCCGAGGATTTGATTTACCTGCGCCGTGGCAGAGAGACAGAGGGCGAAGGAAAGAAAGATAAAGAATAGTTTTCTCATACCAAAATAGATTGTTTCAGGGCGCAAAGTTACACATTTTCTTGCATATATCAAAATTTTTGCGTAACTTTGCGCGCTAAATGGCGCAGGAAAGTACATTATCACGAATTATCTGTAAAAATTGAACAAAATGCGATTAGTCTTTGCAAGCAATAACGCCCACAAGTTGGAAGAAGTGCGTGCCATCTTGGGAATAAACACGGAAATCCTCAGCCTCCGTGAGGTCGCCTTCGAAGAAGAGATTGATGAAACCGGCGAAACGCTCGAGGAGAACTCTCTCATCAAGGCACAAACGGTGTGGAAATACCTCTTCCAACAAACCAAAACAGGTAATGCACTGGCGATTGACGGTGTCTTTGCGGATGATACCGGCTTGGAGATTCAAGCATTGGGCGGAAAGCCCGGCGTACATACCGCCAGATGGGCGGCTGACGAAGGCTTCTCCACGCAAGGAGAAAACCAAACGAGCGGGAATAATCGTCGATTAGCGTTGCATTCATTAAAGGGAGAAGAAAACCGTAACGCTCAGTTCCGCACCGTGGTAACGTATATCCGAGCAAACGGCGTCATGCAACAGGTGGAGGGTATAGTCAAAGGCAAAATAGCCACCGAAGAAAAAGGCGAAGGAGGATTCGGTTACGACCCCGTTTTCGTTCCCGAGGGATTCGATAAGACCTTTGCAGAATTGCCCGCCGAAGTGAAAAACGGCATCAGCCACCGAGCACGCGCAATGAAAGCATTATGTGAATGTTTGTTTAGTGTAAAATGATTTTGAACTATATGAAACAACGGTTTTTATTGGTTATATGTCTGTTAGTTTGCTTCTCTGGAGCAAATGCTGCGGTATGGGAATCTATGTTTTCCTACAACAAGGTGAACCAAATTGCCGTGGCGCAAGATAAAGTCTATGCGGTTTCCGATGGGGCACTCTTTTCGGTGGAGAAGTACTCTGAACGTTTAGAGAAATACGATGCAGGTAGTGGCTTGCATGGTACCACCATCGGCTGTATCGGCTATGTCAAAGAGTTGGATATGCTGATAATAGGATATGAAGACGGAAAAATCGACCTGCTCAAAGATAACAATGTTACCTATGTGTCCGGGTTATACACCAAGGACATGATGGCTACCAAGAGCATACACAACATCACCATCCGCGATAATTTCGCCTATCTTTCTACCGACTTCGGAATTGTTACATTCAATCTCAATAAGTACGACTTGGTTGACACCTACTTCATCGGAGACGAAGCCTCTGAGGTGAAGGTAAATGATATTCTATTTAGAGGAGATACTATCTTTGCATTTACAGATGACTGGCTATATAAGGCCAATACCAATGACAATATCGTCGATTATCGCTTCTGGTCGAAAGAACCTTTAGGACGCATCCAACAAGACACCAACAAAGGAAAAATCGTAACCGATTCCAACGGAGAAAGATGGGAAGCCGGTGGAACCGATGGAATTGTCAGAATCACCATCTCACAAAAGAAACTCACCTACAAACCCGACGGACCGTTAGTCAATACGCCCTATTGCATGAGAACGTTCAACGGACGACTATATGTCGTCCCCGGAGGACGTTGGGGGGTGCAGTACCTAACCCCCGGTTGCGTGATGGTCTTCGACGGACAAAAATGGCATAATATATCCCAAGCAACCATACGCTCCGCAACAGGCAATAATCCCGCAACTGACTTCATGGACGTTGCTGTTGATCCGAACGCCCCTGAGCACTTCTTCGTTACGGCATACGGAGGTGGAGTATATGAGTTCCAAAACTATCAGCCACAGAAACAATATCTGCCTTCGAATAGTTCTTTGGTAACACGCGTTGAAAATGCACCCACAAGATATACCCGTTGCACCGGTGGGGCGTTTGATAGTCAAGGCAACTATTGGTGCCTGAACACCAGTGAGAGCAAAACGGTACATAGGTACAGTCCGGACAAGAAGTGGAACGGAATCACTCTGATGAAGGATGGAAATGTAGTGCCCATATATACCACGGCAGAAATACTATTAGATAAGCGAAATGAAAACCATAAGTGGTTCGTATCTTGTCGTGAAGGAACGAAACTACTGCTGCTCGATGATAACGGAACTATCAACGAAGACGACGATAAAATCGTTTTCCGAGATACGTGGACAACTGCTAATGGTAATACCATCAGTCCTCTGTATTTGTACACTATCAAACAAGATGAAAACAACAATATCTGGATTGGCTCTTCAATAGGTCCCATCATCATCCCTGCCGATGTCGATTTCTCCAATTCCGATATGTGCCGTCAAATCGAAATCTTAGACGAAGATGGAAATAACCTCTTCCAATCTTATGAAATCAGGTCTATCGAATTTGATAACGAAGGACAAATCTGGTTGGGCACCAACGAAGGAGCCTTTGTCGTTTCTAATGATTGGAAAAAGATTGTAGCACAATACAACTCTGCCAATACCATTATGCCCAGCAGTAGCGTGATGTCGTTGGCGTTCGATACACAAAGCAAGTATATGTATATCGGTACAAGTAACGGTATTGTTAGATTCAACGCTACTGCATCGAGTGGCGGCTCCGGAACGGACAATGTTGATAAAGAAGACCTGGATTATGGTAGCGTTCAACGCTGGCGTCCGCATTTCTCTTACACAACAATGACGAAGGTCATACAAAGCAACGACGAGGTGTATGCACTCGCAGACGGGGTGGTCTTCTCACTCAATAAAACGGATGAAAGCCTGACGGAATGGAACAAAAGCACAGGGCTCAGCAGTAGCACCGTAACACAGTTAGGATACGACAAAAAGACTGACAGAGTCGTTTTATGCTATTCCGATGGAAAAATCGACCTCCTGGATGGAGATGGAAATATTACACCTATGCTCGATCTGTATCAAAAAGCATCTTCTATACCCGTTACTGTTAACCATTTATTCATCCATGAAGGGAAAGCATACTTGAGTATGGCGTTTGGTATTGTAGTATTAGATCTCGCTAAAGCAGAAGTGGAAGATACCTATTACATCGGCGCAGATGCCTCGAATGTGGAAGTGAAAGCCATTACGATACTTAACGATAGCATATTTGCCTTATCAAATACAAGCTTGTATGCCGCATCGGTTAAAACGAACTTAGTGGACTATAATTTTTGGCACACACATGCCCTTCCAAAAGGAGAAAACATATCTACTTTGTTTGCAGAATATGGTCAATTGTATATCAAACAAGGTAAAAATCTGAAGATACGAAAAGAAAACGACTGGAGCATCGTGGCTGACACCTTGAGCTGGGTGAGTTGCAACGATGGACATATCATCGCCTACCAATATGGCGTAGGGCTGATTGAAATCAACGCAGAAGATATTATCCCACTCATTGACTATTGGCCCAGTGATGCTATTTACGATGCAAATAGACAATGCTATTGGCTGGCAGTCAACTCCGCTGGTATCTGCAAACTTACAGGCGAAGGAAAACAATTTTTCTCTCCGGCGGGACCCATTAGCAACTATGGATACCGACTCAAATACATCGGCAATGAACTTTTTATTGCTGGCGGAGAACGATGGGGAGTGCAAAAAAGCAGAGTCGGCAACTTTAGTATTTATAACGGCAGAACATGGCGGAAAATGTTCGCTTCTACGGCATATAATGCCCTCGGAGTCCTCCCGAGAGATGTAGTCTCTTTCGCCGGTAAAGCCGATGAACCCGGACATTTCTTTGCCGCTTGTTACGGACAAGGCATATATGAATACAAAGATTATAAACCTGTACAAAGATACTCACATCTAAATAGTACTATGCAAACCGCAGTACCACAGAATCCCGATAACTATATCCGAACGGAAGGTACAATGATTGATAAGCAGGGCAACTTGTGGGTACTCAATACGGAGAACGCCACTTCTCCCATCAATATCATGACTCCGGCCGGCAATTGGGTAGGGCTTAGCCTTGTTGTCAACGGAAATAAGACGATGCTCAAAACACCATGGGAGATTGTCGTTGATCAGCGGGATAGCAGGTATAAATGGATTATTGACCAACGAGAAGATCAGGGAATATTCCTTTTCTACGACAACGGCACGCCGACAAATAATGCAGATGACCGTTGCGTGAAAAGAAAAGAATTTTACGACCAAGACGGACTGCAAATAGCACCGGCGTATTTCTATTGCCTCGTTCAAGACAAAAACAACGATATCTGGATCGGCACACCTACAGGACTATTCATCATTCCTTCTACTGTCGACTTCTTCACCAGTAATGAATGCTATCGAGTTAAAATTCCCCGCAACGACGGAACCAACCTCGCGGATTATCTCTTGGGCTCCGATCAGGTCAATTGCATTGCTGTGGATGGAGGAAATAGGAAATGGATTGGTACGGCGAACTCAGGACTTTATCTGATGTCTGAAGACGGACTCACAACAGAAGCCCACTTTACCACAGAGAACTCGCTACTACCATCCAACAATATACTATCCATCGCTATTCATCCTATTACAGGAGAAGTCTTCGCCGGTACGGGAGAAGGTATCGCATCCTATTGCAGCGATGCATCCGAAGGACGAGATGATTATTCAGGAGCATACGCATTCCCGAATCCTGTACGACCCGATTATGCAGGCTCTATCGCTATCACCGGCTTAATGGAAAATAGCGTGGTGAATATCGTGGATGAAGGCGGCAACCTCATCTGCAAGACACGCAGTAATGGCGGAACTGCTGTTTGGGATGGTAAGAATCAGCAGGGTCAGAGGGCAAGCAGCGGTATCTATACCGCGCTTTGCAATGCGCCGGACGGTAGCCATACGGCTATAAAAATAATGGTAATGAAATAGTCATTACCACTACTGTCCATTAAAAAAGTTAAAATTCGTTTGTAACTAACAGAAAATCAAC
>JBJECI010000031.1:0-3342 GCA_051870915.1 Paludibacteraceae bacterium
TGTATATTAGGTGCTTATATAGTACTTGCAAAAAGTTAACGCACCAGTAATAATTCTTAATTCATAATTCTTAATTCATCTTCCCCCTCGTTGTGAGGCGGACAATGAGGATGCAGAGTTCGTAGAGGGCGAAGATAGGCAGGGCTGCCACGAGGAGCGTGAAGACATCGGGCGTGGGCGTAATCACTGCGGCAAGGACGAGTATGCCTACCACCGCATGTTTCCTGTACCTGACCATCTGCGCATGTTGCAGCCAGCCCGCTTTTGCCAACGCCCACGCGAGGATAGGCAATTCGAAGACCACCCCCATGGCAAGCGCTGTGTGAAGCAGGCAGGTGAGGTAGGAGTCCAGCGTAATCATGTTCGCAATGCTACTCTCCACTTGGTACGACGCGAGGAAACGAAAACAGAGCGGGAACAGCACCCAATAAGCAAGGGCACCGCCAATCAGGAACAAGAGAAAGCCTACCCCGAAGATGGTTCGGGCATAGGCTTTCTCTTTTGGATACAATGCCGGAGCAAGGAAGATGAAGAGTTGGTACAAACAATAGGGCAAGGCTGCGAGACAACCCACGGTGAACGCGGTCTGTATATGCAACATCAGCGGTCGCATGAGGGCGGTGTTGATAAGGTGCACCGTCTCGCAGCGGTATCCCAAGAGGCGGTAAGTGAGGAAATCGGACTGCGTGGGTGCCAAGCAGAACGCGAATATCGGGTCTTTGGCAACGAAAGCCGCTACACCACACAAAGAGACCGCCACCAACATACGGACAAGCATCGTCCGTAAATCCTCCAAGTGGGTCGCTACGCTACGCCATAGATTGTCCGTCATTTTTGTTGGTTATGTTGTCCGGGTGCGCAGGCGTCCCCGCCTGCTAATTATGAATTATGAATTATGAATTATGAGGGCACACACGCACACAGCCCCGACAAGTCGGGACGTACCCTGTCCTCGGTGTTCACTGTTCAGTGGTTTCGTCCTCGATTTCCTTCATGCCGTCTTTGAAAGAGCGCACGCCTTTTCCTATCCCTTTCATCAGTTCGGGAATCTTCTTGCCGCCGAACAGCAAGAGAACAATCAGAGCGATGAATATCAGTTCCTGACCGCCTATTCCGCCTATCAAAAGTAGTGTTTCCATAAGAAATACAGTTTGCTAAAAACAAATCTTACTCGTGTTTTCCTGCTTTCCCTTGACCGTACGAACGACATACGTACCGCTCTCCAGCGCAAAGGTGCAACTGCGTTGCGCCGGAGAGGCAAGCCCCTTTGCCTCGCTCTGCGCCCTGCAAAGCATTCTTCCCGACAGGTCGTAGATACTCACCTCGTCGAAGTCGCCTGTCAGTTGGAGTCGCCCGTCTTGGTACGCCCACGAGGCAAGCATCTGCGTTGCAGCGGGGAGCGCCGAAGCAATATCCGAATAGTGGATATCAGTCAGCCATTGCGCGATAAGCGACTGACTTTGCGACACTTGCGCGGAGCGAATCCACAGAGTCGGCTCCAAAAAATAGCCCTCGGGAATCAGGCGTTTGGCATCGGCTACTACGCCGCTGACGCCCGAACTGGCGCTGGAGACTATCAGACCGATGTTCTTCTGCGCCATCTGACTGCCGTAGTGGAAGAGGAAAGTCTGCAAGGGTGCCGCCATGCTGCTCCACCAGAGCGGAGCACCGATGATGATGGTGTTGTAAACCTCCGGATTGACCGTCACGGGCTTGATGGGCGGGTAGGAGTCAGCGCTGGTCGGGTTATTGCGGATGGCGGATATGAGCGCGCTTCCGATGGCGTAGTTGTTGGCGGCATAATCCACATTCTCGTCCGCAGGCTCTATCCGCAGCACATCCACGTCAATCTGCTTCTGCAACTCGCCGACAATGGTATGCACGTTGTTGGTGTAACTGTAATAAACGACCAGTGTCTTTGCACCAGCTGCCATGGCGGTGCAAAGCGACATCGCGATAGCTATGATTGTTTTTGCTTTCATAGGTTCTTAGAGGTATTTAGCCACGCGCGGAGGGTTTGGGGCGTGGTGTGGTTGAGCAATCGTCCCTCGCATATCTGGAGCGATGGGTAGGTCTTAATCAAGAAATGCACGCTGTTGCTTATCGTGCTGCTGCCCGAGGTGGCAAAGGGGATGATGGTCTTGCCCGCCAACGCGGTGTGCTCCACAAAAGTTTGGATGATACGCGGCGGCAAGTCCCACCAGATAGGGAAGCCGATATAGACGGTGTCGTATCGGCTCATGTCCGGCGAGGGGTGTGCCATGGCAGGGCGCGATGTCGGGTCTGCCATCTCCACGCTGCTGCGCGACTGCTCGTTGCGCCAGTTGAGGTCTGCCGAGGTGTAGGGTACAGCGGGCGTTATCTCATACACGTCCGCATGGGTCAGTTCGGCTATCTGCTGCGCCACCGCACGAGTAGTGCCCGTGGCGGAGAAGTATGCCACCAGTGTTTTTGTTTCCATTGTTGTGTTCTGATTTGCAAATGTTAAACCACACAGCAGGCTCCACAAGCCCGCCAATAAGCAAATTGTCCGTTTCATATCTTTCTTTTTAACATATAATTATCACTTTTGGGGGAACATATAATTATCGTGTAATTAATCGTATAATTGCAAATCACAAGGAGAATAATTAATGTGAGTTCGATATAAGATTTTTAGTTTTGATTTTCTTTTGATTTCTGAGCGTAGCGAAACAAAAGAAACAATTGCTCGTCTTATTTTTAGAAAAGATTTTTAGTAGGATTATGGATTAGATTTTTCCTGTGTTATTCCTTAAAAATCATTGCAAAAAATAACGCAAAAATCTTAACTGATAATATAGTGATGATACTTTTATACCCTTTCGCTTCGCTTCCCGACAAGTCGGGATAAACTGCAATCTATATAAAATCAAAAAAGAAAATCTATTGGTAAAATATCATCTGATTAGATCGTGGCTTATATCGAACTCACGTTAATTAATGAATAATTACACGTTAATTATATGTTAAAATGTACTACATGTTAATTACATGTTGCTACGGGGGAATCCGATTTTTCCAGCCATTCTGTTCGTGTCTCCGTACCGGGCACTTCGATGGCGAGGTGGGCAAACCAACTGTCGTCCGCCGCACCGTGCCAGTGCTTCACGCCCGCGGGAATATTCACCACGTCGCCGGGCAGCAGCGCCCGTGCCTCTTTGCCCCATTCCTGATACCATCCCCTGCCTGCCACGCACACCAGCACCTGTCCGCCGCCCTGTGCAGCGTGGTGGATATGCCAATGGTTGCGGCAGCCGGGCTCGAATGTTACGTTCACCACGCGCACCTGCGCCTCCGACACGGGCGAGAGGTAACTCCGCC
>JBJECI010000032.1:0-31481 GCA_051870915.1 Paludibacteraceae bacterium
AACTAATCCCCACAGGCAACACCAAGTGCAGCAGATGCGTCTCTGCATCCACTCCTAACAGCCGAGCAAACGACTCGACAAAGAAATCATAATACTTGAAAACACCTAAGATACCGAGGTTCAGCAGTACATTCGCCCACAGCCAGAACTTCTTCCGCAAAGGAGGTGCGGTCTCCAGGCCGCACCCTTCTATCAGAGCCTGACTATCTGCTACCCGAGAAGAATCTCTTTGCGAAGAATTACCCCCCCCCCGTATGATTTGGCTCTTCGCGAGCAATCAGCAGCCCGCTACCATAAGAACATAGCGTGGTGAGCGCAATCAGCAGCAGGAATTTCCAATCCCACCAACCGTAGAACACATAACTGGCTGCCAACACAAACAAGTTCTGCCACCACAACTGCCGCTTGCACTTGCGCAATGCGTAGTCGAACACAAACCAATACAGCAGAAACACTATCGGCAGGAATATCGCAAACTCAATGGAATTAAACAGCACGGGAAAGAATTAAGAATTTAGAATTAAGAATTAAGAGTGCACTGCGGGAGAAAGGTGCGTATTGAGTTACAAAAAAAGCGCTGCATAGCGTATGCTCGAGAAAACTCCTAATGAATAGGATTTGAAGTGTGCTTTTCCTTTGTAATCCGACCACCTCATCGCTACAATATCGCTATTGGTCTCCGCGTAGAGTATCGGCACGCCATCAGTCAGTAGGGACTCCAGTTTAAGATTTTTGTTGAGTTTTCCGGTCTCTTGCTATGCAGCGCCTATAGTATTTACGATTTACGAATTACGATTTACCTATGGGTATCATCTGTTATGCCAGCCTAAGGTGATTACGAAGCGGTGGGTGCGTCCTCGCATACCGTCCGTCATGCAGAGTTCATGCAGTTGGAAATCCACATCCTGCAATTGGTATTGGTAAGCCGCCTGCACAATCAGGTTGCGTCCCCGATAGCCCACACCGCAGGATATGTATTGCGTATTGCGGGTGTAGAGCGCATGGGTATTCGTCTCCACTGCATTCGCCTCCTTCTCATATCCATATCGAAGATTCGGGTCGGGGAACGTACTCTCATAGACATACCCTGCATTGATAAACAGCCGTTGCACGGGCACAACCTCCAAGCCCACTTTCAGCGTATGCACATCGTCTAAATACTTATGGTGTGCGTAATCATACTGCAAGGATACCAAACCATAGCGTTTCCATTGGAATGCCACACTTGTGCTCAATCGCAGCGGCAGGGAAAGCCCGTCATACGAAGCAGTGTTGCTCGGCGTGGTTATTGTACTATCAGTTATACTGCTTCGCATCTCGCCGTAGTTGGACACAGACAGCGTAGATGCCGTGGGCGTGATGAAAGAGACACCGAAGCGGAACCACTCCACGGGGTGCCCTATCATACCTATCGCCCCATTCACACCCAGCCCGCTCATGAGCAGCGTGTTGTCGTTGGATAAGGTAACCCCTGATTTTTGTGCTTTCTCATCGTAGTACTCCGTCTGCGAGAGATAGAAAGAGGTCATCCGAATGCCTGCTCCCACATACCAACGGTTGGAGATATTCATGCCCCAATCCAGTGCATACTCATCCATATAGCCCAACTCACGCACCCGCATGCTGCTATTCACTTTCTCTCCCGGTTGCAGGTTGGCTCCCCATTTCCCATTACCCTGCGGGTTAATCATATAGGTGTCGTATCCCAACAGACTGAGCCAGCCTACATTGACATCGTTCCAACGCCCGTCGCGCTGCAGTTCGATTTCCTCTCGTCCTTCGCTCTTCGATGCTATCACATCCGCCAACGAATAGTCGCAGTTGTTCACATTGGCATAGTATTCCCGCTGGTATTGTCGCACACGGTTATAGGAAAACATAAGGTTGTTGAACACTACTCCGTTTGTGCGATATGGATTGCCAAAGGAGTACACCCATGAGACCTGCGGCATCTCGAACCTCGAGTAAAGCCCGTTCCAGCCGCTACCGACCTGCATTGTTTGGTCCCACTTACCGCCCATAGTAAGCAACAACTCCATACGCCTGTATATGCCCAAGCCGGCGGGGTTATCTCTCACGGCAGAAGGGTCGCCTCCCACAGCCGTCATAGCGCCTCCCATGCCCACATAGCGCGCCGTGCCGGACAAGTCCCTTTCCGAGAGACGTGCCTGCTCTTGGGCTGCTGCCATACCGACTACCGCCAGCAGGCCAATCAGCCATCCGCCACGCAATATGTGTTGTACTTTCCGCATATCAGTCTCGTTTGATAACTGCTTTCACTACCGTGCCTTCCGAGTGCTGCGTTACGCTATCTTCCACAAAGGTAATAGTAACCACCTGCGGCTGTTCGGCTTCTTCGTATAGGTCCGTGTCCGCAGGCTCTGCCGCATACTCATCCGTTTCGCTCCAATAGTAGAGCGTTTCCGTAGCATTCTTATCCGCCCAATAGTACACATCATCCACCACATCGTCAGCATAGCCACCCATGCAGGGCAGCATTACCAAACAAGTCGCAAACAATATGTACCAACTCTTTTTCATCACTTTGGTCTGTAATAATCTTCGTAACTCTCCGAGGGCGAGACGCCCGCGTCCCCGGTGGACGCTTCCGCTCCAAACCTTAATAGTTCAATTTCCGAAAGCCGATAATCTCACGTACCTCTTCGATGGTCTTTTCCGCCGAAGCCTCTGCCGCTTGGGCACCCTGGCGCATTACCTTCTCGAGGAAAGCGTCGTCGCTGCTGTATGCCTGTATCTTCTCGCGGATAGGCGCACAGAAGGCGTTGATGTCCGCCGCCAACTGCTTCTTCATATCGCCGTAGCGGATGGTCATGTTATTGTAGGCATCGTTGAAGTAGTCGTAGGTATCGGGGGTGGAAACCAGTTCCATCAGCGTGAAGAGGTTCTGTATCACCTCCGGTTTCTCTTGGTTCATCATCACGGGTCCCGAGTCCGTTACCGCGCGCATTACCTTCTTCTTGATGGTTGCCTCGTCGTCGCAGAGGTAGATAGCATTGCCTTCCGACTTGCCCATCTTGCCTGTACCGTTCAGCCCGGGCACCTTCACTGCCTTGTCCGAGAAGTGGAACGACTCCGGCTCCTTGAAGTACTCCACGTTGTAGATACGGTTGAAGCGACGTGCGAAGAGGCGTGCCATCTCCATGTTCTGCTCTTGGTCTTTGCCTACGGGCACTTTGTCCGCCTTGTGCACCAAGATATCCGCTGCCATCAAGGTCGGATATGTGAGCAGACCCGCATTCACGTTCTCCGGCTGCTTGCGCACCTTCTCCTTGAAGGAGGTAACACGCTCCAACTCACCCAGATAGGCGTTCATGTTGAAATACAGGTACAACTCAAGCACCTGCTTCACATCGCTCTGCACGTACAGGGGTGCCTTCTCGGGGTCGATACCGCATGCCAAATACTCCGCCAAGATAGTCTTCACCGACTTGCGGATGTTGTCGGGGGTCGGGTGAGTGGTCAAGGAATGCCAATCGGCGATGAAAAACAAGCAGTTGTACTCGTCTTGCATCTTCACAAAACTCTTCACCGCACCGAAATAGTTGCCCAAGTGCAGGTTGCCGGTGGGTCGTATGCCGGATATTACTTTCTCCATTTTTCTATTCAGTTATTTATTCTTTTCCCTATCAGCCAATCGGCAGGGTGCGCGAGAAGCGTTGGTCGAGGGCAGTCAGCGTCTCGGTATTCGCCACACCGGGGATTTCTTGTATCCTCGAGTTGAGCAACTCCATGAGATGGCGGTCGTCCTTTGCGTACAACTTAATCAGCATAGAGTATGCGCCCAGCGTGAACTGCGTCTCTACAATCTCAGGGATTTTCTCCAGTTCCGCTGCTACCGACTTATATAAGGAGCCTTTTTCAAGGATTATTCCTACATAGACACACAATTGATAGCCCAACATCTTCGGATTTACCTGGTAGCCCGAACCGATAATCACCCCGTTATCAAACATACGTTGGACACGCTGGTGCACAGCAGCGCGGCTTACACCGCAAGCCTCAGCCACATCTTTGAAGGGAATACGCGCGTTTTTCGTGATAATACTAAGGATTTTTACATCCAACTCATCTATCTTTTCCATAAAATAACAAGGTTAATTTTTAATTTTGCTGCAAAATTACTCTTTTTTTTGGATATGTGCAAGTTTTTTCGTACTTTTGCGCAAAAATTTTCCTCTTTGCATATAAATATGCCATTATAAATTGTCAATTTGTTAGATACAAGTATGGACATTTCCGATTACATTGAATCCCATTCCACCCCCGAAAGCGACATTCTCCGCTTCATCACACGCGACACCTATTGCAACGTGCTCAACCCCCGCATGGTCTCCGGACATATACAAGGACGGCTTCTATCTATGATAAGCCGCATGATTCAGCCGAAGCGTATTCTCGAACTCGGCACCTTCACCGGCTACTCCGCCCTCTGTCTTGCCGAAGGCTTGCCCGAAGACGGCTTGCTCACCACCGTGGAGCACAACGATGAACTCGAAGACACTATCCGCCGCAACCTTGCCCTTTCGCCCCTCAACGACAAGATACATCTTGTTATCCAAGACGCAAAACAATTTCTTGCGGACCAAAGCAAACCCTTCGACCTCATATTCATGGATGCCGACAAACGGGAATACTGCGCCTATCTCGACCTGTTAATGACCAACCAACTCCTGCCTGTCGGTGGGTGGTTGCTCGCAGATAACACCCTTTGGGACGGGCATATCATCGACCCTGCCTACGACCGCGACCAGCAGACCCTTTCCCTCCGCCGCTTCAACGACCAAGTGGCAGCCGACCCGCGACTTGACAAACTCATACTTCCCCTCCGCGATGGACTGACCATCATCCGCAGAATCTCCTAATCCAAAATCACGGCAGCAGCGTGGGTTACGAAAGCAGCCTTTATCAATTGAATTTTGGGGCGTTAATAACATAAAATTGGTTAAAAAGAATATTATATAGGAAGTTTTGGCACAATGTTTGTTTGGTTGGGGGTGGCGAAGCGTAATATAATTATGAATTATGAATTATGAGGGCGCATGCTAATTATGAATTATGAATTATGAGGGCGCATGCTCTGAAACTTAGTTCTAACGCACTCTTAATTCTTAATTCAAAATTCATAATTAAGAAAAGGCTTTGCTTATAAACTGATGAAAAAGACGATTCTATTTATGGCATTGTGCCTCGGGACTTTGTCCGCGGCGGCGCAATACACTGTGAGCGGGAAGGTGGTGAACGCTACGGACGGCAGTCTGCTGGAGATGAGTACCGTGCGGCTGTTTGCTTACCACCACGGCGACTCCACGATGGTGCAGGGCGCACAGACCGACTTCGACGGAGAGTATTACCTGACCAACGTGAAGAACGGACAGTACAAGTTGTTCGTCTCTAACATCGGCTTCAAAGAGCAAGTGTTGGCGGTTACGGTGGAAGGCGAAGACGTGAGCATGAAGACCATCCGCCTGCGCGAGGATGTGCAGCACTTGGCGGAAGTGCAGGTGCAAGGGCATGCCGCGGAGATGACCGTGAAAGGCGACACCATCGAGTACAACACCGCGGCATACAAAGTGAACGAGAACGCGATGGTGGAAGACTTACTCAAGAAGATGAACGGCGTGCAGGTGGACCAGCAAGGCAACGTAACCGTCAACGGCGAGACCATCACCGCCGTGCGCATAGACGGGAAGAAATTCTTCGGCAACGACGTGCAGTCCGCCACGAAGAACATCCCCGCCGAGATGATAGAGAAGATACAGGTGATAGACGAGAAATCGGAGACCGCCAAACTGACGGGCTTCGAGGACGACGACACGGAGCATATCATCAACCTGACGCTCAAGAAAGACCGCAAGAAAGGCGTGTTCGGCAAATACGCGGGGTCGCTTGGCGCGGACATGGTTACGGAGAACGAGGGCTGGTTCAACTACGGCGACCCCGCCTACGGAAACACCTCCGCCGAGTTGGCAAAGCACTTCTTTGAAGACGACTTCCGCTACAACGCCAACCTCTTCACGAACCTGCTGCTGGGCGAGAGCCAGACGACCATCATCGGCTCGGCGAACAACACCAACGAGGTGCGTATGGCGCGCGGACGCGGCAACTTCGGGCAAGATGCTAACGCCGGTATCACCCGCAGCGAGAACCTCGGCGCGAACACCAACATCGACTTCAACGACCGTATCACCAAACTGGATGCTCAAACTAGTCTGCTCATGGGCGGCGACCTGTCGTTCAGCCACTCGTACAACGACACCCGCTCCGAGACCAACAAAGAGCAATACGCGGGGGAGATTACCTACCTGAACAACGACTCTACGAATAAGCTCGCGCAGACGTGGGACGTGAATCTTCGCTTGGAGTTTCAGTATCAGATAGACAGTATCAACAAGTTGATTCTGCAACCTACCCTATCCTACACCGGCACCTCCTCCGTGGGCAACGATGACTACACCTACTACCGCTCCGACAGCCTTGTGAACGACGGCTATCAGAATCAGCAAGACACGAGCCGCACCATCGCGGCGGGCTTGCGACTGACCTACAACCATAAGTTTCAGCACCCCGGGCGGTCGCTGACGCTGACGGGACGAATCAACTACAGCAATACCGACGGCTACTCGGAGACGTTTGCCTTCGACCGGCTGCTCAACGCAAGCACGGTGGACCAACATACCTTCAGCCGTAGCAACGACCTGCAATACAACATCCGCATGTCCTACGTGGAGCCTATCTACAAGACCAACCACCTGCTGGAGATTGCGCCGGGATTCGCAAGTACCGTTCGGAACTCCACCAAAGACCAATACAGCAAGACTCCGCCGCAAGAGGGGATGCCAGCGTACCAATTTATGCCCCGCCCCCTATCCCCCTCCCCGTCCCGACAAGTCGGGATAAACGAAGCGGTGCGGGGGAGTTCACCAACCTCCACGGAATATGCCTACGACTCCACGTACAGCAATGCGCTGAGCAACCTCTTCTTCCAAGAGCAATTGGAGGTGAACTACCGTTGGCTGACCGAGAAAAGCGACCTGACGGTGGGTGTGCGCGGCATACTGACACAGACCCACTCCACCACCTACTATGGCGATGTGCTCAACAGAGACACCGTGGTCAGTTCGTGGAACGTGGCGCCGTCCATCAACTTCCGATACAAGTTCGGCAAGAAAGAGTTTGCGCGTGTCCGCTATCGCGGCAGAGTGTCGCAACCAACTATCACTCAGATGATTCCCGTGCGCAACAACTCCGACGCGATGAACGAGACCATCGGTAACCTCTCCCTGCGACCCGCCTTCCAACATAACTTCTTCGGTATGTACTCGCGCTTCAACGAGACACGCTTCTCCTCGATAATGACCGGTATCCGCGGCTCTTTCACCCAAAACGCACTGGTGAGCAACACGCTCTACGACGGCACGGGCAAGAAATACAGCCAGACGGTGAACGCCGACGCGCTGCCGTGGAACATCAGCGCAGACCTGATGTACAACACGCCTTTCTGCAACAAGATGTTCCAGTTCAACACCCGCACCATGGTGGGCTACAACCAGCGCGTGGCATACACCTCGACCATCGAAGGGACACTGTCGGACAACGGCGACATCAACTATATCCCCCTCGGCGAACAGTCGCTCACGGGGAATTTCCAAGCCTCGGAAGACCTGACGCTGCGCTTCACGCACGACATCGTGGACGTGGGCGTGCGGGGAAATGCCACGTACAGTTACACGCACAACAACATCACCGCCGCCAGCACGAGCCATGTGTTCAACTGGACAGTTACGGGGGACCTTGAGTTCCACCTGCCGAAGTCGTGGAACATCTCGGCAGAGTGCAGTTACACCGACCGCTACGGCTACGAGTTGTCGGGCAAGGTGAACGAGGTCATCCTCAACGCGGAAATAGAGAAGAGTTGGGGCAACGCTACGCTCGCGCTGCAAGCCTACGACATCCTGCACCAGAAGAAGAACATCGTGCAGGTGGTGAGCGACAATATGGTCAGTTATGCCAAATACAACACGCTGCCCACCTATTTCATGCTCACCTTCACCTACCGCCTCAACCGCATGGGCAACCTGAAAGCCACGGGCATGGGCGGAGCCATGCAGGAGATGATAGAGAGCGGCGGCAAACCCGGCGTGCCGCCTATGGGTCCGCCACCGCACATGATGTGATGCCGGAGGGGAGCATCTCTGCTGTATATCGACCGTAGTGCGGAGAGGAAAAATGCCGGTAGGCTGTGCAATAGAAAGAAAAAAAACGAGGAAAAGTGCTTTTTTTGAAAAATTATTTGCATATATCAAAAAAAAGCAGTACCTTTGCACTCGCTTTTGAAAAAGAGCGTTTATGGTGGTCTTAGCTCAGTTGGCAGAGCATCGGATTGTGGTTCCGAGTGTCGTGGGTTCGAGCCCCACATTCCACCCAAGTGCTGAAAATCAGCAACCTTAAATGAACTGCTAAAAGAAATGTCGCATAGATGTCGCGTTTTCTTTTAGCAGTTCTTCGTATATACCCCCTGCAAGCGGGGAAAAGGAAAAACAAAAAAGCTGCCTAATTTGATTTATTAGACAGCCTTTAGTAATAACGTGAGACCATATAAGATTATTAGTCCTCATTCGTTTCTCATCTTTGAGCTATCCTTTCCCCCGCAGTTTCAATCGGTTCCTGCTTGGTTCTAATACGAGACTATACCGAGTCAAAAGCGACTCTTGTACTTAGAGTGCCTGCTTACTCGGCACTATTCATCCCATTCATCTATGTTGCGACCAGAAAACTGCACCTCTTTGAAGGTGCAGGATGTGGATAGTTGGATTGAAAGAGATTTTACGGCTTTGCTTTTGCCCACACAGCACGGTACGTCTTCCCCTCGGCATCTTTTGTTTCTCCCGCCCGCAGCAAATCTTCAGGCTCTGTAGCCTCACCCGATGATATATCGCGAGTTACCCAACCTACGAAATGATAATGGGTATCGCTGCATGCATCGGTAGCCCCCGGGGTTACACCATCCAAAGAGGGGACGATATATCTCCCGCATTGGTCTGCTATCGAATTGTCATGCACGTTGTCAATATAAAGGTCTCGGGTTAATTCTACAAATTGCGAACACCAGACAACTCGGTGAATAGATACAAAAAGCGTGGTGCTCCTTCTTTGCTTATTCTCTTTGTTGAGGTACTGGTAAACCTGAAATGCAAAAATAAACAATCTGTACGCCCACGCCGAATATGATAATCTTCGCACATAGACGAACGGATTAGTCATACCCCACAGGCGTTCATTGTCCTTCTTGTTTTTGGCATTTCAGTGTGAAAATTACCAGTTTTCAACAAACCAAAACAAGTGCCAATAAACGCTTTTATCAAAATATGTGATGAGACCTCGATGCTCGGCGTGTGGACTTGTGCTTCGTCCGTTTGTATCGATTCGGCGTGCGTCCCACCCACAACCCCATCTTCGGTTTCGCAGGCAAAGGTACTACTTTTTTTTGAATTATGCAAGGGCAGGCATGGAGAAAGTTTATATTTATGCCGCAAAATAGATAGATTCTTTCTTTTAGATGCATTTGTTATGCTTTTTACAGCCTTTATTCTTCCGTCTCGTTTTCGAGTCGTTTTCGAGTCGTTTTCGAGTTTTTGCCATAATTGACTCGAAGAGAACAGGGGGATGTATAGGTATTGGTAGCGGGGAGGTAGTGGAGGGGAGGTGTTAGGCGGATATATATTTAGCAAGGTATTTTAAGAAAATAAAGAAGATATTTGCGTATTTCGGAAAAAAGCAGTATCTTTGCCGCCGAAATTCGACTTTGGTGGTGTTTTTCTTACACTAACGCCCCCTTGGGCAGGATTTCACTTGTTAATAAGAAGGCGTTTATTTGCGCTTGTTTTTGGCTCTTTGGGATCCGGAAGATTCAAACAGTGATACACAAAGCAAGAAAGCAATAGATGCCCCGTGGTATGGATAGACCGCATGTACAGCGACATTCATATCGGGCGTGGGCGTTAGTTGTTTGTTGATGTATCAAGGTCTTTCCGGAACCGCAAAGAGCAGAGATAAGCAAAAGTAAGGCTCCACGCTTTTGTTTTATCTAATCGGAGCAGGTGAGGAGTCCACCGCTCAATAAGACATTTAGTCATATGAAAAAATTAACATTGGTTTTGGCACTGCTTATTGGCAGTATTTATGGGGCTAAAGCATTGAATCAAGAGCGTGTGATGTTCGTTGTATTTAATTATGAGAATGGTATTTATCGCGGAGCAGCGGAGTCTGACATCATTGGTCTTGAAGCCGATTGGTACAAAGACCGTCCACGCTATGAAGGACGTTTTTTTGAAGAATTTGCAGAGCCTATCAGCAATATCACCGGCAAAGCCGCTATGATTCGCACCGAACAACAATTAGCCGAACTCGGAGAAATCACCGCCCCCATTGTACGCATTGAGATTATCTCCGTGGATAAAAAAGGGAACACGCAAGCAGAGATTTCATTTACCAACCCTGCAAAGCCCGAACAAAATGCCGAAATTATTATGCGAAGCAAGGGCGGTACTTTTGGTACATGGCTGAACCTATTCGGAGACGGTATGGAACATTTGGCTCCACAAGTTGCAAGTTGGATTGCAAAAATTTACAAATAATTATCTCTCATTTATTTGCACATATCGGATATTTTGCGTAATTTTGCGGACTTTTTGATTACGGAATACAAAAATGAACCAAATATCCCTATCACAAGTATTTGATATATTGTACCAAAACGCCTCGTTAGAGGTGTCTGAAGAGGCATGGCAGTCGGTGGACGATTGCTATGCTTTTTTGGAGCAGTTTGCCCAAGAGAAAGTTATCTACGGTATCAACACGGGTTTTGGTCCGATGGCGCAGTGGCGCGTGGAGGATGCACACCTGAAGGAGTTGCAATACAACATTATCCGCAGCCACTCGACGGGTGCCGGAGAGCCGCTGGAAGACCGCTATGTGCGGGCGGCGATGATAGCCCGCATAGGGTCGTTTCTGCAAGGCAAAAGCGGTGTTCATCGCGAGGTGGTGGAACTGCTGCAGGCGTTTGTGAATCACGGTATCATTCCTTTTGTGCCGAAGCACGGCAGCGTAGGCGCGAGCGGGGACTTGGTGCAGTTGGCGCATATCGCGCTCTGCCTAATAGGGGAAGGGAAAGTGCATGTCTCTAACCGCGGGGGAGAGGGTTTGGATGTTCCTGTTGGATTAGCCCCGACGGGTCGGGAGGCAAGCCCCTGCGCACCCTGTCTTGCAACTACGGTGCTGCCTGGAGACCGCACCTCCATGAGAGCAGGCGGGAACGCCTGCGCACCCGGACACCTTACCGCGGGCGAGACACCCGCGTTCCAAGTGGGCGCCTGCGCACCCAGTCTTGCAACTACGGTGCGGCCTGGAGACCGCACCTCCTTGGGGGAGTGGCGACCGACGGCAGAGGTGATGGCGGAGTACGGATTACGCCCTATCGATATTCATATCCGCGAGGGGCTGAGCGCGACTAATGGGACCTCGGTGATGACAGGGATTAGCATGGTCAATCAGTTTGACGCAGAGAACCTGCTTCAGAGGGCGACCTTGGCGAGCGTATGGATGAACGAGATAGCCGCTTCGTATGACGACCTGATGTCCGCACCGTTGAATGAGTGTCGTCGCCACGCAGGGCAGATACACATCGCCGCGGAGATGCGACGGATAGCCACAGGGAGCCAATGTCTGCAGAGTCGTGAGCATGCGTTGTACGACAACGGGCACGCAGACGATAAGGTGTTTGACCACAAGGTGCAAGCATACTACAGCCTACGTTGTATTCCGCAGATATACGGACCTATTTGGGAGACACTGCAGAACAGCCGCCGCGTGCTGGAAGAAGAACTGAACGCGGCGAGCGACAACCCGATAGTGGACCCCGAGACACGCAATGTGTACCACGGCGGTAACTTCCACGGCGACTATATCTCGCTGGAAGAGGACAAGGTGAAGATAGCTTTGGTTCGCCTTGTGATGACCTGCGAGCGACAACTCAACTACCTGTTTCACGACCGTATCAACGGCATCTTGCCGCCATTCCTCAATATGGGGACGCTCGGGCTCAACTACGGCATGCAGGCGTGTCAGTTCACCGCCACCAGCACCACAGCGGAATGCCAGACGCTCGCTATGCCCAACTACGTGCACTCTATTCCGAACAACAATGATAATCAGGACATTGTGTCGATGGGAACGAACACGGCGGAGTTGTGCGCCAAAGTGATAGAGAACGCATATCAGGTGATGGCTATCCTCTATATGGCATTGGCGCAAGCCACCGACTGTCTCGGTATTCGTGAGCAGTTGGCACCCGCGACCCGAGCCGAATACGAGGCTATACGCGCTATCACGCCCACTATCGTGGAGGACACGCCATTCTATGAGGATATAGAGAAAGTGATTGGTTATTTAACCCTATAATTTTATATTGTTATGAAGAAGTTAATGTTACTTTTTGCTGTGGCTATGGCGGCTGTCAGCATGCAAGCACAGGAGGTGCAAGTGGTGAACCCAAGCGAAATAACCTCTATTGAGCGGGGCGAGAATAAGGATTTCTATTATCTGCACGCGGGTCAGCAGACCACGCGCATGGAGAAAGAAGCTTACCTGCGCTTTATTGAAAACAACAGCCCTGAGGCATGGGCAAGTTATCAAAAAGGCACGAAGCTGTGGAAAGCCGGTTGGGGCTTGTTTGGTGCAGGCTTGGGCGTTGGTATCGTGGGTATCGTGATGTGCGGTGCGGGTGTCGCAGATATAGCGATGAACGATGGAGTTGTCAATCAAGGAAATATAGGGCTGACCAATGCCGGAGTAGGAGTTGCCGTAGTGGGCGATTTGATGATTATGGGATCTATTCCCTGTTTGGTGGTCGGCAGTATCAAGCGCAACAACACCCACGAGGTGTATAACAAGACGCGCCACCTGACCAGTCCGCTGACATTCCAACTGCAGACCTCGCAAAACGGCGTGGGCATAGCCATGACGTTCTAAGCATTATGCATCTGTTTGAGAATTTAAGAAAGACCTACACCCACGAGGCGTTCAGCGCACAAGAGGCGCAGCATTTGGCGCATATCTACTCATGGGGACCGGTGGTTTTTCAGGTGGCACGCCTGATGAACAAGTACGGTATCTTTGAGATGCTGGCGGAGACGAAAGAAGGACTGACCCGCCAAGAGATATGCGAGCGGACGGGGTTGAGCAACTACGCCGTGAAATGCCTGCTGGAGTCTTCGCTCACGATGCAGACGATACTGCTGCGTGAACAAGCGGGCGGCGAAGATAGGTATGTGCTTGCCAAGACGGGATGGTTCCTGCTGCGCGACCAAATGATTCGTGCAGATATTGATTTCAACCACGATGTGAACTACGAGGGGTGGTTCTTGCTGGATAAAGCCTTGGAGGAGGGCAAGCCTGCCGGACTGAAACATTTTGGCGACTGGCAGACTATCTACGAAGGATTGTCCTCTCTGCCGAAACAGGTGCAAAAATCGTGGTTTGGCTTCGATCACTACTATTCCGACCATTCTTTTGATGAGGCACTGCAAATCATCCTTTCCCACCCTACTGATTCGTCTCAAGTGTCAGGTTTCAAGGAGCATCATTCCACCCGTTTGCGTCTTTTAGACATAGGCGGCAACACAGGGCGGTTTGCGCTTCATTGCGTGGGAACATCCGAGGATATAGAGGTTACCATCTGCGACCTGCCGCAGCAAATCGAGTTGATGCGTGCTGCAACAGCGGGCAAGAAAGGAGCAGAGCGAATAGACGGCATCGGCGTGAACCTGCTTGACCCTAATCAGGAACTGCCGGCAGACCGCCATTTTGATGTGGTGTGGATGTCGCAGTTTTTGGACTGCTTTGGCGAGGACGAGATAGTGTCTATTTTGTCGCGCGTGCGCAAAATCATGCAGCCCGACACGCGCATCTATGTGATGGAAACGCTTTGGGATAGGCAAGACTATGCGCCCGCGGCGTTCTGCCTCACGCAGACCTCACTCTATTTCACCGCGCTCGCCAACGGCAACAGCAAGATGTACAACACCGATGACATGACGCGCCTCATCCACCAAGCGGGACTGCAGATAGAGCAGATACACGACCGTATCGGCAACGGCGGACACAGCATTATTGTGATAAGTAATAAGTAATAAGTAATCGATGGAAGAGATTTACAAGAAAGTAGAAAACATACTGCTCAACGATTTTGAGATTGAGCCGGAGAAGATTCGTATGGATGCCCATCTGCGCGAGGACATAGGTATCGACTCGCTGGACTTTGTAGATATCGTGGTAGCCATAGAGCGTGATTTTGGCTTTAAGCCTACCACCCAAGAACTCAAGCAACTGGCTACGGTGGATGACCTTTGTAGGTATATTTTGGAACAAGGAACCAAGAACAAAGAGCCAAGACTATCTTGATTTAGCAATCTGATATGCAGTGGAGCGGGAAAACAGGCGGCACAACATGGATGCAGAAAACACTGGTGAGTGTGTTTCGGCATGTTCCTACGGGGGCAGTGTATGCCGTGATGAGCGTGTGGCTACTTTGGTATATGCTGACCTGCCCGCGCAACACACGCGCCGTCTATCGCTTCCACCATCAGCACCGCCAACGCCATTGGTGGCAGGCATGCGCAGACACCTATCGTAGTTACTACTGTTTCGGCGAAGCCATCATGGACCGTTTTGCGGCTTTCGCCGGCAGGCGGTTCGCCGTAGAAGTGCCCGACAGAGACACCTACGAGGCACTGTTTCACGGCACAGAGGGGTTCCTGATGTTGTTCTCCCACGAGGGCAACTCCGAGATGGCGGGCTATGCGCTCTCTACGCCCGACAAGCGAATGAATGTGCTGGCATATATGGCGGAGACGGAGACCGTTACGCAGAACCGCGTGCAAGCATTGGCGAAAAACAACCTGCGGCTGATACCGATGTACCCCAACGACATGGGACACCTCTACACCATCAACGAAGCATTGGAGAACGGCGAGATTGTCGCGATGGCAGCAGATAGGATTGTGCAGGGAAAGACCATACGCTGCCGCTTTATGGACGCTGAAGCCAATTTCCCCGCGGGGCCCTTTCGGATGTGTATCGCCGCAAAACGACCTATCCTATTGGTGTTCGTTCTCAAAACCCGACGGGACACCTACCGTGCAGAAGTGCAACGATTGGAGATACCCTCCCACCTCACCAAACGCGAGGAGCAGGCGGCTGCCTTGGCGCAGGCGTATGCGGATGCACTGGCGCAGAAAGCAACGGCATACCCTTATCAGTGGTTTAACTTCTACGACTTTTGGCAGTGATTCTTTTAGGACACCACATATTATCCCCTTTGGGCGATGGCACAGAAGCCAACTGGCAGGCCATCCTCGCTGGCAAAACGGCTATGCGGCTGTATGAGAACCGTTTCGCCTCCGTAGAGCCGTTTTATGCTTCGCTCTTTGAGGAACAAGAGCCAAGAGCCAAGAACCAAGAACCAAGAGCCAAGAACCAAGATTCGCTTTTTGTAACGCTCTGCATCTATTCGGCGCAAGAGGCGATAGCGCAAGCAGGAATCGACACTCGCTCGGAACGAGTGCTCTTTATCCTCTCTACCACCAAAGGAGATAACTTAGACCTCCTGACCCCTGCGCAAACGATAGCCCGCCATTTCGACAATCCCAATCCCCCTATCGTGGTATCCAACGCCTGCACCTCGGGCGTGAGTGCACAGGTGGTGGCACTGCGGCTGCTACAAGCGGGAGAGTACGACAGCATCGTGATTATCGGATGCGACCTACAAAGTCAGTTCATCGTATCGGGTTTCCAATCGTTCAAGGCACTCTCTGCGGCACCCTGCCGACCCTTCGACAAAGACCGCTGCGGACTGAATGTGGGAGAAGCCGTTGCCACGATGGTGGTGGGGAATTATGAATTAAGAATTAATAATTATGAGGGCGCATGCTCTCATTGGGTGTTGGAGGCAGGAAGTATTCACAACGATGCGAATCATATATCCGGTCCGAGCCGCACGGGGGAAGGCTGTTTCCGATGCTTGGAGGATGTGATGATAGTGGATAGTGGTCAGTGGGTAGAGAGCAGTGAGCCCCGATTGGTCGGGATGCACCCCGACATTCTTCAGCCCCGACAAGTCGGGGCGCACCCGGACAACCGCTCAACAGATCCCCGAAAGCAGGCGGGGACGCCTGCGCACCCGGACAGACTCCAATGGATCGAGACACACCCGGATAGGCCCTCTAAATCTCCCTTAAAGGGAGACTTATTGGTGAGTGTGCACGGTACTGCCACACCGTATAACGATGAGATGGAGGCAATTGCGCTCCACAGAGCGGGATTAGACGAGATGCCTATCATGGCACTCAAAGGATACTACGGACACACGATGGGTGCCGCCGGCGTATTGGAGACCATTCTCGCACTGCGGGCAGCAGAAGAAGGTATCGTACCCGCCTGCAAGGGCTATCACGAATGCGGCACCACCTGCCCGCTCCCCATCTATGCAGAAAATAAACCGCTCGCTCCTACGGATGAGCCAAGCGTTATCAAGATGTTATCCGGCTTTGGAGGTTGCAATGCAGCAGTCAGGTGGAGACGGAAGGATAATTTGAAAATTTGTAAATTTGAAAATTTGAAAATTATGTCCGGGTACGCCCGCGACCGGTCGGGGCTACTATGTCCGCATGACAATTTACAAATTTACAAATTTACAAATTTACAAATTACAATAGACTCTTTCTGCGACTTAACGGCACTCTATCGGAAGTACGTGGGCAACTATCCCAAGTTCTTTAAGATGGATACCTTGGCGCGGTTGGGCTTTGTGGGCGTGGAGATGCTGCTACGCGAATGCAAGGGACAGCACCTGCCCATTCCGCAAAATCCCGCATTGGTCTTCGGCAACCGCAGCGCGTCTATCAAAAACGATACCGACTACCTTGCTACTATCACCAACCCCGAACAGTATTTCCCGAGTCCCGCGCTCTTCGTCTATACCCTGCCGAACATCGTAACCGGCGAGATTGCCATTCGGCACAAATGGTACGGCGAGACCTGTTTCTACGTGCTGCCCGAGGAAGACCAACTATTGAGATTGGCTGAGATTACCTTGCGCACCACGGCGCACGACAGTGCCATCGTAGGATGGGTGGAGTGTACAGCAGATAATAACTATTTTGCACATATACAACTATTATGGAAGAATTGATTGAACAACTGAAAGCACAAATCATTGAGGCACTCAACTTGGAGGATATGACTCCCGCAGATATTGAGACCGATGCGCCATTGTTTGGCGAGGGATTGGGATTAGATTCCATCGATGCCCTTGAGTTGATTATGCTGCTTGACAAAGAGTATGGTATCAAGTTGGCAGACCCGAAAGCAGGCAAAGAGGTGTTTCGTTCTGTCCGCGTGATGGCAGAGTATATCCAAGCCCATCGTACAAAGTGAGAATAGCCATCACCGGAATAGGACTCATCTCCGCCATCGGGTTGAACAGGCAGGAGACCGTTACCTCGCTCCTTCGCGAGGAGAGCGGCGTGTGCGCCTCCTTGCAAACGGGGGAACTCGGACATTCTTCAGCAGGCGGGGACGCCTGCGTACCCGGACAAGCCCCGACCAGTCGGGGCGTACCCGGACAATCCGCAGGCGAGACGCCTGCGTCCCCAGTGAACACCTGCGTACCCGGACATTTGGGGCGAGTGGCTTTGTCCAATGATGAACTTCGGCAGCGATTGGGGATCTCTCCCGATGAGGCTATTGGGCGTTGTGCATTGCTGGGCATAGCCGCAGCAAGAGAAGCGATAGAAGACGCTGGAATTTACGATTTACGATTTACAAATTACAATTTACGAATTACGAATTACGATTCTGCCACCGACCATACGGCGCATAAATCGTCCATCGTAAATCGTCCAATCGTAAATCCGAGAGGTGTTGCTTTGATTTCCGGCACGACGGTAGGCGGGATGGACTGTACGGAGCGATATTGGGAGGATTGGCAGAGAGGCGAGCATACCGACTATATCTCGCAACACGAAGCCGGCGAGACCACTCGTCAGATAGCAGCGCACCTCGGTTCGTTCTCTTATATCGCCACGCCCTCTACAGCATGCTCGTCTGCACTGAATGCCATCATGGTGGGGGCAAACCTGCTCCGCACGGGCAGAGCCCGATGCGCCGTGGTGGGCGGCACAGAGTGTCTGAGCCGTTTCCATATCAGCGGTTTCCACTCGCTGATGATACTCGACCCTGCGCTATGCCGTCCTTTCAGCGGCGACCGTGCCGGGCTCAACTTAGGTGAGGGGGCAGGCTACCTCGTGTTGGAGTCGGAAGACGATGCCATCGCCCGCGGGGCAAAGATTTGGGGCTACCTATCCGGCTATGCCAACACCTGCGATGCCTACCATCAGACCGCTTCATCCCCCGATGGTGAGGGAGCTTACTTGGCGATGCGAGGGGCCATGGAGATGGCAGGACTGCGCCCCGAAGAGATTGACTATATCAATGCGCACGGCACCGGCACCCCCAACAACGACTTGAGCGAGAGCCGGGCGATATACCGCCTCTTTGGTGACCATATTCCCGCCGTCTCTTCCACCAAACCGTTCACGGGGCACACCACTTCCGCCTCGGGAGGCATAGAGGCTGCGATATGTCTGCTCTGCATGCAAGAAGGGTTTATTCCTGCCAATCTGCACTTCACAGGGACAGCGGAAGGGTTGATACTGCCCGTAGAGAAGACCACGCGGGCAACATTGAACCATGTGCTATGTAATGCGTTTGGCTTTGGCGGAAACGATTCTGCCATCGTGTTAAGCAAAGAAATCGGACCCTCCCAACCTCCCTACAAGGGAGGAGAGCAGGGCATTGCGGCTCTCAACACTCAAATCATAACCATGGTGCGGCCTGGAGACCGCACCTCCTTGAACAGTCAAATCATAACGCTCAACGCTCAACAGACCTTTCAAGAGATAGACTACAAGCGGTATATCCCTGCTATGGAGGCGCGGCGTATGACCCCGCAGTTGCGCCAGTGTGTTGCCGCGGCGATGCAGCAGATAGAAAACGAACCCGTAGATGCCATCATCTGCGCCACACGCTATGGCTGCATTGTCAACTCTATAAGCATGTTGCAGACGATGTTGGAGCAAGGAGAAGAGACGGTGAAACCAACGCAGTTTATCCAGTCCACCCACAACACGCTTGCCTCTATCATTGCGAACAAGACGCAGAATCACGGCTACAACATGACCTATTCGGACGGGGAACAATCGTGGGAAAAGGCAGTTTTGGACGCACAGATGTTGCTGGAGTTGGGAATGGTCAAACACCCGTTAGTGATAGCCTTCGATGAGCACGATGAAACATGGGAGGAGATACTGCAATTAACAATTTACAATTAACAATTAACAATTAACATGCCATTGCCTCTTAATTCATAATTCATAATTCTCAATTAACACAAATGCGGCTTATTGGATTGGTATTGATACAAAGCCTGTTTCTCTGCGGAGGGCAGGTGCTGATGAAGAAGGCGCTCGAAGTGATGGGAGCGGTGGAATGGTCGTGGGCGTTTGTCGGGCGGCAGTTGGTGAATTGGTGGTGGTTAGGTTGCGGGGTATCGTTCACCGTGGCAGGGGTACTATGGATGTATATCTTGAAGCACTACCCTTTCTCGCAAGCCTATCCGCTCTCGAGCCTTGCGTATGTGTTCGGGATGATAGCCTCCATGCTGGTTTTTCACGAACAGATAGCATGGACACAATGGATTGGTATTCTGCTGATTATGGCGGGGTGCTACTTTGTGGCACAATAGGAACGGACAATTAACAATTAACAATTAACAATTAGCATGAATCTTGGAATCATTATACTATTAGCGGCGTTGCTGCATTTGGAGGCGGATTTTGTGCAAGTAAAAGAAATGCAGCTGATGGAAAGCAAGCAGGTGTCTTCCGGGCATCTGTCGTATCGTGCGCCGGACTATATGCGATGGGAGTACCAATCGCCTCAGACCTTGGTATGGGAGATAGACGGCGAGCAGACCAACACCAATCCGCAGGTGAAGCGCCTGCTGCAAATGATTATGGCAACCATCGCCGGCGAGTCGCTCAACGACAATGCGAACTTTGAGGTTCAACAAGAGGGCAACCGATATACGCTTACACCCAAGAAACGCGAACTGAAACAGATGTTCCAACAAATCATCCTAACCTTGCAGCCCGAGACACAGATAGCAGAGCAAGTGGTGCTGATAGAGAAAAACGGCGATACATCCACTATTCGTTTCCATGCCATTCAAACAGAATATATGTCCAAGTAATGAAAATCTGCGTACTGATACCTACTTTTAACAACGCCGGCACGGTGGCGGACGTGGTCAGTCGCGCCCATCGGCAGATAGCGGATATCATCGTAGTGAACGATGGTAGCACGGACAACACCTTGCAGCAGTTAGCAGCATTGGATTTTCCGATACACTTGGTTAGTTACGCGCGCAACCGCGGGAAAGGGTATGCGCTGAAGCAGGGTTTTCAAGAGGCGCGCCGCTTGGGATATGATTATGTACTGACGCTGGATGCCGATGGGCAGCATTTCCCCGAGGATATCCATACCCTGCTCCATGCCCTCGCGTTGCACCAAGGGGCATTGATTGTAGGAAGCCGACAACTGACAGACAAGAACATGCCCGGAGGCAATAAGTTTGCCAATCGGTTCTCTAATTTCTGGTTTCGTTTGCAGACGCATGTTGCTTTGCCCGACACGCAGACCGGTATGCGCATCTATCCGCTCTATCGGATGCGCGGATGGCAGTGGCTCACAAATCGCTATGAGGCAGAATTGGCGTTGCTGGTGTTCAGCGCGTGGGCAAATATCCCGCTGGTGCCCGTACCTATCCGTGTGTATTATCCTCCGCGCGAGGAGCGCGTGAGCCATTTCCGCCCTGCCTACGACTTCACCCGTATCAGTATTCTCAACACATTGCTCTGCCTGATAGCCATCGTGTATGGTTATCCGCGGATGTATTGGCGGACGGTCTATAGTTTTGGGGGTTGGGGACTGATTATGCTACTCTTCGTGCAACCTGTTTCGCTCTTGCTGCATGGCGGTGCCCGTTTGTGCCTTTCCAAGGCGGACTATCGGCAGTTCTGCGCGCGTTACCGCTGGGTGATGTCTCGCTTTGCGCGCTGGTCGCTGAACCATATCCCCGGGCTGCGCTGGGAGGTGGAGAACCGCTATGGGCATATGTTCGGTGAGAAGCCGATGCTCTATGTATGCAACCACCAGTCGTTGCTGGATATCATGGTGATACTCAGTCTGCATCCGAACTTGTATGTGTTAGCCAAGGACTGGGTGGTGAACAATCCCGTGTATGGGATGGTGTCGCGGCTGGTGGGAACGATGCCGCTGCCCAAGACGGAGAGCAATACGGTAGAGCCTTTGCGCAGGCTGGTGCAAGACGGGTATTCGCTGCTCTTCTTCCCCGAGGGTACGCGCACGAAGACGGGCGAGATAGGGCGTTTCCACCGCGGGGCATGCTATATAGCCGAGCAGTTGGCGTTGGATATATGCCCGCTGGTGATGCATGGGATGTATGATGTGCTCTCCAAGCGGGAGTTTCGTCTGCGCCCCGGGCGAGTAAGGTTAGAGGTGATGCCGGTGATTCCCTTTGGCGATCGGTCTTTCGGGAAGGATTTTCGGCAACGGAGCAAGAGTCTGGAATTGTACTATACACATGTACTGCCGGAGATGAATTGGGAACAAGCACATCTGGATAAGACTTTCTACAGCACCTCCATCCCTTTGGTGCGGCCTGGAGACCGCACCTCCATGAAGCCCCGACCAGTCGGGGCGCACCCTGACATTCAGCAGGCGGGGACGCCTGCGCACCCGGACAAGCCCCGACCAATCGGGGCGCATCCGGACAGGCACCCTGTTGTAGTGCTGGGGGCAGGCGTGGGGGGATTGTTTACGGCGGCGTTGTTAGCAGAGCAGGGGCTGCACCCTATCGTGTTGGAGCAGTTGCCGGTGTATGGCGGCGGGCTGTATTCCTATGACCGTATCGGCGAACACTGGATGACGGGTTGCCATTTCCTCTGCGGTATGCGAGCCGATGAGGTGATAGGCGGACTGTTACAGCGGTGGGGGATACGTGTTCCCTACGAGCCGACGACCTTCGACCATTCGCCAGCCACCTTGATAGGCGAACATGAGTGGGCGTATTTTCAACAAGGTGCTTATCGTCTCGTGGGCGGTTCACAGCCGTTGGCAGACGCGCTGGCGATGTATATCACTCGCCACGGCGGGCGCATACTGCTCTCACAGCGCGTGGAAGGCATAGAGACCAACCCGCAGGGTTTAGTAAGCGCCGTGCGCACACAAGGCGGCATCTATCCGTGCGATATGGTCGTGTCGTCGTTGCATCCCAAGCAGTTGCTGTCCTTGATGAGAGACAACGCGGTGCAGCCCTTCCGCAAGATTACCGCACGGCGAATCATGGAGACTCCCGAAACGGCGGGTTCATTCAAGGTATATATCAAACTGAAACCCGAGGTGCTGCGATACGATACCGTTACGCACTGCCTCACCCGCCAAGACGGTTCGCTGATGATAGTACTGACACCGCCTTGCGAGCAGGGACAGCAGTGGGCGCGCACGATAGAGTGTATCACGCCGGTGGCTTATGAGTGCCTGCAACCATGGCACACAGACCGTAAAGCGGATTATGCAGCCTACGAGGCATTTAAGAACCAGTTAGCCGATGAAGTGATAGACGATGTGGCGGCGGTCTATCCGCAGATTCGCGAGCAGATAGCCGATTTCTTCACCTCCACCTCACTGACCTACCGCGATGATTACCTGTCGCCCGAGGGGGCTATGTTCGGTATGTCTGCGCCCGTGGGCTCGGTTACCACCCGCGTGCCGAATCTCTATCTGACAGGGCAGAACTGTTTCCTGCACGGCATATACGGGACGGTATGTGCTGCGGTGGAGACGGTGGAAAAGATAAAAGATGAAGGATAAGACGATATATCGTTGGCTTATAGGGGTGTTTGTTTTTGCCTGCACCTCCATGGGGGTATGGGCGGCTAAAGCACCTGCGCTGACTCCTTTTTTGGCGGACTCGGCAACGAACACGGGTATCGGGGTGGTGATTTGCCCCGGGGGAAGTTACTCGTGGCTGGATATGAAGAACGAGGGGATGGGTACGGCACAATGGTTGCAGCAGCAGGGGATAAACGCGTTTGTGCTGCAATACCGCGTGGCGAACATCAGTGCCTACATGCTGTGGTATCGCTTTTGGGGTATCGGCAATAAGTACCCCGACATGCTGGAGGATGCGGAATGGGCGTTGTCGGAAGTGTACCGGCAAGCCGACTCGCTCAGGATAGACACGGCTCGTATCGGAGTGATGGGGTTCTCGGCAGGCGGGCATCTGACGATGCTGTCGTATCTCTATAACCGGACACCGTATCGCCCGCATTTCTTGGCACCTATCTATCCTGTGGTAACCATGAGCGACCGGCAACTGACCCACAAGCGTTCGCGGCGAGGAGCCTTGGGCGTGTGGCGGCAGTTTAATCAAAATATGCGCGACTCGCTCTCGATAGAGAGACATATCACCGATGATTGCCCGCCTGTGTTTCTTGTGAACTGCAAAGACGACCCAACGGTGCGCTATGAGAACGCGCTGCTGCTTGACTCGGCACTCACGGCGCACCACGTGCCGCATCAGTATATTCTTTACGCGACCGGCGGACACGGGTTCGGCGCCTCGGAGAGCAAGGGGACTGAGGAATCAAGACAATGGAAAAAAGCCTTTTTAGAATGGATATTGAATTTGAATCGGTAGAAACGATACGGCTCTACCAAGAAGAGTTGCTGCGCAAGCAGATGGCTTATCTGTCGGCGCACTCACCTTATTACCAAAGGATGTTTCTGCAAGCGGGTATTCGTTCGGAGGAGATACGGACGATAGCCGATTTGCCACGCCTACCGTTCACGGAGAAGCGCGACTTGCAAGTGCATAACGATGAGTTTCGCTGCGTGCCGGAGGTTGCCATAGTGGACTATATCACCACCTCGGGCACGCTGGGCGACCCCGTTACCTTCGGCTGTACGGAGAAGGATTTGGAACGATTGGCATTCAACGAGGAGAAGTCTTTTGCCTGCGCGGGCATCACGAAGGAGGATGTGGTGCAGTTGATGGTTACGCTGGACAAGCGTTTCATGGCGGGGCTTGCCTATTGGTTGGGGTTGCGCCGATTAGGGGCAGGCGTGGTGCGCGTGGGCAACGGCAATCCTGCCCTGCAATGGGACACCATTCAACGCTTGCAGCCGACGGCTATCATGTGCGTGCCTTCGTTCATCCTGCGACTGATAGAGTATGCTCAAGCCAACGGCATAGACTATCACCACTCGTCTATCCGAAAGATTATCGGTATCGGCGAGGGTCTGCGCGACCAACAGTTTGCGCTCAGCCTGCTGGGCGAGCGTATTCATAGCAAGTGGCCGGAGGTGCAACTCTTTGCCACCTACTCTTCTACGGAGATGTCCGCCACGTTTGCGGAATGCGAATACGGTTGCGGCGGGCATGTGCATCCGGAACTGATTATCACCGAGATAATCGGCGAGGACGGACAGCCTGTGGCAGACGGGGAAGTGGGGGAGATAGTGGTTACGATGCTGGGGGTGGAAGGTATGCCGCTGCTGCGTTTTCGCACGGGCGACTTGGCAGCGAAAGTGGTGAGCCCTTGCGCTTGCGGGCGAAACTCTTACCGTTTGACACCGCTCGTAGGACGGAAGAACAACATGATCAAACTGAAAGGAACCACGATATACCCGCCTGCGATATACGATGTGTTGGACAACGCGGAGTATGTGGGGAACTATGTGGTGGTAGTGCGCACGTCGGATGCGGGTACGGATGACGTGTTGGTGCGGATTAGCCTGCGCGGGGGCGGCCACGAGGAGGCATTGGTGAAGGACTTGAAAGACCGCTTCCGCTCGCGCCTGCGGGTGGCTCCCAACGTGGAAGTACTGCCTTACGACGTCATACAAGCCATCAACATGCCTGCCCAGAGCCGCAAACCCGTGAAGTTCATCGACCAACGGGGTAAATTTTGAATTATGAATTATGAATTATGAGTGCCCATGCTCTTTTTAATTATGAATTATGAGTTATGAATTATGAGTGCTCATGCTCTGAAAATAGGCATGCAATGCCCTCTTAATTCTTAATTCTTAATTCTTAATTCATAATTCTTAATTATCAATTATCAACGCCCTCATAATTCATAATTCATCATTCATAATTGAAAAAAGTGTCTATTTTGCTTCGCATATATGATTATTTTTCGGGACACCGGCGTTTGCTATGGAGCATGCTCGGGGTGGTGGTCGTGGTGCTTGCGGGGCTCTGCACGCGGCTACGCTTCTCGGAAGATATATCGGACTTCCTGCCGTTAGATAGCAAGCACAAGGAGCAGATGGCGATATATCAGGAAGTGGCGCAGGCGGAGCGTATCATGGTGCTTTTTGACGGCTCGGCGGTGGACAGCACTCGGCGCGAGGAGGCACTGATGGACGCGGTGGATGCGTTTGCGGAGGAGTATGCGCGACAGGGAATGCCCTATCCGATAGTGGCGCAAGTGGATATGCAAGCCTATTGGGATGCTATAGCGTTTGTATATGCTCATGCCCCCTATTTTTTGACAGAGGTGGATTATCGATATATGGATAGTCTGTTGGCAGAGCCGCAGTACTTGGATACACAGATGCAAATTAACCGCCGCCTGCTGCAGATGCCCGTTTCTTCGTTTGTCAGCACGCGTATTCAGTACGATCCCTTCAATCTGTTCGGCACGGTATTGCATGATTTGCAGCAGTTTAGCCCTAAGGGGAGTGCGTTTGAGATGGTGGATGGCTACATGATGACCAAAGACGGTCGGATGGCGTTTGCGTACATGGATTCGCCTTACGGCGGGACGGAGACACGGCAGAATGCAAGGCTTCTTGACTCACTTGAGCAGGTGGTGCAAGCAACGCGGGGGGAGGTGTCTGTTCGGCTGTTGGGTTCGCCGGTCATATCGGTGGGGAACGCCCGACAGATAAAGCACGATACCATTCTGACCGCATTGGTTGCACTGATTGCCATCGCGGCGGTACTGTTTGTGGCGGTGCGCATACGCGCTCGCAGGTCTAGAAAAGATGGCAAGAAGTGGCGCAAAGCGGGTGTTCGTGGGCTGCTGCCTATCTTTTGCGCGGCGGGATTCGGTTGGCTGTTTGGCGTGGCTATGCTGGCGCTGGTGCATCCGCATGTGTCGCTCATCGTGGTGGGGATAGGTACCATCCTGCTGGGTGTGGCTATCAACTACCCGCTTCATCTGGTGGTACATCGCCAATACACCACGGATATGCGCACCACCCTGCAAGAAGAACTGTCGCCGCTCATAGTGGGCAACATCACCACCATTGCCGCTTTCTTGACGCTGCTGCCGCTGCAAGCCACGGCACTGCGCGACTTGGGACTCTTTGCCGCCGCGATGCTGGTAGGGACTATCGGCTTTACCGTTGTGGTGCTGCCGCATATGGAGGATAAAGGATTCAGGATGAAAGATAAAGGACTAAATAGCACCGAATCTGAAGCCACAGAGACGAAGGAAAGCAGTCCTTTCTCCTCTGTCCTTGTTGCTTGCTCCTTGCTTATTATTACTCTTGTTGTGGGGATATTTGCAGGCAAGTTGTCGTTTGATGATAACCTGTCGAACATCAACTATATGACGCGGCAGGAGCGGGCGGACTTCGCTTACCTCACGCAGCAAGCCGGTCAGTCCAGCGATGCCGTGTATCATGTCTGCCCCGACTCGCTATGGAGGGCGATACCCACCACTACGAGCGCACTCCGTTTCCTGCCTAATCCCGATGAGCAAGCGCGGCGATTGGCTCGTTGGCAAGACTTTTGTCGGCTACACCCGCAATTAGCGGCTTCGGAAATCAGCCGATATGCCGAGCAATACGGCTTCCGCTCCACGGCATTTGAGTACAGCCCGCTTATGCAAAGTGAAGAATATCGGGTGCAAACGTCTCTCGCCTTCTTTGCACCGCTCACCGCAACCATCCTGCAAGGGCATTACTGCAACGGTTATTTTGTAGAGCAGGCAGAGAGAGATGCGGAAGAGAGTACGCCAACACATTGGCAAACCATAGATATACAAGCCCTTAACCGACAAGTAACCGCTTCATTATCCGATAATTTCAACTATATCGGAAGTGCCTGCTCGCTTATTGTATTCCTCTTTCTGTGGGGCAGTTTCTTCGGACATTTCAGGGGGCAACGCCTGTATAAACAAGCAGGTAAAGCATTGTGTCTCGCCGTGATTGCCTTTGTACCAATGATGGTTTCGTGGGTATGGATTTTGGGCATTATGCACCTCTGCGGGTTGCAATTCAATATCGTGAACATCATCCTTGCGACCTTTATCTTTGGGCAAGGCGATGACTATACGATATTCATGGTGGAGGGACTGCTGTACGAACATCGTACCGGCAAGCGTATCTTGCCGCAATTCCGCACAGAGATTGCATTGTCGGCACTTATCATGTTAGTGGGCATCGGGGTGCTGGTGCTGGCAAAACATCCGGCGATGTTTTCACTCGGCGCGGTAACTCTCATCGGCATGGGCTCGGTGGTGGTGATGGCATTTGCCCTGCCGCCTATGATTTTTCAAGCCTTAGTTCGACTAAAAAAGGCTATGAATAGTTGGCGAAAGTAATTTTCGAGTTGTTCTTTCTCTATTTGCAAAGTGTTTTGAGCAAAATGCACAAGAAATTTGCGTATATCGGAAAAAAGTGTTAACTTTGCCGCCGTTTTCGGAGAGGACATTTCTCAACAAAAATTTCCCCAAATTGTCCTTTTTTCTTTAACGTAACGCGAACTCGAAATAAGAAACATATACACATCACAAGCAACGATGATTCTTTTATTTCAACAAAAATTTCCAAAAATTGTCCTTTTTCCTTTAACGTATAATTGCCGTGTAATTATTCATTAATTTCATTATTAATGATTATTTCAACAAAAATTTCCTAAAATTATTCTTATTTCCATTAACGTATAATTGCCATGTAATCCCGATAAATTCCCGACAAGTCGGGATAAACATAGATGCGAGCATTTTTCACTAATTTCATTACCTATCGGGGAAATTACACTAAAGACCATAAAACTAAAACAAACAATTCATAACATGCAACAAATCAAACTGAAACGTGGTTTGGACATTCCGTTTGAGGGACGTGCAGAGGAGACGATAGGGAGCGTTCGTCGTCCTGCCGTTTATCACATTGTTCCTGACCACTTCGCCGGCATCAAGCCTAAACTCTTGGTAAAAGAGGGCGATATCGTGAAAGCCGGCAGTCCGCTGTTTCACGACAAGAAGTTCGAGGAGATGTTCTTCACATCGCCGGTTAGCGGCAAGGTAGCAGCGATTATTCGCGGCGACCGTCGCAAGGTGATGTCAATAGACATTGAGGCAGATGAGACGATTGCGTATCAGACGTTCGACAAGACGCAAGACCCGAAAGGGCTGCTCTTGTATTCGGGCTTGTGGAGCCTGATTAAGCAACGTCCGTACGACTGCATCGCGCTGCCGAACAAGACTCCGAAAGCCGTATTCATCTCTACCTTCGACTCGGCTCCCGCGGCTCCGAACTACGAGTGGGTGCTGAAAGGTCAACTCACCGACCTGCAAGCCGCCGTGAGCAAGTTGGCAACCATCGCGCCCGTGTATGTGGGCATTCAAGCCGGTGCGAAAGCCATCGAGTTCCGCGAGTTGAAAGACTGCACCTTGTTTGAGGTGGCAGGTCCCCACCCCGCCGGCAACGTTGGCGTGCAGATTAACCATGTGCTGCCGATAGCCAAAGGCGAGACGGTATGGACCATCAACGTGCAAGACCTCGCAATCATCGGGCGCTTGTTCACCAAAGGCATCGTGGATATGCAGAAGTTGGTGGCGCTGACAGGTCCGTTGGCTGCTAACCCGCAGTATTACAGAGTGTTGCCCGGTATGCCGGTAAGTTCCGTCTTCGGCTGCAACGTGCAATCAGGCGAGCCTGTGCGCTACGTGGCAGGCAACGTACTGAGCGGTCATCAGGTGGGCTTGGACGAGATGATTTCCGTCTATGACAACCAGTTCACCGCGCTTGACGAGGGCAGCGAGACGCACGAGTTCATGGGCTGGCTGATTCCGCGCTTCGGCGACTTCAACGCCAGTTGCACCGACCCTGCAAAACCCTTGCAACGCCTCTTCGGCAAGAAAGACTACAACTGGGACGCTCGTTTGAAAGGCGGTCGCCGCGCCATCATCGTGAGCGGCGAGTACGACAAAGTGTTCCCCATGGATATTTACCCCGAATACCTGATTAAGGCGATGATTGCGGGCAATCTCGACCGCATGGAGCAGTTGGGTGCCTACGAAGTGGCTCCCGAGGACTTCGCGCTGTGCGAGTACGTCTGCACGAGCAAGATGCCGCTGCAAGCCATCGTTCGGGCAGCATTGGATAACCTCAAAAACGAAGTAGAGTAATATGTTTAAGGGTTTATATAAATTGACAGAGAAACTTCGTCCGACCTTCGATGAGGGCGGGAAGTTGCATTGGCTACACTCGGTGTACGACGGTTTTGAGACCTTCCTCTTCACGCCGAACACTACGGCAAAGCGTGTGGGCGCGCAGATACACGACGGTAGCGACTCGAAACGTACGATGATTCTGGTGGTGCTGGCGTTGGTGCCCGCGCTGCTGTTCGGCATGTACAACGTGGGTTATCAGCACCTGCTGGCGACCGGCGAGTTGGTTCGCGGCGGTTTGACCTGCGCCCTCTTCTGGAAGGCATTCGGCTTCGGCTTCTTGGCTGTACTGCCGTATATTTTAGTAAGTTACATCACCGGTCTCGGCATCGAGTTCACGGTGGCGCAATGGAAGAAAGAGGAGATTCAAGAGGGTTTCTTGGTAACCGGCATCCTAATTCCGCTGATAGTGCCCATCAACACGCCGCTGTGGATGGTGGCTGTGGCAACGGCTTTCGCGGTGATTTTCGCGAAAGAGGTGTTCGGCGGTACGGGCTACAACATCTTCAACGTGGCGCTCATCACGCGCGCGTTCCTCTTCTTTGCTTATCCTACGCACATGACGGGCGACCAAGCCTTTGTCCGCACAGGCGGCACATGGGGCTGGGACGGCGGCAAGACGCTGGTGGACGGCTTCTCGGGTGCTACCCCGCTGACGCAGGTGGCTACCACCACGGAGGCTAACCTCGTGCCCGTAGGTTTCTGGGATGCCTTCAACGGCTTGATACCCGGTTCGGTGGGCGAGACCTGCTGCTGGGCAATCCTGCTGGGTGCGCTGCTGCTCATCTCGACGGGCGTGGCTTCGTGGAAGACGATGCTGAGTATCTTCGCGGGCGGTGCGCTGACGGCATGGCTGTTCAACGTATGCGGTCCGGACACGGCAGCGGCTAACTACCCGTGGTACATGCACTTGGTAACCGGCGGCTTCGCTTTCGGTGCGGTGTTCATGGCTACCGACCCCGTTACCTCGGCTCGCACGGAGTGCGGAAAGTGGATTTATGGTTTCTTGATTGGTTTCATGGCGATAGTGATTCGCGTGCTCAACCCGGGTTACCCCGAGGGTATGATGCTCGCTATCCTGCTGATGAACGCCTTTGCGCCGCTGATTGACTGGTGCGTAGTGCAAGTGAACATCAAACGCCGTATGAAACGCGCAACTGTTAAATAATAGTTGACTTGTAATCAATATATACTGTATAATCACTTTCGACATATTGTATTTCAATGAAAAATATCGTTCATAATATACTAAAATTTGCGACTGCGTATGGATTCTTATTGATTTTGTGTACAGCATGTATTGCGATAGATTATAAGGATAGCGAAAATATATATGAGATTGTTAATAATTCACAAGATTCCATTGTCCTATGCGCATGGCATCACCCGTACACATTCTTATATGACACGATTAATGATACACTACAATACAAACAAGTTTGTGTCCAACCATTATCTACATCAGTAATTTGCTATCATTATAATTATAGAGAGAATTATTACAAGCCATCAGATGCTATTGAATCCTTACATATTCTCTCTTTGAACGGAGATACTTTGTACAAACAAGCCCCAATAGATAATACAGAATGGAAACAACAGGAACCCATAGAGACTATCAATCAGGGGTGGTATGTGGTTTACACATTACAATATCCATGAAACGATATTTTTCTTATTATGAATAATCAATAACATCTACAATGGCAGAAAAGAAATATGTATGCTCCGTATGCGGCTATGTCCACATAGGAGACAAAGCACCCGAAGAATGCCCGCAGTGTCATC
>JBJECI010000032.1:31581-40642 GCA_051870915.1 Paludibacteraceae bacterium
TGCGGCTATGTCCACATAGGAGACAAAGCACCCGAAGAATGCCCGCAGTGTCATCAGAAAGGTGTCTTTGTAGAAGAAAAGAAAGGGCTGAACACCAACAGCAACCTCTATACTATCGCCTATGCGACCGTGATTGTGGTGCTGGTGGCAGTGCTGCTCGCCGTGGTGAGCCAAGTGCTGAGTCCTCGTCAACACGCCAACGCGCTGCTTGACCAACAGAAGCAGATTCTGGTGGCGCTCAATCAAGACTATTCCGAGACCGACCCCGCTGCGCTGTACCTCTCATTGGTACACGACACGATAGACGTACAGGGTGCGCCGGTATTCGTAGCGAACATTGAGGGCGAGACGAAGTATGTGCTAAAACTGCACGGTGCCGGTCTGTGGGGCGGCATCGGAGGCTACCTCGCGCTTGACGCGGACAAGAACACCATCTTCGGTGTGAACTTCAACCACGAGAGCGAGACCCCGGGTTTAGGTGCAGAGATTGTAACGGAGAAATTCCGCCACCAGTTCAACGGCAAGCATATCAAGAATGCAGAGGGCGAAGTGGTGTCGGTGGCAGTGCTGAAATCGGGCAAACTGGCGGAAGGTCAGGAGCTAGTGGATGCCATCTCCGGCGCAACCATCACCTCGACGGGCGTGAGCGATATGTTGCTCAGCAACTTGGGTGAGTACGCCGATTTCTTGAACAAGACTTGTAACAAACCTTGCCAAGCCACTTGCGAAGCCGCAGAGGAGGTTGCTCCTGCTGCTTGCTGCGAGCAGACTTGCGAACAAACGGAGGGAGAATAATATGGCACTATCTCAGAAAACAAAAGACACCCTGCTGGGTCCTTTGAACTTGAACAACCCTGTGGTAGTACAGGTGTTGGGTATATGCTCCGCGTTGGCAGTAACGGTGCAACTGAAGCCCGCGTTGGTAATGGGTATCGCCGTTACCATCATCGTGGCGATGTCTAACGTGATTATCTCGCTCATCCGCAAGACCATCCCGATGCGTATCCGTATCATCGTGCAACTGGTGGTAGTGGCAGCGCTGGTAACGCTTGTGAGCGAAGTGCTGAAAGCCTTTGCCTACGACATCGCTATGCAGTTGAGCGTGTATATCGGACTGATTATCACCAACTGTATCTTGATGGGTCGCTTAGAGGCGTTTGCCATGACCAACAAAGTGTGGGATTCGTTCCTCGACGGTTTAGGCAATGGCTTCGGCTATGCCATCATTCTGGTGATTGTCGCTTTCTTCCGTGAGTTGCTCGGCTCGGGCACGCTGCTCGGCTTCCGCGTGATTCCGGAGAGTTGGTATGTAGCCAACGGCGGCGTATATGAGAACTGCGGTATGATGATGATGCCGGCTATGGCACTGATTTTGGTAGGATGTATCATTTGGGCTCACAGAGGGCTTAATAAAGAGGAGAAGAAGTAATATTATGGAACATGCATTAAGTCTATTTGTTCGCAGCATATTTGCTGACAACATGATTTTCGCATACTTCTTGGGTATGTGTTCGTACCTTGCCGTGTCGAAAGACGTGAAGACCAGTGCGGGATTGGGCGTAGCCGTTACGTTCGTGCTGCTCATCACCCTGCCGGTGAACTATCTGCTGCAAGTGTATGTGTTGAACCCGCTGAATCTGGGTTACTTGTCGTTCATCCTCTTCATCGCCGTGATTGCCGCTATCGTGCAGTTGGTGGAGATGGTCGTAGAGAAATACTCGCCATCGCTGTATGCGTCGCTGGGTATCTTCCTGCCGCTGATTGCCGTGAACTGCGCCATCATGGGTGGCTCGCTCTTCATGCAGCAGCGTATCATCCTCGACCCCGAGAACGTGAAAGCGATTGCGAACATCGGCGATGCCTTCGCCTACGCCTTCGGCTCCGGCTTGGGATGGCTGCTGGCTATCGTCTGCTTGGCGGGTATTCGCGAGAAGATGGAATACAACGATGTACCCAAACCTCTGCAAGGACTGGGCATCACCTTCATCACCGTAGGTCTGATGGCGATGGCATTCATGTGCTTCTCGGGGTTAAATATCTAATAATAGGAGGAGAACAGATATGGATTTTATGGCAATTTTATGGGCAGTAGTTGTATTCCTTTTGGTTATCCTGCTGCTGGTTATCATCCTATTGGTAGCGAAGAAGTATTTAGTGCCTTCGGGTGATGTGAAAGTGGTGGTGAACGGCGACAAGGAATACCATATTCCTGCCGGCGGTACGCTGCTGAATGCGATGGGTGCTGCCGGTGTGCACCTGCCTTCCGCCTGCGGCGGTAAGGGCTCGTGCGGACAGTGCAAGTGCCAAGTGCTGGAAGGCGGCGGCGAGATTCTGCCTACCGAGACCGTACATTTCACCCGCAAGCAACAGAAAGACCACTGGCGCTTGGGCTGCCAAGTGAAGGTGAAGAACGACCTTGCGTTGAAGATTGACGAGTCGGTTCTCGGCGTGAAGGAATGGGAGTGCACCGTTATCTCGAACAAGAACGTGGCTACGTTCATCAAGGAGTTCAAGGTGCAGTTGCCCCCGGGCGAGCACATGGACTTCATCCCGGGCTCGTATGCACAAATCAAGATTCCTGCATACGACATCAACTACAACGACTTCGACCGCGAGATGATTGGCGACCTATACGTGCCGGCATGGGAGAAGTTCGGACTCTTCGGCTTGAAGCAGAAGAACACCGAGCCCACCATCCGTGCATACTCTATGGCGAACTACCCCGACGAGGGCGATATCATCACGCTGACTGTGCGTATTGCTACGCCGCCGTTCAAGCCGAAAGAGCAGTGCCCGAATGGACCCGAGTTCCAAGACGTGCCCTGCGGTATCGCTTCGACCTATATCTTCTCGCTCAAGCCGGGTGATAAGGTAACGATGTCGGGTCCTTACGGCGATTTCCACCCTGTGTTCGACTCGAAACGCGAGATGATTTGGGTCGGCGGTGGTGCCGGTATGGCTCCGCTCCGCGCACAAATCATGCACATGCTCAAGACCCTGCACACACGCGACCGCGAGATGCACTATTTCTACGGCGCACGCGCCATCGACGAGGTGTTCTTTATGGACGATTTCCTTGCTTTGGAGAAGGAGTATCCCAACTTCCATTTCCATTTGGCACTCGACCGTCCCGACCCCAAGGCAGACGCTCTCGGCGTGAAATATACTCCGGGCTTCATCGCTCCCGTGATGGGCGACACCTATCTCAAGCAGCATGACGCACCCGAAGACATCGAGTACTATCTCTGTGGACCTCCTATGATGTCCAAGACGGTCGTTGACCTGCTCCACTCGCTGGGCGTAGAAGACGACATGATTCGCTTCGACAACTTCGGCGGGTAAAAATCACCTACTAACCAAGTTTCAGGTTTCAAGTATCAGGGTAATAATTCAAGTGTTTATCCACTTGAAACCTGAAACTTGAAACCTGAAATCGTTTTTTATATGCTTTTACCATTTACTAAAATGCACGGGTTGGGGAACGACTATATCTATTTTGATTTAGTCTCCTACCCTATTTCTTCTATTGATTGGCAGGCGTTATCTGTTCGGTTGAGCAATCGTCATACAGGTATCGGAGGCGATGGCATCGTGCTTATCATGCCCCCGACAGACGAGGCATGCGATTTTCGTATGCGGATTTTTAACGCAGACAGTTCGGAGGCGGAGATGTGCGGGAATGCATCGCGCTGTATCGGCAAGTACGTCTATGAGCGTGGGCTGACGAGCAAGACCGATATTACCTTAGAGACCGGCGCGGGAGTGAAGACGCTGCATCTGCAAGTGCGCGATGGTGTGGTGGAGTCGGTTTGCGTGGAGATGGGGAAAGCGGTGATGGTAGAACAAGGAACAAGGAACCAAGAACAAAGACTAAATAGCTCTAAGGATGAAGGATTAAGGATTAAGGATAAAAGACTAAATAGTTCCGACTATGAGTATTCAAAGACAAAGGTAATAAGTCCTTCATCCTGCGTCCTTTATCCTTCATCTAAAGAAAATCCTTCATCCTTTATCCTGCCTCCTTTATCCATTGTGGATATGGGTAATCCGCATGCCGTAGTAATGGTAGAGGGAGCGATAACGGACGAGATGGTGTGGCAAATGGGTCCGCGTATTGAGAAAGACCGCCGCTTCCCGCATGGGACGAATGTAGAGTTTGTGCGCGTGGAGAACCGGCAGGAACTGACTATGCGCGTGTGGGAGCGAGGCAGCGGGGAGACTATGGCATGCGGCACCGGAGCATGCGCCAGCGCCGTGGTCGCCTATGCACAAGGGCTGACGGACAACGAAGTAACCGTCCACCTGCTCGGAGGCGACCTGCAAATTAGCATAGACCATGATTGGAATGTGCAAATGACGGGCGGTGCAACGATTGTGTTTGATGGGGAAGTTGAGAGTTGAGTGGTCAGTGGTTAGTGGTCAGTGATTAGTGGTTAGAGTATGCTTGTCAATAGAAGTGATATCTTACAAATCATCCTGCTGGGGATTATATTGTTTACCCTCGTAGTGAACGGTGTGTACATGATTCATGCCCGCAAGGAGCATTCAGACAGGTCTCGCGTCTTCTTCGGAATATATGCCCTGCTCTCGGCATCTGCCATCCTGCTGAAAATGGTTCTGATGCTGAGCGGCGAGAGCATACGCGAATACTACCATGTGCTCAACATGCGCGAGATGATTTTCGGCATGTGCTTGCGCTATCTCGTTACGCTCTATCCTGTGGAGGTAGCCCGCCCCGGATGGTTCAATCTCCGCCGATGGTTGCTCTATGTATTACCCTGCGCCATCTATGTGGCGATTTATATAGTCCTATTCGGCAGGTATCAGACACCATTGGACAGTTTTGCCGAACTGACAGCAAATATCGGCAAGCCGGATGTTATCATGCGCCTGGTGCTATTGATATTCATGTTGCCTATTGAGTTTATTTGGGGTTGTTTCCACTACAATCCTCGTCGCAGCAGCGCGGGTAGCAGTTGGTTGGTGGTGATGCTGGTGCTGGTGAGCGGCATATCGTTTGCCTTTGTGGGCAATATGCTGAGCCGTACATTGATGTGGCGCATGCTGCACACCTTTTTCTTCCTTGCCTACCCTATTTACGTGATGTACATAGAACTGTTTGAGCGTATTCCCGTGCCGAAGGCGATTGCTGCGCAACCTGAACAAGAGAGCATGCGGGAGACGGCTCAGGAAGAGCAGAAAGAGAGTTTGCTATTGGTGCAGAAACAAGTGAGACATGCGATGGAGCAGGGAGAACTATGGAGGGAACCCGAGTTGCGTTTGGAGGACTTGACGCGACGAGTGGGAAGCAACCGAAACTATGTAACCCAAGCCATACAGCAGATGGGCTACAGCGGATTTAAGGATTATGTGAACCGACTGCGCGTGGCATATATCAAGGACCAATTGCAAAAGCGTCCACAAATGAATATACAAGATATCTTCTACGATGCCGGTTATCGTTCGCGCGGGTCGGCATGGCGCAATTTCACCACCATCGTCGGCTGCTCCCCCAGCGAGTTTATAGAAAAGACGGAATAAAAAGAAACCTTAATCAGTTATGTCTCAAAGCGTTGCAGTTTTGAGACATATTTTTTGTAAATATAGGACATGCTTATTCATTAATTTCGTTACCTTTGCATCGGGTTTCAGCCAAACACCCCCGCTTACCAATTCTAAACAATATACTATATGAAAAAGAGATTCTTATTAGCCGCAATGGCAATCGTGGCAGCCGCAATGGTGGCAGCACAACCCCGCTCTATCGGCGGACGTCTGAGTTACGGTATCGAGGTTACCTATCAGCACAACCTTGCCGCTGACCGTATGATTACATTGGATGCCGGTTTTCCGGGGTTCTTTGTGAATGGGATTAACGTAGAGGGTGTAGTTACACACGATTGGTTGAACCCGTTCAACACGAAGATTCCATGGAACAACAAAGGGGAATGGAACTGGTATATGGGTGTCGGTGGAGGTTTAGACTTATGGTGGCATGGCGACAAAGTGTCATACGATGGCAGTGGGTATGGTTACGGCTCGGGAGACGATGAGAAGAAGCCCGCCATGCAGACCATAGCAACGTTGAACTCCGCACGCTATTTCTACAGCCATTACAACATAGGCGTAGCAGGCAGAATCGGCGTGGAATATAACTTCTGGTTCCCGATGCAGATTGCCGTGGATTGGCGACCGATGTTCGGCTTAGGCATCAGCAGCACCTCCACTACGCTTGCCTATTCCGATGGCACCAAAGACAAGACGAGCGAGACGGGAGCTTACTTCTCGTACGGCGGCTTCTATAGCGGGAACACGTTTGCTATCAGCATTCGCTATTTGTTCCACTAAGCAGTTATCGAATCTTCGTATTCTTTTAAGAGGCTGTCTAACAAATCCGTTAGGCAGTCTCTTTTTAATGTAACGTAGCATCCATATGCTAATTGGTAGTCTTTTACCTTCCACTTCTTACCCTCCTGTTACCCAGCAGTCTTAATCGGTATCTGATCGGTATCTGCTCGGTTTCTGATCGGTTTCTGGACGAGACTATACCGAGTCAAAAACGAATCTCCTACAGAGAATGAATGTCTACCCATCAGCGCATGATGTACTTGTTAGACAGCCTCCTCTATTTTGCTTATAGACATGGAAGCAAGGAAAAGTATCAATGCGTAATCAACCCACAATAGAGTTGCAGCGTTGGTGGGGGCTTATATCGGAGAAAAGAGGCTGTCTGACTTGCATTGTTAGGCAGCCTCTTTTGGTTTGTTGATAATGGTATGTTTCGTTTATCTCTCGGCGCGCATGGGGTTGTGGAGGAAGTCTTCGTAGGCAAGGCGGATACCGTCTTCGAGTTCGGTCTTGTAGGTCCAGCCGAGTGCTGTTGCCTTGCTGACATCCAGCAGTTTGCGAGGCGTACCGTTAGGACGTGTCGTATCCCAATGTATCTCACCCTCGTAGCCAACCACCTTTGCGACGAGTTCAGTCAGTTGTTTGATAGTCAGTTCCTTACCCGTACCGGCATTGACCGTCTCGTTGCCGGAGTAATGGTTCATCAAGAAGACGCAGAGGTTCGCCAAATCGTCCACATAGAGGAACTCGCGCAAGGGAGAGCCGTCACCCCAGCAGGTAACGGACGGGAGGTGTTGCTCCTTCGCCTCGTGGAAGCGGCGGATAAGCGCAGGGAGGACATGAGAGTGCTCGGGGTGGTAGTTGTCGTTAGGACCATAGAGGTTGGTCGGCATAACGGAGATATAGTCGGTGCCGTACTGGCGATTGAGGAACTCGCAGTATTTGAGCCCGCTAATCTTCGCCAGCGCATATGCTTCGTTGGTTTTCTCCAACTCGCCCGTGAGCAGACAACTCTCTTTCATCGGCTGGGGCGCAAGGCGAGGATAGATGCACGATGAGCCCAAGAACTCGAGTTTCTTGCAGCCGTTCTGCCAAGCGGCATGGATGACATTCATCTCAAGTATCATATTGTCGTACATGAAGTCAGCCAACGCACTCTGGTTGGCAACAATACCTCCGACTTTCGCCGCAGCGAGGAAGACGTATTCGGGTTTCTCCTGCGCGAAGAACGCCTCCACTTGGTCTTGACGACAAAGGTCTAACTCCTTGTGCGTGCGCGTGATGATATTGGTGTAGCCTTGCCGCTGCAGTTCGCGCACGATAGCAGAGCCCACCATCCCGCGGTGCCCAGCTACGTAAATCTTGCTTTGTTTTTCCATCTCCCTGTTAATTTCTTTCTCCGTTAATAACCGTCAATTGCTCAATAATTATTATTCTCCGTTAATGACCGTCAATTGTTCGTTAATTTTATGCCTCCATTAAATGCCATTAAAAGTTCATTAAAAAGGCTATACTTTTAATGGTCCTTTATATGGTTTTAATGGAGGAATCGACAAAGAATTTATGGATAATTAATGGCAATTAGCGGAGAATAACGACTATTTCCTTATTTGACAATTCCTTTCTCGAGGTACTCGGCGAGGTTGGTGCGTGCCTGCTCTGCGGCATGGTCGGCAGCGACCTTCTTCATATCCGATTGCACCATCAAGTGCACCAGTTGCTCAAACGTGGTCTTGCTCGGGTTCCATCCCAACTCTGCACGCGCCTTGGTCGGGTCACCCCACAGGTTCACCACATCGGTAGGACGATAGAAATCGGGAGATACCTCCACCAGCGTCTTGCCCACCAGATGAGCAGGTCCTGCCTCGCAGATACCTTTCTCGTTCGCACCCTCGCCCTCGAAACGAAGCGTGATACCGACCTCACGGAATGCCAAGTCGCAGAACTCACGCACAGAGTGTTGCACACCCGTTGCAATCACGAAGTCCTCGGGCGTCTTGTGCTGCAAGATAAGCCACATACACTCCACATAGTCCTTCGCATAGCCCCAGTCGCGCAACGATGAGAGGTTGCCCAGATAGAGTTTATCCTGCTTGCCCTGCGCAATACGCGCCGCCGCCAAGGTAATCTTGCGGGTAACGAAAGTCTCGCCGCGGCGCTCGGACTCGTGGTTGAAGAGGATACCCGAGCAGCAGAACATATTGTATGCCTCGCGGTATTCTTTCACTATCCAATAGCCGTAGAGTTTAGCCACAGCATAAGGCGAATAGGGGTGGAAGGGGGTGTTCTCGTTCTGCGGCACTTCCTCCACCTTTCCGTAGAGTTCGGACGTGGAAGCCTGGTAGATACGGCAAGTGTCCGCCAAACCGCATGCACGCACCGCCTCCAACACGCGGAGGACACCCGTGGCATCGATGTCCGCCGTGAACTCCGGCGAGTCGAAAGACACCTGCACATGCGACTGCGCCGCAAGGTTGTAAATTTCATCGGGGCGCACCTTACCAATGACTTGGATGAGTCCCATTGAATCGGACATATCGCCGTAGTGGAGGTGGAAGTGCGGTTGCCCCTCCAGATGGGCGATACGCTCACGATAGTCCACCGAAGAACGGCGGATGATACCATGGACATCGTATCCTTTCTCTAACAAAAACTCACTCAGGTAGGAGCCGTCTTGCCCCGTTACACCTGTTATCAAGGCTGTTTTCATGAT